>JBCDEF010000083.1:0-11608 GCA_039179915.1 Planctomycetota bacterium | reverse complement strand
GTTCTCGCGTGACCCGGCGCCCTCGGCCGATGCCGGGGGCGTTTGTCGTTCTGGAGTCCAACAACCGCTCATCGGAGACTGCGAAGAGCAGGGCGAGCTGCACCGGGCCCGCCCAGAGCGGGGGCTTTATCGTGCCAGCCGCTTGACGATGAAGACCGCGGCCGCGAGCGCAAGGCTGCCGAGGCCGACGAACAGGAAGATCGCGAACCATCGGCGGCCGGTCCCGGGCCTGCTGATCGGCTCGAACTCGCGGATGACATTGCCTTCGCCGTCGTACACCCGGCCGGTTTCTTCGTCGTAGCCGGTTATGCCCGAGACATCGAGCAGTTGGGTCTCCGGAGAGAGACCAAGGTCCAGGCCCGTTCGGAGCATGACTGTGTTCTGGACCGGATCGAAACCGGGCGGCACCTGTTCACCGAGAACCCGACCCAAGGCATCGGGATCGACCGTGCTGCGCCGTTCGATCTGGACCGGGTAGGCCGAGTGCCCGTCATACGTGTAGACATACACCGTCTCGGACGACGGCCGAGATGAATGAATGATCGATTCCAGCCGAGCCGTATCGTCATCGGTCGCGGCAAACGTGGCGCGGATCGCGGGGAGACCCGAGGGCGTCCACACGAACCCATGACCGCCTGCAGACGGCTCGATCTCCTCCTCCACAGCACGAACAGCCCCGGAATTCAACATAGAAGACAGGATCGTCGGCGCGGAACCCACAAAGCCCGCAAGCAGCCTGAGCCTGGCTTCGTTCTTGTCGGCATACGACGATACGGTGTAGGTGTCGGTGTTCCGGTCGATCCTGAACCACCGCGACGCGTCAGCGAAGCCTTCGATCTGGTTGATCCCGATCACGGAAACATCTGTTCGCTCCGGTGCCAGTACAAGGGAGCGAGACAGCGCGACCGGCCAGCATGAGGTAATCCTCTCCGTCGTCTCGGCGCTCTGCGTCGAGGACAACCCCTCGTTCAGCGTGTATGTCCACTCCCATGAGGCGCACGAAGCACCCTGCCAACGCTCTGCCCAGCGGTCAATGGCCCGTGCATGCCAAGACTGCCCATCAACGGTGAAACACACGCACATCGATAGGATACCGGCCACGCGCATTAGCAGCCGACTGCTCACAGGCATGTCGATTTCCTTCACCCGTTGGCAACGATGCAGTCTTCTGGATCTTCCCGAACAGTCTACTTTCAGAGCGCAGTCGTTGTAGACTACCGGCGGGAGGCTCGGTATGAAACCGCAGCTCGGCGGATCTCGGCGCGGTTTTTCGCTGATCGAGCTGCTGGTGAGCATCGGCATCGTCTCGATCCTGATCGCGCTGCTGCTGCCGACGCTGAGTACGAGCCGCGAGCGGGCGATGGAGCTGGTCTGCATCGGCAAATCGCGGCAGATCGCGGGCGTGCTCTCCGTGTACGCCGGGGAATTCGACGGCGTGTTTCCCGACCTGGTGGGCGTGCCCGAGCCGGCGGGCTCGGATGCGGTCCAGGCGCACAACTTCATTGCGCAAAAGTCATTTCTGTTCCAGTTCCCGCAATGGCACGAGTGGAGCGGGGAGAACGGCACCAGCAGCCTGTACGGATGCGTCGCGATGCCGGAGCCCGCCGACGACGAAACGCCGCGCGGCACAAGCTTCTCCATCACCGCTTCGGGGTACACGGCCGCCGGGTTGTACAACCCCGCAGTTCCCGACGCGACCTGGACCGGCCGGTACCCGGGCAAGCTCCGGCGTCACACCGACGCGCGGTACACCTCGGACAAGGTCATGGTCTACGAGCTTCAGATCTACCACGCGTGGGACCCGGTGCACCCCCTGGGCGACGGGCACACGCTCGGGGTCAATGGAACCACCGGCCGGGGCGCGGTCGCGTTCATGGACGGCTCGGCGCGGGGCGTTGGCTCGGCGGAGCCTTCGGACTCTGAGCGTCGCGAGGACGTACCGTGGGTGTACGGCCGATTCAACTCGCCGCGCTTCGGCATCGCCGGCCGCGACATGCAGGGGACGGCCGCGAGCGATGCGGCTGGTTAGGACACCTCGTCGTCGTCATCGGTCGGCGCGAGCATCAGCACCCTGCTGTTGTCTTCCAGCTCGGTGACCTGCTTGCTCTCTTGCTGTGCCGCGATGGTCTGCTCGACCTCTTCTTCGGTGACCTCGATCGTTTCATCGCTGATAAGGTTGCCGTCGGCGTCGGCCCTGGCGTAGAGGATGATGACGGTGCCGTCTTCGCGGACCTCTTCGCCGTAGGGCACGAGCAGGTCGGTCTCACTCTCGCGGGCGGCGTCGAGCAGCTCGGGGTCGGTGTTCTCGGCGGCCTGCTTTGCCTTCGCCTGTGCCTGGGCCCGCTCGGCGGCCTGCATCTCGCGGGTGAGCAGGGCGGCGAGCTGCTGGCCCGCGGCGCCGCCGAGGACATTGGCCAGGACCAGCGTGCGGTTGCTGTCGGTCATCCCGATGGATTGGCTTGCGCTGAGGCCGAGGAACAGGTCGAGCATCTGCGGCGTGTTGCCGCCCATGGAGAACTCCGGGAGGCTGATCGGGTTCATCTTTGGAATGTTGCAGCCGCCGAGGCCCGGGGCGGCCAGTAGCAGGCCTGCGGCAACAAGAGAGTGGCTCGTGCGGCGCGACACGGTGCGATCGGTGAGTTTCACGCGGTTCCCCTCGAGATTCGCTGCGGTTTCGGCTGTGTGGTCCTGAAAGTCAGTCGAGCTTAGTCGCCGGCACCGATCGTCACCCATCCCGACCAGTAGAAGGGGTGGGCGTAGGTGCCGTCGGCGGCGGTGGTCTGCACGAAGCGGAAGCCGGAGTCCGAGCCGGCGTTCGGGACGTTGCCGTGCCCGGCCGCGTCTGGGTCGCGGGGCTGGTTTCGGAGCCACGACTTAGCCTCGGAGAGCGCGGCGGCGACGGGCATCGGCTCGCCCGGGCGGTAGGCCCGGCGGTGGATGGACCGCTCGGCGTCGAACGCGCCGGTGCGGTTCTCGTGGAAGCGACGCATCAGCAGCGCGGTCGCCGCGTCATCGACTTCCCAGAGCGAGGCGACGACCGTGCGCGAGCCGGCGTAGAAAAAGCCCCAGGCCAGCGACAGCTCGCCGCTGCCGACCTGCTCGCCGCGGCCGGTCTCGCAGGCCGAGAGCACCACGAGCTCGCAGCCGTCGAGCAGGCCGTACCAGCTGTTGAAGAGCTGTTCGAGCGTCAGGCAGCTCTCGCGGAAGGACCGGTGGGTGTCGGCGGCGGCGAGGAGCAGGGCGGCGTCCATCGGCCGGTCGGCGGAGCCGGTCAGGCCGTGGGTCGCGACGTGGAGCACCAGCGGCCGGTGCCGCTCGACGGCCGATCGCAGCCTCTGTGGCGTGGCGTGGTTGTCCAGCAGCAGCTCGGTGGTCCAGCCGCCGGCTTGGTAGAACGTGTCGACGGCTCGGGCCTCGGGCTCGGTATTGAACAGGTCGGAAACCGGTTTCCGCAGCAGCGCAGTGACATCGAGGGCCGATGCTCCTCCGCTCAGATGGGCCAGCGCATCGGTGGGCGCGTCTCTGCCCGCGGGGTAGGTCGGCCTTCCGAGGATGACGGCCGAGCCCGATCCGGCGGCGGCGAGCCCGCCCGGACGCTCGCGGAGGCCGAGGTGCATCGAGGCGGTCGGAGCGGCGACGACCTGGGCGTCGAGGGCCGAGCCCAGCACGGCCTGGATCGGCAGCGTGCTCAGCGGGCCGGCGGGTACGACGACCAGGCGGGTGCGGTCGGCGACGAGCTCCCGGACCGAGCCGGGCAGCAGCAGGCCGCCGAGCTTTTCGAGCTGCCCGAGCGCGAGCGACGGGTCGTCGCTCGGTCCCAACGCGAACTCTTCGACATCGGTGCAGAGCAGGACGATCTGTTCGAGCCCGGCCGGGCCGGCGACGCGCTCGCCGGCCGTGCCGTCGGCGGTAACGGCGACCACGCCGAGCCCGAGCCGGCTCCAGGCGTAGACCAGCAGGGCCTCGTCGGGGCCGAGGGCCGCGGCGATGTCCGCGGCCGATCGCGGCCCGACGTTCTTGAGCGACTCGCCGATGATCGTTGCCAGTGCGTCGCGGTTGATCTCCAGGTCGGTTCGCTCGGACTCGTACGCCTCGAACAGCCCGGGCCATCGGTCCTCTGTTGCGTTCTCGAGCTCCGCGGCAAGGTCGGCGATGCGCCGCTCGCCCCCGGCGATCCTGTCGACGATCAGCGCATGCAGCTCGGCCCCGCCGGTCTGCGTGCCGCTTTGGCGGAGCGAATGGTTGCCCGGGTCGAATCCGAGCAGATCCATGTAGCCGCGGTACCGGCTGCGCTCGATCGCGTCGAGCGCACCGATGTGGTCGCCCAGCTCGATGCAGATCATCGCGAGCCGGGCGCCCGCCTCGCCCAGACCGAGCTGGTCGGCGCGCGCGGCGCGGCGAACGATCGAGGCTTCCGACCGCGTGCGGAGCTGGTCGCGGATCGCCAGCGAGCGATCGAGCGCGGCCCGGGCGCGTTCGGGCTCGCCCATGTGCTGTTCGATCACCGCCAGCACATCGAGCGCATCGATCTGGATCTCGCGGGCGGTCCACGGCAGATCGGTCGCGGCGTCATCAGGGAGCAGATCATCCAGGATGATTCTGACGCTCCCGAGGGCGGCCACGTCTTCGCCGACCTGCATCGCGGATACCGCGAGCTGTCGGTGCGCGCCGGCGATCCAACCCACACCGACAGCCCCCGGTTCGGCAGGCTCGCCGTAGCCGACGATCTGGTCCGACGAGAACCGGTCGTACTCGGCGTCGATCAACCGGAGGCCCTCGAAGAACGAATCTCGCAGGTCGTCATCGGACGAGCCCTCGCTCATGGCGGCGGCCATCAGATCTCGCGCCAGCCCGGTCGCGTGCTGGAGGCGGCGTTCGGGGATCTCGATCTCCGCGAGCATCGCCCGGCGGAGATCGATCGCGGCCCGGTGATCGCCCATGTCGGCGAGCGCATCGGCGAGCGTGTCCGCGGTGGTCGCGACGGACATCGCCCGGGCGGGCGCGAGCAGCCACGGGCTGGCACGCTGATCGCGGAGCACCTCGCGGAGACGGTCGGCGGCGACGCGGCTGCGGGCGAGGCGCTCATCCTCGCGGTGGAGCATGCGGGCGATGCGCGTCTCATAAAGAGCGCAGTCGGCGGCGATCTCGAGCGCGATCGGGTGCTCCGGGCCGACCCAGGCGGTGACCATCGTGGAGAGACGGTCGAGCATGGTCCGCGCCGGCCGGGTCTTGCCCTCGTTGTGCAGGCTCTGGGCGGTCCGGCGGGCGGCGGCAACGGCCTCCCAGCTGGCGAAGCCCGCGGCGAGCTCGTCGACCCGGACGATCCGCAGCTCGAGGACCTCGAGGCCCATGTGCCGGAGCGGGAAGGCCCGCGCGGTCAGACCGAGCGTTTGCCGCTGGGTCGGGCTGAAGGCGACCAGCCTCCCGCCCGAGCCGGCACGGGCCTTGCCGAACCGGACCGAGCGGCGGTCGTCGCTGGCGAGACTGACTTCCGTCCGCGGTGCGCCGACCCACAGAACGTAGTGCCCCGGCTCGAATGTCACACGGGTCGTGAAGAACCGCTTGGGCTGCGCGGCAAGGTCGAGCCTCTCGATCAGCGGCGAGCCATCGGCCGGCACGACCCGAGCGGGCTGAGTTGCCTGTGCCGCCGCAGACCCAGCGGCGACGACCGCTCCGATCCACACCGCCGCGATCGCGACGATCGCGGCCCCAATCCTGTGCGAGACCAGCATCCGACCCCCCTCGGGCTCCCGGGCTTCGGTAGAACAACGCAAAAATTTAGAACTCCCACCGCGGTCACCGTACCGCGTTGCGGTAGGCTCCGCAAGGGCCGCGGCCGCAGGACGGCCGGGCCGGGGGGTTCGATACATTCTGGGTGGCTGCGCGAACGATCGAGCGTGCGGCGAGTCTGAACATGATGTCGGCCGGCGGATGACCGGCCGGCGGAGATGGCCACGGCACGGGCCGCAGAGCACGGGGAGTCAGCGATGGACCGATGCAGCACGATTCGAGCAGCGATCTTGGCCGCGGGCACCGCGGCCGCGGGGATATTGATCGCGGGTTCGGCCGCGGCGCAGGATTCCAAGCCGGCCGCGGACCTCGGCGGCGAGGCCGAGAAGCTGGCGGCGGCGAAGTCGGCCCTCGGCGTCGAAGAAGCTGAGCGGACGATCCGCGGCACGCTGGCGGCCAGCGACGAGCGGCTGGACGATGGGTCGGCCTATGACCTCTACAACCTGCCGCTGGAAGCGGGGCAGACCGTCACGCTGACGATGCGGTCGCGCACGATGGACCCGTACCTGATGCTGCACGACGCCACGGGCGACGGCCTGCAGCGGGTGGGCGAGGACAACAACGGCGGCGGCGGGACCGCCGCGCGGATCACGCACACCGCGGAGCGAACGGGCCGGTTCATCGTCGTGGCCAACGGCGCGACAGCCACGGACCTTGGCAGCTACGAGATCAGCGTGGTGATCGAGAACACGCCCGCCCGCGAGGCCCCGAGGCTCGGCACAGCGCTGGCGATCAACAGCACCGATGTGTTCGAGGGCCAGCTGCGGGCCGACCGGTCGGCGCGGCTGACCAGCGGGGCGTACATGCAGCCGGTGGTCTTCCAGGGCCGGCGCGGTGAAACGGTCGAGGTCCGGGTGGAATCCGCGGCGTTCGACACGGTGCTGGGTGTGGCGGCGGTCTTCGACGACGAGATGGACGTGCTGGCGAGCAACGACGACATCTCCCGCGGCACGACCGACAGCGGCGTGCGGCTGCGGCTGCCCTACGACGGGCCGTACGCGGCGATGGTCACCTCGTTCTCACCTGGCGAGACCGGCGCGTTCCGTGTCCGCATCGACCGGGCCGCGGCGAGCGAGACGGCGATGCCGAGCCAGAACTGGGAAGCGCGCTACCCCGGCGGCGGGAACCCGGACGAGACCTACGTGCTGCTCGTCGGCATCGACGATTACCCGGGCGAGAACAACGACCTGAGCAGCTGCATCACCGATGTGAACCACATGGCCCGGCTCAGCGGGGGGCTGCTGGGGGTGCCCGCGGCGAACATCGTCGTGCTGCGCGATGAAGAGGCGACGCGCGAGCACGTCGTCGAAGCGATCCGGCGGCACCTGGGCCAGGCCGGACCGAAGGGCGCGGCGTTCTTCTACTTCTCCGGGCACGGGGGCCAGGAGCCCGGCAACGTCGCGCGGCGGGACAACGAGCCCGACGGACGCGACGAGGCTCTGATCGTCTGGGGCGAAGGGCGATTCGGGTCGCGGCTGATCGACGACGAACTCGGCGCCCTGATCGGCGAACTCCCCGCCGGCCGGCGGCTGGCGGTGCTCGACGCGTGCCACTCGGGCACGGGCACGCTTGGCTCGCGGTTCAAGTGGATCGACCTCAAGAGCGAGGACGCACAGGCGTACTTCGAGGCGCCGAAGGACTTCTACGTGGCCGCCGAGGCCGAGCGGCCGACGGACCACCTGGTGATCTCGGCGTCGGCGGCGGACCAGGTCGCGATGGCCGGCGCCGGCGGCCGGCCGAGCGTGTTCACCCACTACCTGCTCCGGGCGATCCACCGGAACGGGACGGGCATCACGTTCAACCAACTCGCGGAGATCGTCCAGCGCGATTTCGAGCAGCACCGCATCCTGTACCCGAACGTGATCCAGGTGCCGCAGATCGAGGGCGTGCACGGCGAGATGACGATCCGCGACTTCTTTGCATCCGGCGGCGGGCGATGAGACGGACGCCCGTCTGGGTGCCGGTCTGCATGCCGGCCTTGGCGCTCGTCTGGCTGCTGGCTGTCGCACCGGCCGCGGCCGCGGATCGCGAGGTTATCGGGCTGTACATCGGCATCGGTGCCTACACGGACTCGCAGGTCGCGGATGTGACGGTGCACGAGACCAACCGGGACGTGCTGCTACCGATGCTGGCCGAGTCGTTCGGGATCGAGTGGCTCGAGCCGGTGATGGACGAGCGGGCGACGCGCGAAGGCATCGCCGCCGGCTTCCGTACGCTGCTGGACCGGGCGGCGGGCGCGGCGGCGGACGGCCGAGAGGTCACGCTGGTGGTCATGTACACCGGGCACGGCTCGCAGGTGCGCGATCAGGACGGCGACGAAGCGGACGGCGTCGACGAGACCTGGGTCACTGTGCACAGCAGCCTGGACGCGGGAACAGCCGACGTCCGTGACGATGACATCGCGGCGTTCCGGTTCGCGGCCGAGCGGCTGGGGGCCGAGGTCGTGATGATCGTTGAGTCCTGCCACAGCGAGACGACGTTCCGCGGCGACGACACGCGGACGCTGAGCGTGGCACGCGAGCGTCCGCCGCGCGGCCCCCGCGAGCCGCTGCTGCCCGGGCTGGAAACACCCGAACGGACCGACGGCGGCGGGGTCGCGGCGGGCATGGTGTTCGACGGGATCGACGGCGTTGCGAGCGAGCGGTTCGTGATGCTCGCGGCCGCCCGCGACGCGGAGCTGGCCTACATCATGACCGACGCGGACGGCCGCGACTGGGGCCGGTTCTCGATCGCGCTGGCCGAATCGCTCTCGCTGCTGCCCGCGGGCGCGACGTACCGCGACCTGCACGCCGCGGTCGCCCGGCGGTTCAGCGCCCGTTTCCCGCAGACGATCCAGCACCCGACGCTGCACCCGGCGACCGCGCGGCTCGGGCTCGCCGACGAGCTGGCGTTCGGCGGCGAGCTGCCCGTGCCGCACGCACGCGCCGCCATCGACCAGAACAACGACACCATGCTGCGGCTCGACCGCGGCGAGGTCGCCGGCTTCGGCGTCGGCGCAACGGTGGGGCTCTTTGAGTCGTACGACGCGCTGGCCCGCGGCGGGCCGCCGGCGGCGGAGGCGGTTGTTTCAGAAGCGGGCCCGTTCTCGTCGCACGCGACGGTGCCGGCGAGCCTCGCGCACGCCGCACGTTCGGGCGGGGCGGTCGCGACGCTCCTGGTGCCCGCCGCGCCCGCGGTGGACCCGCTGGCGGTGCACCTGGCGCCCGGGCTGGGCGAGGGCGTGCTCGCGGCGCTGCGGGCCGAGCCGCCGGAGGGCGTGCGGTTCTTGGACGACGAGCGATCCGCGGCGTTTGTGTGCGAACCGGTCGAGGGCGGCGGGTTCGTGCTCGCCCGCACCGGCGGGCTCGCGCCGCAGCGCGAGCAGACGCCGACGAACGCGATCCTGCGCCGAGCCGATCCGACCCAGGACCAGCAGGTGCTCGCCGAGATCATCCGCTCGGAACTCGACGCGTATGTCCGCGGGCAGCGGCTGTGGGCGATGGTCGGCCGGGAAGACCAGATCGATGTCTGGTTCGAGACCGCCGAGGGCGAGCGGATCCCCGGCTCGCCGCTGTCCGACGCCGACCTCCCCGAACGCTCCACGGTCAGCCTGATGATCGATGCCCGCGGCGAATCGCTCCGTTATCTCAGCCTCGCCTTCGCTGAGAACGGCGCGCCGTTCAAGTTCGGCGATCAGCGAGCAGCCCAACATCCTGGCACACCACTCAAATTCGTGATACAGACCCCCGCCGCGGCCGAGGGCGATCGTACAACCACGGTGCGGCTGAAGATCGTGGCGACCGAGTCGAGGATCGATCTGAACACGCTGCTCAAGCCCGAAGGGGCCCGGGCTACCGAACGCCGGGCGACCCGCGGAGCGGGCGAGACCGGCGGCCTGATGGACCGGCTGTTCGACGACGCGATGTCGGGCCGCCGCGGCGGCAGCGCGGCGGGCGGCCGCTCGTTCGTCGCGACGAACCGCGTCCTCCGGATCGTCCCGCGGGCGGAACAGGGCGAACCCACCGGCGACGGCTAAGCCGCAGGGAGTACAGGGTGGGCATAGCTGGCATGGCGGGCAGTCAGCCGGGCATCCGGAACACCCCGCGGCGGCGAACACCCTGGCATGAAGCGGGCGACCAAATCGAAGACGCACCGGCCGTGCGCCGTGTGCGGCCGGCCCGCGACGCGCCTGTACCGGGTCCGAACCCGGGACGCCGCGTGGCGGCTGGTCTGCGACGCGTGCTGGCCCGCGGCCAAGGCCGCCCCGGGCTACGGCTACGGCGGGACCTGGACCAACCGCGACCGGGGCCGATGACCGGAAACGACGATCGGAAACGACGACGGGGCCGCACGCGGGCCGTGTCCGAGTTGGGGCCTGGGCTGCGTCTAGAATGGGAATTGGAACAGGCGGCGGGCCCGTGCGGGCGAGCGGCCGACAGTGCAGCATCGAAGCGAAGGGGACACCGATGACCACAGACATGTTCAAGCGACAGGCCGGCGTCGGCGTGATCGCGTTGCTGGCCGTGTGCGGCCTGACCGTTGGTTGCGAGCAGGACGAGTCCGTACCGGAAGCGGCCGAGGACGCCGGCGACGCGTTGCAGGACGCGGCCGACGATGCGGCCGACACCGGCGACGACCTGTTGGACCAGGCCGGCGATGCCCTCGATGACGCCGGCGAGGCGATCGAGGACGCGGCCGATGACGCGGCCGACGGGGTCGACGACCTCACAGGCGGGGGCTGATCGCCCGACATCCCGAGATGGTGAACAACGTCACGCCGCACGCGCCGGACCACCGGCCCGCGTGCGGCGTTGTCGTTCATGATCCGCCCAGCGGCGAGCCGACGTGCTCGCGCAGCAGGCAGCTCGACGGCCGGACCGTCTCGTCGGCGCCCCACAGCGGCACGCCGATCATCGCCTCGCCCCGCTGGTGATCCTTGAACACATTGATCGGGCGGTCGATGGCCAACGCCGGGTTCTCCGGATCGGCGACGATCAGTCGGACCTGAAGCCGCGAGCGATCGGAGAAGGTCCATGTGCCGTTGGAGAACGTCCAGCGGGTCTCGCGGGCCCACTGCTCCGACGGGATGCGGACGGCGAGCAACTCGAAGCCGGGCTGCTGGACAGCCCAGCCGCTGCGGGCGGCCGCGATCGCGGCCTCGCGGTCCTGGCCCTCGAAGCGGTCGTCGGGCATGCGGTTCTCGCGGATGATCAGCTCGCGAAGAGCGCCGGCCTGCTCGGCAAGGGCTTGCTCGGTGGCGGCCAGTTCGGCGCCGAGCGCGGCGCCCGCGGACGGGTCGATCGCGGCCAGCAGCGCCTGCTTGTCGCGGGCGAAGCCCATCGTCTGCGGGATCCCGCCGTTGAACCAGGCCGGTTTCTGCTGGGCGACCGCATCGCCGGCGTACCGCCGGGCCTGGGCGAGGTCTTCGCGGATGCTCGCGGGCAGAGCGGCGGCTTCGGCTTCGGCAGCGGCGATGAACTCGGCGTGGTTCCGGAGAAACCCGTTGCCGATCGCCTCGATCGTTTGGCCCTGGTCGGTCTGCTGCTGCATGAGCCGCGCGTAGGCCCGAGCGATGCGGAGGCACTCGGCCTTGGCGGGCTCGGCCTGGCGGAAAGTCTCGGCCGCCAGCGGCCGGTTCGTGACCAGGTCGCCGGTCGCTGCGAACATGCTCGAGAGCTCGCGGAGTCGGCGGCGGTCGGCCGCGAACTACCCAGAGTTCGAGGCCGACCGCCGCCGACTCCGCGAGCTCTCGAGCATGTTCGCAGCGACCGGCGACCTGGTCACGAACCGGCCGCTGGCGGCCGAGACTTTCCGCCAGGCCGAGCCCGCCAAGGCCGAG
>JBCDEF010000082.1:0-11656 GCA_039179915.1 Planctomycetota bacterium | reverse complement strand
GCTGATCGAAGAGAACATCTTCGACCGCAACGGCTGGGACCACCGCATCGGCCGGTCCGACGCGACGATCTTCGCCCACAACGTCTACATCCAGCGTTCGTGCAACGACGTGGTCTTCCGCGGCAACATCTCCATGCGGGCCAGCTCGCACGGCGTGCAGCTCCGCCCGGGCGGCATCGCAGACAACAATGTGTTCATCGAGAACCCGATGTCGCTGCTGTTCGCCAACGCCCGGCAGACCGAGGCCCGGCCGACCGACAGCGTACGTAACAACGTGATCCTCAATGGCGTCGACCTGCGACCCGATCAGCCCCGCGGCTGGGGCATCCACATCCAGGACGTCCTCCAGGTCACCGTCGAGGGCAACATCGTCGCCAACAGCGACGTGCCCGGCCGCGGCTGGGGGTTCTCGGTCTCGGGCCGCTCCGACGACTTCGTGCGGGGCACGGTCGTCCGGAACAACGTGGTCCGCGGCTACGGAGACGCGTTGTTCATCAACCCGGACCTTGCGCAAGACGTGTTGCTCGATGGCAACACGTTTGTGGCCGGGCCGGGTTCGCGGGTCGGGTTCCTACGGCACGACCGAGTCGGGGGCCTTCGCTTCGGGCTCGGCAACGTGTACGGTGGCTCCGGCTCCCGGGCGTTCGAGTTGGGAAGCCGCGGGCTGTCCGTGCCTGCGTTCATCAACGAGTTCGACCCGGCCGGCTCGGCGATCGACGCCGCCGGCAGCGAATCGGACATCGACACGTACGCCCGGTCGATCGGGCTGACGGACCGGGACGCGTTCTACGCGGCGCTGCGGTCTCAGCGCCGCGGTGCGTGGGACGAGCGGTTGACGGCGCGGGCGATCTACGGATGGTTCGCTGCGGAGGCGGGGCGATGAGAGAACAGAGCCCCTCCCCTGTGCGCAAGACGCCGGGGACACACCATCCGGTCGCAGACATGACCAATGTGCAGTTCCTGCACTTCTTAGCGTCGCACTTTGCGAGCACGGCTCAGGACGAGCATGTAAATCGGTTGCTCGATCTTCGTGGCGCCATCGACGCCCAAGCCGCCCGCATCGCCGAACTGGAGTCGTTCGTCGAAGTTCTTCAAAACACCAAAGATCGCTGGTCGAAGCGAGTTGATGGCGTTCGGGTGTCGGAGACGATGCGGCGCAACGAAGTGAAAGCGTGCGCGTTTAACGAGATTTGCAGGTTGGTCCCTACCCGGGCCGCCGCCGAAGCTGCGAAGAAAGGTGAGTGATGAGCAAGATCATTACAACCGCAACCCCACAACAGTCTGCGGAAATCGATCGGATACACCAGTGGTGGATTGACAGGCAAACCGCTGATTTAACCGACCATCAAATCCAGTCGGCCTTGGCACCGATTGCGCGTCAGGTTGGCCTAAACGAAAACGTAGCCATTTTGGATAGCCCCTTATCTTGTTTGATGGCTTCCGTGTTGATCTTTAGGGACCAGCTCGGGGACCAGCTCAGGGACCAGCTCAGGGGCCAGCTCAGGGACCAGCTCTGGGGCCAGCTCAGGGACCAGCTCAGGGGCCAGCTCGGGGGCCAGCTCTGGGGCCAGCTCTGGGGCCAGCTCGGGGGCCAGCTCTGGGGCCAGCTCGGGGACCAGCTCGGGGACCAGCTCAGGGACCAGCTCAGGGACCAGCTCGGGGGCCAGCTCGGGGACCAGCTCAGGGACCAGCTCAGGGGCCAGCTCTGGGACCAGCTCAGGGGCCAGCTTTATTGGAGCCATTGGTGCCAATCGATTTCGGGATGGCTTGAAGGCGGTAAAACCCTCGGTGTCGTGTTTGACAAGAACGTCTACAACAGGTGTATTTTGTTTTGCAAGTGCGTGCACGCACTTTTGCTTCTAAAATCCATAACATTTGTTTCTAGGTTTCCCGATTCGGTCTGCTGGAAACTTGGCGTGTTGCACAACGATTCTGGTCCGGCTGTCCGATACCGAGATGGCTGGTCGATCTGGTGCATCGACGGTGTTCGGGTGGACGAGCAAATCGTTCTTCGCCCACAAACACAAACGATCGATCAAATTCGAAGCGAAACAAACAACGACATTCGTTCGATTAGAATTGAGAGGTATGGAGCGGGCCGGTATCTGACCGAGACCGGTGCCGTCGTGGTTGACGAGCGTTCCGAGCCAATTACAAATACGCATGAAGCTTTGCTTCGCGATCAGAGCGGAAGAATGTATCTGTGGCCGACATGCCCAAGCGGCCGTGTCTGCCCGCCCCTTGGCGTTCCGGAAGACATAAATACATGCCGGGATGCGTCGAACTGGCTTAGCAGCGGCAAGGCGGATCGTACCGTCGCTCGCACGTAATATGGATGCGCAAGCAGCGCAATCAGGGAGAATAAACATGAACAGCAGCACCACCACAATCCAAGACGTTGCAGGCAAGCTCGCTGCACACGCCGAGGCCGTTACGCCAGGGCTGCCGTACACGCTGACGGCCGCCCACTCGATAGGCGATGTTGTCCACCAAGGCGACTTGATTATCGAGGTCGTCTCTGCTGTGCCGGATGGGTATGTTGAGGTCATCGAGCCGTCAGATCGGGACCGTCAGCTTGTCCCGTTCGACGGAAACCCGGGTTCACACCACCGGCTCCGCTCGTTCGATGGTGTCCGCTTGTTCCGGCCTTCAGGCTGGGGACAAGACGAGGCGGATCTGCATGGCCCGGCCGTGGTCTTCGCATCGGTGAACGCCATCGTGCACGAGCCCGGTCACAGCAGGCCGCACGGCACCGTGGAGATTGCGGACCCGATGACGATTGTCTGCACTTATCAACGGAATCTAGATGCAGAGGGAAGGGCGGCCCGTGCGAGGGATTGAAGCGATCAAACCTGGAGATGGCGAAGGGGTGCGGGTGATTATCACCGACCAAGCCCGCACCCTCTTCGCTCGCGTCGTCAACGAACTCTGGCCTAAGCACCCGGAGCTCGTCGTGCCGGGTTGGCGGTTCTTGCTATCGACACTAACAGCCGACGATGTCATTCTTCGGGGTTGGCACTACTACATCGGCGATATGCGAGTTGCAACGCTCGACGAAGCCGACTGCTGTCACATCCTCGCCGCCGCAGCGTTGTGTGCCGAACGGCTGGCACGATGTCACCACAAAGCTGCTGTGTGGGAAACGTACACCGATCGGTACAGCATGAAGTCTGCGGTGACGAACGTCGCTGTTGATACCGGGCACAATAACTGGCCCTCCGCCCAATTCGCCGCCGTGCTCGCAGAGGAGAACACCGATGCTTTCTGATTCTGATTGCTACGTACTCTCAGTCAAATCCCGAGAAGCGTACAAAAAATGCGTCGATGCCGGCGACACCGAATCGGCCAACACCATCTTTCAACTGACGCACGAACTTGTCGGCTACCACGGCTTCTGCAAGGGCCTGCTCCGTGGAATGGACACCAAAGAGGAGGCCACGCCATGACAGACCAGAACCCCTCCCCGTTGATCAAGAAGCTAGCCCACATCTCTGGCCAGGCCCGCATGGGCGAGATGTCGGACGAAGACGGGCTGAGGGACACGCTGCCGTTCGGGATGGTTGAGCAGATGTGCGACGCTATCGAGGAAGCAGCCGCCGCCCTCGCCGCACACGAGGCGGAGGTGGAGAGGTTGAAGAAGTACGCCGACACGCTAAGCCGTCTCGACCGTGAATCGAGATGCTTGTGCTTCGATATCGAGCAGGCGGACATCCGAGCGTCCGCCGTTGACGGGACGGCGTCGCCCACCGCAGAGTCGATGACGCCCGAGCAGTTGCAGGCGTGTCTGTCTTTCATCTGGGACAACTTCGGAGCAGCGCCCGCTAACGCCGCCACGCTCGATCAGGAGGCCTCCGATGTCTGACGCACAGAACCTCTCCCGTGTGCTGAGACGAGCAGCGACGGACATGCTGGACAAGCTGGACAAATCCGCCGGCGGGTGCAGCGAGGCGTACACAACCGGCGACATCTATGCGTTCGCCCAGGAAGTGGACGAGGAAGCGAGTCGTGTCGCCCGCGTTGGGGCGGAGGTGGAGAGGTTAAGGGAAGAGAACGGTCGGCTCCGCAACATCGCGTTTGATCAGGCACAGGCCGCCGACACGCTCGACGAGTACACGATGCCTGACGGCAGGCCCCGTGACGAGATGTCGCACGAGGACTTGGGCACGGCGATTGAGAACGCGCGGTCGTTTTTGACCACGCACGACGAACTCGAAACGGCCGCATTATCGGCCAGCAACGATAACACCTGATCATGTCGAACTCGTACGTTGAACGAATCCGGCCGGCCGGCAAGCCGTGCCACTGGATCAATGATCCGAAATCGCCCGGCGGGCGAGCGTTCATCCCGGGATGCATGGCCGGCGCTGTGTACGGCGATGATCCGGACTACTGCACGTGCCACAGAACCGTGTGCGTCTGCCGGTATTGCGGAAGCACGCTGCGGGCAAACGGCCAGCCGCCATCGCAGGAGAGGCCATGACGCACTGGTGGAGAGTGAAAAAGACGCGGCCCGATCGGTATGCCAGCCCGTGCCGTGTCATCGCATACGGAAGCCTCAACAGCGTGCTGGTCGAGTTTGCAGACGGCGAGCGCGTTGTGGCGAGCCGATGGGCGGTTCGGAAGCTGCCGCCATCGCAGGGGCGGGATTGAAAGCCAAAGCCGTTTGGGAATCGAACGTCAAAACCAATGATCACCATAAGATTTTGGGACTGACACCACGCCGGGCTTAGCCGCTCGGTCCCCGTGCCGGGCGGGCGAAATCCCGGCGACATGTCCGGGGCCGCATGGGCCGGTCTCCCCATTGACCGCCGCACCGGGACACCTGGCGGCGGGCGTTATGAACGACATTACCATCATCGACATGATGACCGACGGGGCCAATCCCGGATCGCCCGTCCGAACGCTCGACGACGGACTTACCGTCCCCGGACGGTGGATCGCCGGAAACACGATCGGCGAGCCCGTCAATTCCCATCTCGCCCGGATGCACACCGAAGAAGCGACCGAGATTTTCGAGGACCGACTGCGCGAGTGGGGCCTGCTCGGCACGGACATGCCGGTCCTGCTCGACTGCGAACACCGGTGGCCGCACGAATCGGCACGCCTTGCCATGTGGTTCGACGCGATCGCCAACGCCGCCGAGTTGTGGCTCCGGGACTGGTCGTGGTACCTCTGCCCTTATCCCGACCGCAACGACGACCACCGCCACGGCTTCGACACGCACGACGGCTACCTCGCCTGGCTCCGAGACCAGGTCCACTTCGCCTGCGCGCCATGCCTCAACGCGGTGCTCTACATGGGGCCCTCGATCGATCCGAACGACGAGATCCGCATCGCCAAGCGCGTCATCAACGACCCGCACCTGACCCGCGCCCTGACGCTCGGCCGCCAGGCCGACAAGCCCGTACGTGTCCTGGTCCGGCCCGACACTCTCAACGACGGGCCCGGCAAGGGCCGGGAGCTCTCCAGGCGATCCCTGATCGCCTACCTGATCGCCCTTCGCGAGAGGCTTGAGAACGACGGCCGGCCCGGGCACAGCATCGCGGTCTGGAACCAGGTCCGGACGCAGCAGAACGGCAATGCCCCGATCTGGGAAGATGACGTCAGCGTTCGCCGCTGGGCCGACGAGACCATCAACCCGGCCATCGAGGCGGTGTTCGGCCGACGCGAGGCCGGCCGCGCTGCACGCGGCCGGCAGAACCGCACAAGTATATAGAGGGCCACCGATGTACGCAGGGATCGCGACACGGGCCAGCACGCTGCTCGTCCGGCTCTGGGCCGGCAACGACCCCGACGCCGTCCGGTCCGTCGTCGCCAGCTTCGACCACCGGCACGACCGGTACGAATCCGAAGCCGGAGCCGCCCGCCGGGCCGGGGTTGCCCGGTCCAGCATGCAGGATCGTCGCGATGCGTTCGCGGCTTCGCTCGATCTCGCCTGCCGGGCCGCGGTCTGGGCCGACCCCTCGCCGGTGTTCTGCAACCTCGATGATGACACGCTCGAAACACCCGCCGATGCCGAACCACGGGTCGCCGCCGTGATCGCCTCGCCCGCCTTCGGGGCCGCCGCCGCGGTCATGGCGACCGCCGATCACGGCCTCAGCAACGCCCGCGCGGCCGCGGTGCTGCTGCTGCTGCCGCCCGCGATCGACGCTCGGATTTCGGTCCGCCGCGTCGCCCAGGCCACCGGTTACGACGCCGCGACCGCTTCGCGGATGCCACGCCGCGCCTTGCCACGCATCAAAGAGGCCTGCCGGGCGTCGGGTGTCGATGCGGGCGTGGTGCTCCGATCGATCGCGGCAGCGGGCCCGTCCGCCGCGGAACGCTGCCTGGTTATCGCGAACGAATCGCACGAGCCACGCGAGCACGGACTCTGAAAGTCCACGGGTACAGATCCGTGGGCTTGGCGTGACGCACACATGACCCAAGACGACCACGTCAGCCTCAGCACGACCCAGTTCGCCGCCAGGCACGGGTGCACGTCCGAGATCGTCCGCCGCTGGTGCATTCAGGGGATGGACGGTTCCGCCCGCGACGGGCGGAACTACCGCATCACCGACCCCGCCGCCGCCGAGGCCTGGATGCGGCGCAAAGGCAAGAAGTCGAGCCTGCACGGGGGCAAGCGGGTCCGGGCGGGACGGAAAAAGGCGGGGTTCAGAGACGCACAAGCCGGCGGATCCGGGTCCTCCGAGAACGCCCACCGATTCGGATCTTCCGAGAAAGCCCACGGATTGGGATCCGTGGGCTTGGGCAACCACGCCCCACCAACCACCAGGCCGTACTACGAGCGGCAGCTCGACGAGGTCAACCTCGAGCTCGCGTCCGAGCGGGCCCGCAAGGAACGCATCGCCAACGATGAACGCCTCGGCAGGCTCATCCCGCACGAGCAGTTCGAGGCGTTGCTCTCGGCCGTCTGCGCGGGTGTCCGCACGCGGCTGGAGTCGTTCCCTTCGATGATCGCCGGCGAGATCGTCCGCGAGCTCGATCTCGGCGCAGAGGCCGAGCCGCGGGTGCGCGAGGCCCTCGAACGCGGGGTCCGCCGTGTCGTCGCCGTCATCAAGGCAGACCCCCGCGGCGAGATGGCCGAACGCGACCCCGAGCTGTGGGAGCGGCTGGTCGGCGAAGAGGCCGCGGCTTGAAAAACGGCACACACGCCCGCGGATCCGCGGGCTTTGCGGGCCCGTCGCTCTACGACGGCGTGCCACGCGACAACGCCGAGCGGCTGGCCGACGACGTCGTCCGCCGCGTCCTGACCCTGCCCGAGCGGCTGCGGGTCAGCGAATGGGTCCAGCGGAACATCGTCCTGCCCGGGGGTGACCACGTCGAGCCCGGGCCGATCGACCTGAACCGCACGCCGTACTGCATCGCCGTGCTCGACGCGTGGGACGACCCGCGGGTCCAGTTCATCGCGCTTCCCTGGGCCGCGCAGGCCGGCAAGACCGTCAGCCTCGGCGGCATGCTCTGCTACACCGTCGGGCATCTGCGGCGCACGGCCGGCTACATGATGCCGACCGCCGACCGGATGGAGCGCGAGAGCAAGCGGCGGATCGCGCCGATGCTCGAGGCCTGCCGGGCCACCGCCCGCGAGCTGCGGCCGGAGCGCGAGGCCAACAGCCTGCTCGCCAAGATGTTCCGCTCGGGCCACTTCCTCAGCATGAACGGGAGCAACTCGGACGCGGCGATCCGCGGTCCCTCGATCGGCCCCTACCTCATCGACGAGTACGACGCGGCCGAGTTCGACCACTCGATGGCCAACGAGGCCCGGGCCCGCGGCAAGAACCTGCCCCCGGCGCACACGTGCATGGTGATCGCCAGCACGCTCGGCCACGAGGGCGTCGGCCTCGACGCCGAGATGAGCACGTGCACGCAGTACCACTACCACGTGCCGTGCCCGCGCTGCGGCGCGTACCAGACACTCAAATTCGCCAACCTGCACTGGCCCCGGCCGGACGGCGTCCGCGGCCGCGACGTCGACCCCGAATCGGCCCGGAGGACGGCGCACATGCTCTGCGAGCGGCACGCCTGCAGGGCCGAGCCGCACGGCGGCCGGATCACCGAACGCGACAAGCCGTGGATGCTGGCGATGGGCGTCTGGGCCGCCGGGCACGAATTGATCGAATCCTCGGGCGCCGTGCTCGAAACCCGCGATCTGCCGGCGGAAGACACCGAAGGACCGGGCGGCCTCGGCCTCGCGTGGAAGACGCACGACGCGATGCGCGACGAGATCGGTGACCCGGACACAGACGGACGCCTGGGCGTCCGGGTCGTGGGCGACCAGGGACTCGGCCCGCGGGTCGCCTACCGGCTGGGATCGCTCTACTCGCCGTTTACAACCTTCGGCGATTTCGCGGCCGAGTGGATCCTCTCCGGCGGGCGGATCACGCTCAAGCTCGCCGGCAACTGGTTCGGCGAGGCGTACCGCGAGCCTGGGGATCGGATCGACCGGTACGGGGCGATCCGGCTCTGCGACGTCGCCGTGCCCGGCCGCAACCGGATCGGGACCGTCCCGCACTGGGCCGCGGCGCTCTGCCTTTCTGCCGACCTGCAGAAAGACCGAGCGGTGTGCGTGATCCGGGCCTGGTCGCCGCGGGGCCGCCGCAGCGCGCTCGTGTGGGCGGGCGAAATCGAGACCGCCGCGGGCGGACAGCTTCGCGAGCTTGACCCCCTGCGAACGCTGACGCTGCCGATGGAACAAAACGAACACGGCAACCGAGCCCAGCCGATGCCGATTCGTAGTGCCGTGATCGATTCCGGCGACGGCAATCGCGTCGACGAGGTCTACGCATGGGCGTTGCGGTGGAACCGCGAAACAAAGAAAACGGGGCGGGGCAGCACCGCCAGGCCGGCCAAGGGTGTCTCCAACGCAGATGTACCGATTCAAAAAACCGTGATATCTGTCAGTTCGTTTCGCGGCCGTCAACATGAGAAGAACAGAGACCTCAAGACGCTGTTCCAAGACGAAGGTGTGCAGCTCCTCAAGGTCTCGAAACCGTACTACACCGGAAACGTCTATCAGCGGGTTCGGTCGGCTATGGGAATTGGTGACGGCGCCGACGCCGTTTTGGAAGAAGTAGACCGGCAGCAAGCTGGCCCGTCGGGCTGGGTGTATCCCGAGCGCTGGGAGGCCGGCACGGACGACGCTGTTTGCCAAACGATCAACACCGGCGAGACACCGATCGCCAGGCGAGTCTCGGCCGGGCAGTACTTTGGCGAGCTGACCGCCGCTGAGATGCGGACCACGACCGACAAGAAAGGCAACAGCAAGGCCGAGTACGTCGTGATCGGCGGGCGACAGGACCACATGCTTGACGCGGAGCGCTACGGCGTCGCATTGATGCACGTGACCAATGTGCGCAGGCTGACGCGGCGGCCGGACCTGGTCGAGTCGCCGCCGGCCGGCGTCGAAAGGGCAAAGGCCGGCGGCACAAAGACGGTCGGCGAGCGGGCGGCAGGAAAGATCGCCGCGCGGCAGCGGTCGCCGCGCGGGGCGGAACGGTTCAGGAACGTGTAGGAGCGGCACACCGATGGCGGGCAAGCGGACAGCGAAGACGACACAGAACCCGGCACAGCACACGGCGGACCATGCGGCGGCGGTTGCGGAGGCGGCCAGAGCACTGAACGCGGCGATGCAGGACGCGATCGCGGCGGCCGAGCTGGACGCGAAAGCCATATCGACCGCGCACGCGCAGGCGTCGGCGATCGTCGAGGCCGCGGCGGGTGAGGCCGCGGCCGACCCGCACGCGCTCGTCGAGCTGGCCGCGGTCGTCACCGAGGCCGACCGGCGCATGCACGCCGCGCAGGACGCGATCGGTTCCGCCGCGGCGTTTCTGCGGCGGCCGCTGCAGACCGCCAAGCGGCAGATCGACAACGTCCGCTCGGGCGTGCTGATCCGGGCCGGTTCGGTCCGGTCGCTTGCGGCCGACGCCGCGGCACGTGCGGATGCGCAGGTCGATCCAGATGTTGATCGCGACGACGGGCACGACAAGGGGCATGACAAAGCCCACGGATTGGAATCCGTGGGTTTGCGTGACGGCGGTGAACTGGCCGGCGAGCTGACCGGCGATCTGGCGAGCGAGTAGGAGAGCACGGCGATGGCGTGGACGTACAGCGACTGGGTGACGATCAAGTCGCGCGCTGATCGTCTCGCGCGGCTGCGTCTGCACGTGCAAGAGATCTCGGAGAAGATCGACATCGACTACGAGGCCGACGGGTTTAAGCGGCTGGCCTCGCCGGTTCGGCTGTACTACGACCGCATGATGAAAGAAGTTGAGCGGCTCGAGCGCGTCGGCGGCCGCGGTCGCCGTGTGCCGCAGGTCATCGGCCGCGGGCGACGGGGCTCTCGCCGATGAGCGCGTACGCCAGCGGCTACGGCCGCGGCCGGGGCTTCGGCCAGCTCGAGCGGGCCGCGGTCTACCGCGACACGCCCGACGGCCGCCGCAACACCCAGTACGAGCTCGACCGGCTGCTCCGCGATCGGCTCCGCGGCGTGGCGTCGTACGCGGTCAAGAACGACCCCGAGGCCGCCGCCGTCGTGCAGCGCACCCAGGACCTCGTCGTCGGCCCCGACGGGCCCGCGATCGCCTGGGACACCGGCGACGCCGGCCTCGACCGCGACCTGGCCCGCGAATGGGAAGCGTTCTGGCACGCCTCGGGACCGATGACCGCCGACTGCACCGGCCTGCACGACGGGCCGCACCTGCTCCGCCAGGCCATCGACGCCTGGTTCGTCGACGGCCGGTTCGCCGCGCAGATCATCGGGCTCGGCGACGGCGGCAACGTGACGCCGCAGACCGGATCGGTGCAGCTGATCGAGGGCCGGCGGCTCGTCAACGAGCTGGGCCAGTCCGACGACGAGACACACATCGCCGGGCTGACCCTCGGCGAGCACGGCGCGGTCGAGGCGATCACCGTCGCGCCGTGGAAGTTCGGGGGCAGCTACCTCGACTTCGCCGACACGTCGACCATCGACGCCGGGTTCGTCTACCTGCCCAACCCGCACGCGACCGAGGTCGGGCTGATCGCTCCCGGTCCGTGGATCCTGCTGGCGACGACCACTGCGATGCAGCAAGGGCAAGTCATCGAGTCGGTCGTGCAGGCGGTGATCAAGGAATCCGACGACGCAAAGTTCGTCCGCCGCGAGCTGGCCGGCGCCGAGCTCGACGACACCGCCGGCGACGACGACGGCCGGCTCGGCCTGGTCACCGGGCCCGACGGCAAGCCGATGCACCGGACCGACGCGGCCGGGCTGACGTACCTGGCCGAAGGCGAAGACGTGATCTTCGGATCGAGCAACTACCCGCAGCAGGCGCTCGAGCCGTTCCTTCGCATGCAGCTGGTCCGCATGGGCATGATGTACGGGCACCCCTATGAAGTCCTCACCGGCGATTACTCCAAGACCAACATGTCGGCCGCGAAGTTTGCGCAGCAGGTCACCGGCCGCACGCACGGGATCACGGCTCGCACACTGATCGCCTCACTCGTGCGGCCGATCATCGAGCGGGCGTTCATCCCCAGCCGCCAGCTGATGGGCCTGCTGCCGATGGATATGTCCGACGCCGCGTACCGGCCGACGATCACGCCGCCGGCTATGCCCGAGCCGGACCCGGGCAAGGCCGCCGTCCGCCGCTCGACCGAACGCAAGATCGGCGAGCGGCTGCTG
>JBCDEF010000081.1:0-11766 GCA_039179915.1 Planctomycetota bacterium | reverse complement strand
TCGTCCTGGCGGGAGCCTTTGGCGTTGGCAGTGCTCTCGATAATAGGGTTGTTTGTATTGCCGGATTCATGGTGCAGATTGGTCGGCATGTCCTCCCACACAGCCACAAACGTGTATCGCACACGACCTTCGTAGAGCGAGACCGTGAACTCGGTTGGATACCGAGCCCAACCAGGCTCGCCGCCGGGCATCGCGTTCCTCGCCCACCAGCCGTTGTGCGACATGCGTGCCCGGAAACGCGGCGGTGCCGCATAAATACCGCTTTGGACGCCCGCATCATCGGCCGCCTGGTCAACATCGGTATCGTCAATAAACTGGAATGGGATCGTCCGGTGCGCATCGAGGACGAGATAGGTCGTCGGAGGCTGGGTCGCATCAACGATATCAGGCACCTGCGAATCGATCAGAAGAAGCGGGTTCTCGCCGACCATCCAGCCGAGGCCACCCCAATCCCACATCATGTTGCGGCGATTCCACCCCCCCGAGGTCCTCGTGAGCTCGGAGTCATTTGTTGCGTTTGTTCGGGTCAGGCGGAACGTCGAGCCGCCGAAGGGCAGTTCAAGATCGGTCCGCCGGATGAGGGGAGACCCGGTCACCATGTCCACCTGGCCGTGGAGTGTCGGCCGAGTGACTCCCATCCACTCCGTCGGCTCCTGCATCGAGCCGTTCGGGACGAGGCACAGAGAATCGTCACCGATGGTCTCTGCCGGTGTAATAAAATCACCTAATGCGGGCGGATAGATCCTGTTATAGCCGAGAGACGAACCAGAAGGGAGATCTTTACGAAATGCCAATTCACCAAACTCTTGTACATTACACATGGATCCAATGATCGAGAAAGAAACTCTGCTCAGCATGTCGCCCGGATACGCGACGTCGGCCAGATACAGCGATCGCGGATCACCCTGATAAATATGCGGATCCGTTGAGTTCAGCGCGGCCAAAAACCGATCTAGAACTTGCCGTTCATTATCCTGAAAAACGACGGGCACCATGCTGTTTCGGGTGGAACGCACGGTGTTTCCCCAGCATGCAGAGCTGAAGGGGGCGCCGGGCAGGTACTCTCCTGGAGTTGCCGGGTCGGGGACGCCGGAGAAGAAGTAGTACTCGCCTTGATCGTTGACATCAATGAACCACACGCCTTCGCAGGGGTCCGATCCGTCTGTCACCGGCTGAACGCCTGGGAGTACCCTTGCATCGATGCAATGCCAGCCGATTGATTGCGGCGGCTGTCCGTTGAGTGCCGGCTGCGCGAAAGCGGCCCTACCGGCGACAATCGAGAGACTTGTTGCTGCAATCAGGAGCATTCGTGCTGCAGGCAACACCCACAACAGGTGTGGTTTGACCGGTGGATGGCAACGTACGACCTCAGAGCGAAACATCGGAACGTCCTCCTGCACCGGTACTGGCCGCCCGGAGCATAACGAGGATCCCGCTCGACACGCAAGGGCATAATCGCTGTTCTTATCGGAATTCACGCGAACGCATGGACCGAATTGCCCAGCCCCAAAACGGACGCCATACTCGTCATTCCAGGCGAGCTTCAGATTCCAGAAAAGTTTGCAGCAGGCGACACAGACGCCGTCGCTTGCGATACGTTGATGGGCATGAAGTACCGTGCGCCAGCTGTTCGCTTGTTGGTGATTCTGATCGCACTCGTCTGCGTTGCCTCGGCCGCCGCCCAGAACCAGTCCGGGTTGCGGATAGCCGGCCAGAACACACTTCATGATCTCATCGATTATGCCGCGTCGGTTTCGGGGGTCATCGTGACCTACGACCCACGCGAAACCCCCAACCCGGCGGTATCGGTTCGTGGAAGCCAGCCACTCGACACGAGCACCGTCTGGCAGGTGATCTACGACTCGCTCGCGCTCTCCGACCGAGTCATCGTCGCTACGGGAGACAATGCAGACCTGTACAGCATCATGGATCTCGCGGAGGCTTCGCAACGCGTCAGGGCAGTCTCTGTGCGAGAGTTCGAGCAGCGCCGCGGAGTGAGCAACTTTTTTAAGGTGCGCATGCCGATCGAGTCCATGGCAATGGAGACCATCGAGGACCTGGCGCGAGCGACCACATCGGCATCCCGTAGTACGCGAGGTGCCGCCGCGGCCGCCTCGATGGAGTTGATTGCAGCAACCAACGAGATCTTCGTTGCGGGTCGTGCGGTGGAGCTCGAGCTCTTCTTGGGACTGGTCGATGACGTTCGCGAGCTCGAGGGCGACATCGTCATCGAGACTCTCGCGGTACCTCGCGGATCAGGCGAGGACATCATCGCAAGCGTGCAGGAAGTTGCTGAGTTGCGGAGCAGTCTGTCCGCCCGTACGTTGCGCGGCAGGCTTCTTCCCGGTGGGGATGGTGCGAGTGTCGTGCTCACCGCTCCCAGCCGCGAAGCACCGGTGTGGCGATCGCTGGTCAACGATGTCATTGGCTCCGACCGAACCTTGCCGCAGAGCTATTCGATCGCCGGCATCGCTCCGGAGCGTCTCGAAGAGACTTTTGAAGCCGCGCTGATTGCCGAAGACCCCGGCAGAGTGCCTCTCAGAGCCTTTGCAAACCCGCTCACGGGCGTGCTGACAGTCTGGACCGATCAGTCGGGCCACGCGGTGTTGGATCAGATCGTCAACGAAGCAACGAACCCCGATCCGAAGACCAAGCGATCGCTCGCGACGATCCCGATCCGGCATCGCGATGCCGAGGGCTTGGTGTCGGATGTCGAGGCCGCGCTGTCCGCGATCACCGGAGCATCAATCGAAAGCGTCGAGTCCGTGCCACAGCTCATCGGCGCCGCCGAGGCAAACGATCCGCTGGACCCTCGCTCAAGTGCAAGAATCGGCGGATCTGAGTCTGCTTCGTCCGCCAACCGATCAATCAGCGTCGACGAGGAGACAAACTCTCTCCTTGTGGTCGGGACCCCGATCGAGATCGAGCAGATCCGCACACTCGTCGCCGAGCTTGATGTGCCCACGACACAGGTCCGGATCGAAGTGCTTCTGCTCAGCCTGACCGAATCGCAGACACTTGACCTCGGTATCGAGCTCGACAAGATCGAGATCACCGGCGGCACGACCTTTCGGCTCAGCAGCCTCTTCGGGCTCGGCCTGCAGGCGGGGTCGGCCGTCCTTCCCGGGGCTGGGGCGGGGCTGACCGGTGTGGTCCTTGACCCCGGCGACTTCAGCGTCCTGATCCAGGCACTCGAGACGGTCAACGACGGCCGCACGCTCAGCATGCCCTCCGTGCTCGTCTCGAACAACCAGACCGCGGATTTCAATAGCGTGCTCCAGCAGCCGGTAGTCAGCATCAACGCGAGTGATACGGTTGCGACAACGTCATTCGGCGGTTTCGAAGACGCAGGGACGAACATCTCTGTCGACCCGCAGATTCTTGCTGGCGATCGCCTGATCCTCGACTATTCGGTGACGCTGAGCTCGTTCGTTGGTGAGAGTTCGGATCCATCTTCACCTCCCCCCAGACAGCAGAACCAGCTCAGCAGCTCGGTGACGATCCCCGATGGGTACACCGTGTCGCTCGGCGGGATCGAGCTCACCACTGAAGGCGAGGGTGAGTCTCGCATTCCGCTTCTCGGCTCGATCCCGTGGCTCGGTGTGCTGTTCAAAACACGATCGATTTCGGACTCGCGTACTCGGTTCTACGTCTTCATCCGCGCGAACATCTATCGCGACCCGATGCTCGAGCGGCTCCGCTACGCGAGCGAGTCGCTGGCATCCGAGCTCGCGTTGCCGTCCGATTGGCCGGTCATCGAGCCGCGTGTGATGCGATGAGTGCCGAGACCCGATCAATGCCATCGGATCGGTTTCTGACGCAGATCCCGCACGCGTTCGCGCGGGAGCACTTGATGCTATCTGCGGGAATGTCCGAAGCAGGCGTCGAGCGGCTTCTCGTTAGTCCGTCCACGCCACCCTGGATCGCGCACAACGTCGGCGCCGCGCTGGCGTGCCCCGTCGATGCCAACGAGCACGACGCCGAATCACTCGCCGCCTTGATCGATGAGGCGTACAGCGATCATGTTGCGTCCGCACAGTCGGCGGTTGCTTCGGCGACGGCCTCTCCGGACGAAGAGCATGACGAAGATCGGGACTTACTGGCGATCGCCAAGAAGGGCGATGCCGCGAAGTTCGTCGATGCCGGGCTGTTTGCTGCTCTTGTGCGTGGCGCTAGCGATGTGCATCTTCAGCCGACGGTCAGCGAGACGCTCGTCCGAGTCCGCGTCGACGGCGTGTTGTTGACCACCCAGCGGATCCCACGCGAGTTTGCCGCCGGTGTCACCAGCCGAGTGAAGGTCTTGGCGGACCTGGACATCGCTGAGAAACGGCTCCCGCAGGACGGGAGGGCGTCGGTCACGATCGGCGACCGGGCATCCGGCGGCCGATCGATCGATCTGCGTATCAGCACGCTCCCGACCAGCCACGGCGAGCGGGTTGTCATCCGGCTGCTCGATAGCGAACGTGACGAAGGCCTGCAGTCGTTCGCGTCGCTCGGCATGCCAGAGCCGATCAGAAAATCGCTCATTGGTCTTGCTTCTCGCTCGCACGGCATGACACTCGTAACCGGACCGACTGGATCGGGCAAGAGCACGACGCTGTACGCGACGCTGCGGTGGATCGCGTCGCATCGAACTGATCAGAATCTGATGACGATCGAGGATCCGATCGAGTGCGATCTGTCGGATCCGTCGGTTGGCGTCAGTCAGAGCCAGGTGAGCACCAAGAAGGGCGTGACCTTCGCGAGCGGGCTGCGACACATCCTTCGGCAGGACCCGGATGTGATCATGATCGGTGAGATCCGCGACGAGGAAACCGCCCGCATCGCGATCCAGTCGAGCCTGACAGGCCATCTCGTCTTCTCAACGCTCCACACAAACGACGCGCCGAGCGCAATCACACGTCTGGTCGATCTTGGTGTCGAGCCGTACCTGATCGGGTCCTCGCTTTCGGCCGTGCTCGCACAGCGATTGGTGCGTGTGGTCCATCAGCCGTGCGCGGGTCTAGGTTGCGAGGCGTGCTTGCACACCGGATACCGGGGCCGAACCGGTCTGTATGAACTCCTGCCGATGAGCGAGGCGATCCGGGAGCACGCGATCGCTTCCGAGGGGCACGCACGACTCCGATCGATCGCGATCGCGGAGGGCATGCGGACGCTCCGAGAGCACGGCGAACTGCTGGTGAACGATGGGCGAACGAGCCGGACCGAGGTCGATCGTGTTGTGTTGAGTGCCTGATCGATGCCCGCGTTCCGGTACAAGGCGTCAACTGGATCCGGCGAGATCACGACGGGCGTGATCGATGCGGCCGATCCCGCTTCTGCCCGTCTGCAACTGCGGCGATCTGAGCTGCGTGTCCTCGCGGTCAAGCCTGCTAAGCGTCGCAAGGCAGACTCATGCGTTGCTTCGGGCGAATCGCTTGTCGACCGCTGGCTGCGCTCGAGGCGATCGGAGCCACGCGCCGCGTTCTTTGATGGCTTGTCGACGCTGCTGCGGTCGGGACTCTCGCTGCGTCGGTCGCTCGCGGTCCAGGGTGAAGGGCGACGACTGTCGAAGGCAATCAAACGCTTAGTGAACTCGCTCGAGCGGGAAGTTGCTGCCGGCCGGGCTTTCGAAGACGCGATCGGTGCCACGCCTAAGTGGTTCGATCGCCTTGACGCGGCAGTAGTCCACGCGGGCATGCAGCACGGCGACCTCGCCGAGGCGCTGTCGCGTCTCGCAGCACGGAACCGGCGTTCGTCTGAGCTGCGCACCAAGGTCATCGCGGCGCTCAGCTATCCGCTGCTCGTTCTCGTGGTGGCGGTGGTGGTCACCGGTATTTTGAGCACGAGGACACTCCCTCCGATCGTGACCATGCTGGGAGATGCGGACATCGCGGTGCCGGCGTTGACGGCCGGTGTGATGCGGGTCGGAACCGCGATAGCGAACCCCGCGACGATCGCGTTCGTATTCGTCGGCGTGCTGATGATCGTCGGGCTTGCAGCAGCGGCCCCGCGGCTCACGAAGCGGACCATTGCTCCTGCGTGGTTCGCACGCCGGCTGCCGTCGTTCGTGGCGATGCCGATGCTGGCTTCGCTTGCCAGGAGCGTTGCCGATCTGACTGAGACCGGCGTGCCGTTGGCCGAGTCGCTCCGCGTAACGGAACCAACGATACGAGGACCGGGTGCCAGCCACCTTCGCGAGACGGTGCTGTCGATCATCAGCAGGCTTGAACAGGGCGACGATCTCCAAGACGCGTTTGATGACGGGGTGTGGTTCGACCCGGCGTTCCACCGTCTGCTCGCGGTGGGACAGGACGCTGGCGAACTGCCGGCGATGCTCCGCCGGTTGGCTGACAGTAACGATGCCGAGGCGAAGAGGGCCGTGGATCAGCTCGCGTCTCTCCTCGAACCTGCGGCGATCCTCGCCATGAGCGGTATCGTTGGTGTGGTGGTGCTGGCGGCGGTTCTGCCGCTGATCCGACTGCAGGAGATGCTGTGATGCGACGTATTCGATCATCGGTCGCGATTAAACGTGCAGGTATGACGCTCGTTGAGGTTCTCGCCGTTGTTGTCATCCTCGGATTGCTCGCTGGAACACTCGCAGTGGGTTTCGGTGGTGCGTTTAGCAAGGGAAAGCAAGAACTCGCCAAGACCGGCATCGGCGTCGTCGTCGGGCGGCTCGAGCTCTACGGGCTGGAGCACGACCGGTACCCCGATACGTCGACCGGGCTTGCCGCGTTGACAGACGGCGTTGCGGAACCGACCGCCGCGTACTACCTGGGTCCGGACCGGCTGATCGACCCATGGGGAAACCCGTACTACTTGGTCGTGCCCGGGCCGGACGGCCATCCGTACGAGGTGCTGTCGTTCGGCGAAGACGGCGTTGAGGGCGGGTCGGGTCCAGATGCTGATATCACCTCGGTCAACCTGCGCGGGACGGAGTGATCGGATGCGCCCCAATCGCCGTGCATTCACCCTGATCGAGCTTCTCGCGGTGGTGACTCTGCTGGCCGCGGTCTCTGCACTCGTGGCGGGCGGGATCCTCGGTGCAGGTCGTTCGCCGCTGGCATCTGCCCGGCTGTTCCAAGCGGCAGATGCCCGAGCAAGAGTCGACGCTCGTATAGACGGAACACGTATTCTCTCGATCGACATGCGACGAAATCAACTGCTGGTTCAGAAGATCACTGGCGAACAGATACGTGCGAGCGATCTGCACGGGCCGGTATCGGTCCGCGTCGGCGGTACAGACGCTGATCAGATCGTGATCGATCGGCTCGGCCAATCGGATGACTACGAAGTCGCGTTCACAGCAGGCGGGTCGACGGCCACCCTCAGAATCGCCGGCCTGACCGGCTGGTCCGCGATCGATCTCGGACGCACGCCGTGATGCGTCGCGGGCTCACACTGATCGAGGTCCTGCTGGCTACGGCATTGGTGGCCCTGCTCGCGTTCACCGTCGCCGGTGTGACACGTGATCTGCGAACTGCAAGTACCAGTGATTTTGATCCGTCGGTTGTCGGCGAAGCCTCCGCCCGCATTGAAGCTCTCAGGGACGAGATGGGCATCCCGTTCCGGGTCTGGGAGATCGGTCAGTCGCACAGAGAAACCGATGGGATCATTATCGAGCGCGTGCCCTGCGACGACTGCCCGAACGGTGTCGGCCGGTTCGAGTTCGACTTTGATGGCTTTGTACTCACGCGTTTTGAGCCGGTGGTGTCGCTGTCGCCAGCAATCGCTGGAGGGAGTTCGCGATGACACGAGCGTTCACCCTGCTCGAAACGCTGCTTGCCTTGACGATCCTTTCGGCGGTCACCGTCGTGCTCACGGGCACTCTCAGCCTCTCGGCCAGAACGCTCCCGGAGCACACCGCGCCCATGCATTGGGAGACCACCGCGGACGCGACGATGCGAGAGTTCGGCAGGCTGCTTGAACACCGCGATCGGCTCGCGCGACTCGATCGTGTCATCGTGGTGGACGAGAGTTCTTTGAGAGTCCGAAGCGCTCTCGGCAGCGTCACAACGGTCTCGCTAGAGGGGTCGAATCTGTTCCTGTCCGATGGTGAATCAGACCGTCTCCTAATCGGCGATATCACCCGGGCAACCTGGCGGCTGGATGTTCAAGCGTCTGTGCTCGTCGCGAGCGTCGAGCATGTGTCCGGCATGGATGTCACCCGTTCGTGGCGGCTCGAACCATGAGCCGCCGGGGTATCGCCATGTTGCTCGTGCTGGGCGTGACCCTTGTCGTCACATCCTCGCTCGCTGTAACCGCAATGAACCTGATGAGCCGGCAGCGATCTGTCTCGCTCGCTCAAGATGAACGGCTCGCCGAGGATCTGCTGCGTGCTTCCGAGCCGATCGTCACCAGGTGGCTCGCTCGCGATGCGTCTCGGGCGGTTGCGCCCCCGGCATCAGAGTCGCCACATCTCGAAGTCGCTTCAATCGACATCCGCGATGGATCGATCCAGATCGATGCCTACGACCTGCTTGGGATGATGCCCGCAACCGCTCCGTACGGGCATCCGCTCTGGCGGGCTCTGCCCAGTCGCCCGGAAGCATCCGATCTCGGTGTCGGTTCGCTTGCCGCGCTCTCCGAGCCCATGTCACCGGTCCATCCCTCTCGGGATGCAAGCCAAGTCCGGCTCGGTGAAATCGTGAGCTTCGCGCATTCGGCCGACCAACGCCGACCGCAGCACAAGCCTGTCGTCCTCAATATCAACACAACGCCGCGCCCGCTGCTTGAGGCCGCCCTTCGTCTCGCTCAGCGGGGCGACCTTGCCAGTATCATGACAAGCAGGGCCGAGGGACGTGCCGCGCCGGCCCCCGTTGCTGATCCCGGAGCCGCAGTGGGAACCCAGGGCTTGGTGCGGCTCGTGGGTCGCAGTACGCTGTGGGCCGTGCGTGTCGATGTCCGCCAAGGATCGATCGAAAGATCATGGTGGACCGTGTACCAAAGCCGTGGCCGGGGCTGGCAGATTCTGGAGCGCCATGCGATTGCCGAGTGATCGAATCCGGACCGCGTGGCTCTGCTCTGTGGCAATAGCCTCGCTCGGGATCGTCCTGCTACCGGTAGCCGCGATCTGGGCGTTCCGTGATGCTCCAGCATCGCTACCAGGTGAGAACTGGCAACCCAGCACGCCTACGGAATCTGTTGAAGCCACTGAACAGCTTGACAGGTCTGTTTTTGATGTTGTTCTCTGGACGGTACCCGAGCAGAAAACCCCAGTCATCGTGCGGCAAGTGCCGGAGGTTCTCGATCGACAACCGCCCTCTCCTGAGTTGACCCTTGTCGGGATACGCACAGATATCGAAGATGGCGAAATCATCGAGCGGGCGGTTCTCTACGACCGCACACGCGATGAACTCGTGTTTGCCGCGATCGGCGATCCGGTCGCGACCGGGAGCGTCGAGTCGATCGACGATGCGGGTGTGTCTCTGGTGCTGAGAGACTGGCTCTGGCGGATGCCGCTCGATGGCGATCCGAGCTGGAGCCGACTGATGGAGCAGACGCCATGAAGCTCCGGATCCCGAAGAGCCGTGTTCGATTGGTTTCGGCAGAGTCGTGCGTCTGGGCTGTGCTCAAGCCGAGCGATCGGCGTGCTCACAGTCGGCATGCTCTGGACTACGAATTCGAACGGTTCGTTTCAAAGCCGATCGAGTCGTACGCGACTGACTATATCAAGTTGACAGACGGCGCGGTTCTCGCGTGCGGGATCGATACCGAGACAATCGCTTCAGTGGTCACGACATACGACAGTGTGCGACCAGACAGCGTGCCAACGTGGCTGACCGACGTGAATGTCGATATAGCTCAATTCGAACTCGCGCAGGGCGCCCACCGGCCGAAGCGTGTCAGGAAGGCAGTGCTTGCAGCCTGGGCAACCGCCGCGTGCGTCGGCATCGGTCTGTCTTCGCTCATCACCGTCGGGCTGAGCATGCGTGCGGCCGAGTCGCGCACTCGAGCTGCGGATCTCCGTGTTCTCGCCGATCGGGCCTACAGCGTGGTGCTGCCAGAGGCTTCGAACGCCGGTCAGCCTCGGGCTCTCATCGTGCGAGGCCTGCTCAGGCAAGCACGGGATTCGTCTGCCGCCGACGAGGCCGGAAGCAGCTTCGATGCGAGCCTCGCGGTCCAAGACCTGCTGGGCTCCCTTGGCCGTGATCTGGGCCTTCGGGTCAACCGGATCTCGGCCCGCGACGGCACTGTCGCGATCGACACGGAGACCAATCGGGATCCTGGCGAGATCATCACCGCACTCGAATCCGTGGTCGGCTGGCAGGTGGGTTCACCGGCGATCCGCCGATCGGGGAGTGACAGCCGGATCACTGTCGCCCTGACGCCTTCAAATGGCAGCTCACGGGGTGGCTCATGAAGCCGTTTCTGATCAGTATCCTGCTCGGGGCGATGCTCCTCCCACCCGCGCACGGCTGGCGGCAGTATCGAGCGGCACTCGTCGAGGCATCGGTCGCGGAGCGTGGCTTAACACAAGCTCGTGCGCAGCTGGACCAACTGGTGAGCGCGACGTCGGAGAACCGCTCGGCACTCAGACCCATTGCCCAGTCGGATCTGCTCAGCACCGTGAACGCATCTGTGTTGAACGCTGGTCTCGGACCGGATCAGCTCGCCGAGTTCATGTCGGCTGTTGAGTCCGGTCGATCGGGCAGTGACCGAGCCCGAATGGTACAGAGGGTCCAGATGAGACTCACCGGGCTTTCGCCGGCCGAGCTTGGAAGCATGCTCGCGGAGCTGCAAGCAGCGATCCCGACGATGCGAGCCTCTGCGATTGAGTTGACCCGGAGTGGCAGACGCGCTGCGGAGAATGCGTTCGAGATCAGGATGACGCTGGAGCACGCCGTGCTGCAAGCGAGATCCGAAGGAGATCAGAGCCGATGAACCGAATCGCTGCCGCCCTTGGTCTCGTTCTTAGTATCACCATGCTGGGATGCCAGGCAAGTACGTCTCCGTACGCACCGGGTGATGTCTCGGCTCGTAATCCTCAGCGGGCTGCGGAGCTGACGACCAAGGCAGCCGAAGCGATCGACGCCGGTGAGTTGGACAAAGCCGAGAAGGTGCTCCGTGAGGCCCTCGCCGAAGACTTGTTCTATGGCCCTGCCCACAACAATCTGGGCGTTATCTTTCTCAAACAGGCCAAGCTGTACTCCGCAGCGGGGGAGTTCGAGTGGGCGAGGAAGCTGATGCCGGGTCAGCCCGATCCTCGCATCAACCTTGCTATTACGCTTGAGAAGGCTGGGCAGATCGGTGATGCACAAGACGCCTACCGGGCTGCACTCGAAGCATCGCCGCTGCACGTCGATGCGATGACGGGTCTCGCGCGGCTCCAAATCGTTGCAGGGAATGCGGACCATGAGACGTTTTCTTTGTTGAACAGAATCGAATCGTCTTCGGACGATCCCGGGTTGCGAGCGTGGGCGAGAGACCAGCGGCTTCGACTTGCGCATGCTCCTGCCATGCGGTAGCAGATCGATTTCGATTACGTCGGCGGACTCCGTATCCAAAGCTCCGCTTCGGAGACGTCTGTACAAAATGTTGCTTCTGTTGCAGAGAATCTACAGGTACTCAGTTCATCCTGGTTGTCATCGCTCACCTCTCGATTGCTCACCAAGACCCATCCCGATCTGCTGAGAATGCAGCGAGACTCAGCGCACAATTTATCAACGACCTGTTGAACCTTTGCGATGCTCGGCCATATACCTGCACAGGCCGTCGCTTCTTCACGACGGCCGCCTGCTTCTACATACGCAACGACATCAACCCTCACTGGGTAGCGTGGGT
>JBCDEF010000080.1:0-11865 GCA_039179915.1 Planctomycetota bacterium | reverse complement strand
CGACGCGAGTGAAGTTGTAGCGGTCGGCGAGCTGATCGAACACCTCCAGGAGCCTGGCCTGGTATCGGCGGAAGGAGCCGAAGATATCGCGTTCTTCTTGGAAGTCCATGCCGGATTCCCAGTAATCGAAGCTGCCCGAGGCGAGGGTCCGCGGCACGAGCCTGCCGATGTCGATATCCAGGTAGATCACCGCGTCGGGCGTCGGCGCGAAGCGGAAGGCGTCCTCGACCCAGTCGCTCTGCGAGCCACGGACGATCGAGCGCGCCATGGCCGAGTAGACGTAGCGGTCGGTCAGCACGACGAACCCGGCGCGGAGCGCGGGCAGGATCTGCGTCTCGATCCGGTCGGCCAGATCGGTCATGTAGAACAGGTCCATGGTCAGCGGGCCGAGGGTGTGACCCTCTTTGGCCCGCTTGAGCCCCTCGCTGACCAGCGGCGAGAGGGCGAGCTCGGTGTGGATCACGCCGAAGCCCGCGTGCTCGCACCACTCGCGCAGCAGCGCGATGTGCGTCGATCGGCCGACGCTGTCGGTGCCTTCAAGACAGATCAGAGCACCCGGGAGACTGCTGATATTGACCGGGGCGCGGCCGGACAGCGGGTAGGCACCCCCCGGCGGCCGGCCGCGGAAGCCGACCTCCTCGCCGACACCGCTCGGTGCGGCGGGCACGGCGGGGTGGTACGCGGACGACGGGTTCGACACTGCGGGGTTTTCCACAGCATCATTCTACGGCTGCTCGGGTGGGGAGTCCGCCGACGCCCGCTGGATCATGCCAGAGAACAGGCCAGAGATCAGGCCAGAAATCAGGCCAGAGATCAGGCGGGCGATGCCGGCTCTGTGAACATCGCCTCGACGAACCGTTCCGGGTCGAAGGGCTCGATGTCATCGGGCGTCTCACCGGTGCCGACGAGCTTGACGGGGATGCTGGTCTGCTCGCGGACGGCGACGGCCATGCCGCCGCGGGCGGTCCCGTCGAGCTTGGCCAGCACGATGCCGGTGACGCCGGCGGACTCGGCGAAGCCCTCAGCCTGGCGCAGCGCGTTCTGGCCGGCGGTGGCGTCGAGCACGAGCAGCGTTTCGTGCGGTGCGCCCTCGACGTGCTTGGACGCGACGCGGCGGATCTTGGTGAGCTGGTCCATCAGCCCGGCCTGGGTCTGCAGGCGGCCGGCGGTATCAAGGATGACCACATCGACGCCGCGGGCGACGCCCGCGCGGCAGGCGTCGAACGCGACCGCGGCCGGGTCGCCCCCCTGCTGCCCCTTGACGACATCGACCCCCAGCCGCTCGCCCCAGATCTCGAGTTGCCGCACGGCTCCGGCTCGGAAGGTGTCGCACGCGCCCAGCAGGACGGTCTTGCCGTCATCGCGCAGCAGCTTGGCGAGCTTGGAGATGCTGGTGGTCTTGCCGGCGCCGTTGACCCCGGTCACGAGCATGACGGTTGGGCCAGCATCGGCGAACCGCAGCGAGCGGTCTTCTTCGGGCCACATCGCTTTGAGCTCGCGTTTGAGATAGTCGAGCACATCCTCGCCGCGGGTGAGCTTGCCGGCGCGGTGGTCGTCGCGGATGCCCGCGACGAGCCGGTCGGTGGTCCTGACGCCGACATCGGCCCGGATCAGCGTGGCGTGGATCTCGGCGATGAGCCCCTCGTCGAGCGTGCGGCCGGTCAGGCGGTTGACGAGCGTGCCGAAGACGGCTTCACGCGTCTTGGCCAGCCCCTGGCCGATGCGGTTGAACACGGACTTGAAGATCGCCACGCCGTCAGGCCCCCTCGCCCGGCGCCGCGCCCGCAGGCTCGATCTGGTCGTCAGGCTGGTCGGTCTGGATCGGCGGGAAACGATCGAGCTGCTTGAAGAGCTTGTCGAGCACGCCGTTGACAAACGCGGGCGATTTCTTGGTGCTGAACGACTCGGCGAGCCGGACGGCCTCGGTGATCGCGACCTTGGGGGGCGTCCGGCCCGAGAGCATCTCGAAATAGGCCAGCCGGAGCACGGCTCGGTCGACGGCCGGCTGGCGGTGGGCGGGCCACTCTGGCGCGAAGGCCGCGAAGGCGGCGTCGGCCTGCCCGCGGTTGGCGAACGCGCCCTCGGCCAGCGCCAGCACTCGCCGCTGCTCGCCGGGGGTGAGCGACGCGCCGCCCTCGAGCCCCGAGAGATCGATCGCGGCGCCGCCCGAGGCGTCGAACTGGTAGAGCGCCTGAAAGGCGAGCCGTCGGATGGTGCGTGGGTCGGCCATGGTGCTCGCGTTACGCCTGTGTCGAAGCCGCCGACTTGTCGGGCAGGGCTTCGGTGGTGGTCGGTGCAACGGCCGCCGGATCGCCCGCGGCGACCGCCTCTTCGATCGCCCGGATCGACCGCAGCGCGGCGACGGCCGCCCGTGCGGCCTCTTCGCCCTTGTTGCCCTTCGCCCCGCCCGCGCGGTCGCGGGCCTGCTCGGCCGTCTCGGCGGTGATCACGCCGAAGGCGACGGGCACGCCCGACTCGACCGAGAGCCGCGCGATCGCGTTCGCGACCGACCCGGCGATGTAGCGGTCGTGCCGTGTCTCGCCCCGAACCAGGCAGCCGAGGCAGACCACCGCCGCGTACGCGCCGGAATCGACGCAATGGGCGGCGATCACCGGCAGCTCGAACGCGCCCGGCGCATCAATCACGGCCGCGACATGACCCAGCCGGGCCAGCTCGGTCGTCGCGCCCCGGGCGAGCTCGTCGGTCACCGCGGCGTTGTAGCGGCTGACGATGACAGCAATAGGTAGGTGGTCGTGCACGCGGCGGATGGTAGTGCGTCGGCCACGGCCGGTCCGGGGCCGAGCCAGCCGGACCGACGAAGCCGGGGCCGACTTGGCCCGCCGCGGCGAATGCCCAGGCGAAGGGCGGTACCATCGCGGCATGCGCGGGCTGGTGCAGCGATTCGCGGCGGTCTTCCAGCTCACCCGCGTGACCGGGGCGTTCGCCGCCGTCGCCAATGTCTGGTTCGTCATCGCCTGGTCCCGCTCGTTCGCGGAGGAGCCCGGCACGGGCGTGCTGGATGTCTCGCACCCCTGGATCCTCTATGGCTGCTCGGCGGTCTCGGCGCTCGGGCTCTACGCGTTCGGCGCGACGCTGAACGATGTGATCGACGCCAAACGTGACCGGACGCTGCGTCCGAACCGGCCGCTGGCGGCCGAGCGGATCTCGATCGAGTCGGCGTTGTCGCTGGCCGTCGGGACGCTCTTGGTGGCGATCCTGGGCGCGGCGGCGTTGGGCATGCCGGCGGTGCTGCTAACGGTCCTGGTGGCGGGAGCGATCACGGCATACAACGCCGCGGGCCGCTTCGTGCCGGCGTTCGGTCTGCCGATGCTCTCGGTGGTGTATGCCGGGCACATGATCGTGCCGAACGTGAACCTGGTGTTTACCTGGCCGGTGGTGCTGGTGATGACGCACGCGCTGCTGATCGGGCTGGTCTCGCATCTGCTGGAGCGGCGTTCCCCGCGTCTGAGCGTGCGGGCGGTCTTGTTCGCGCTGGCGGGCTGGGCGCTCAGCGCGGCGTGGCTGCTGTGGTCCGGCCCCGCGCAGCAACCGGACGGGGCGATCTGGCCCGAGTGGACGCCTCTGAGCGTGCTGGCCTGGGTCGGCGGGACGGTGGTGCTGCTGGTGATCGTCTGCGTTCGGCGGATCAGCCGGCTCGGCTCGGGGCCGCGGGTGGCCGAGAAGATCCGGCGGTACGGCTCGCTCTGGCCTGCGTTTTACGCGTGCGCCTGGCTGGTCGGCGCCGGGCAGGTGACCGCGGCGGTGCCACTGATCGGGCTGGCGGTCGCGGGCGTGCTCGGGATGACGCTGCTTCGAGAGGCGTACTCGATCGTGGAGCAGCCGCTCGAGTTCCGGGCCTGAGTACAGGCCTGAAGACGGGCCTGGCTGCAGACCCGGACGCTAGTTCAAATCAAAGATATAGAAGATCGCGGTGAAGACCACATCCGCGATCACGATCGACACGATGCACTGCACGACGGTCGAGGTGGTGGCCCGGCCGACGCCCGCGGCCCCGCCGGTGACCTTCATGCCGTTGGCGCAGGCGATCGAGCCGATCAGCAGGCCGAAGATGCCCGCCTTGACCACACCGGTCCAGAAATCCCAGCCCTTGACCTGGAAGAGCATGTTTTCCCAGAACACAACGAAGGGGATCCCGAGCACAATCTGGCTGACGAGCATGGCCGAGCCGATCGCCATGACGTTCGAGATCACGGCGAGCACAAGCATGCTGACGACGCTGGCGACGACCCGCGGCACGATGAGGAAGCGGACGGGGTTGAGCGCGTGGACCTCGAGCGCCTCGATCTCTTCGCCGACGACCATGGTGCCGATCTCGGCGGCGATCGCTGCGCCCGCGAAGCCTGTCAGCACGATGCCGGCCATCAGCGGGCCCAGCTCGCGGAGCACCGCGACGCCAACGATATTCGCGACCAGATCTTTGGAGCCGAAGGCTTCAAGCGGCGGGGCCATGTTCAGCGCCAGGATCAGGCCCACGGCCGCGGAAACAAGCGAGACGATAAAGATCGAACGGACACCCACGCGGAGCATCTGCGTAACGATGGCGGCCTTGCCGAGCCGGTGCCGCCCGACCATCGCGCGGAGCACCCAGCCCATCGCTTCGAAGACCAGCAGCACGACCGAGCCGGTGTGATCGACGATATCGATCGCCCGGCCGCCGAGGCCCGCGACGGGTGCGAGCGGGCTGAAGCGGCGTGGGCGTGGCATCGGTCGGCTCCGAGGGGGCTGCGGGCTTAGCCGAGGGCCGATTCGAGGTCGTCTTCGATGCGGAAGACCTGCTCGAGCCGCGCGATCTCGAAGATCGAGCGGACGCGGTCGGTCAGCGAGCAGAGCACCAGAACGTGGCCGCCCTTCTTGGTCAGCTGCATCGCTTCGACCAGGGTGGCGACACCGGAGCTGTCCATATATTCGACGCCGGCGAGGTCGACCACGAGCCGCGCGGGCTTGTCGAGCAGCACGCCCTTGATCGATTCGCGGAGCACGGGCGAGCGGCTCAGGTCGATATCGCCCACGGGACGGACCACGGCCGCGGAGCCGATGACTTCGGTCGAGATCTGGATATCGGTGGGCTCATCCACTGGCGTTGCTCTCCCGCTGCTGATCCTGCTCGCCCGCCGGATCGGGCAGCGCCTTGCTCATGGTCAGTCGCATCCCGTCGGGGTCGCGCTTCTCGTGCCGGACGTGGTCCATCACCTGCCGCATGATGTGCACGCCGAGGCCTCCGGGCCTGACATCGTCCAGATCTCTGCCGAAGATCGCCTCGGGATCGATCTGCTCGCCCTCGTCCTCGATCACCACACGGATCCCCCGGACGCCGGGCGAGGACTCGGGCCAGAGCTTGAGCCAGATCAGACCGTCCGGCCGGCGACCGTAGCCGTGGTTGATCACGTTGGCGAGCGCTTCGTCTGTCGCGAGGGCGATCTGGCCCGAAACCTGCTCGGGGAAGCCCAGGCGTCGGCAGAGGCCCACGACCAGCTCCCGCGTGCCGGCGAGGTAGATCGGCCGCGACCGCAGCCGCACCTCGATCGCCGCTTCGCTGCCCTGTCCCGGGCTCTGGTCCGTCCCGTGGCTCGGGGTCGTCGGTTGCGGGGTCATCCGGCGTCCTCCGGCCCGGCCTGCTGCACGCCGCGCCAGGACATCCATCGGTCGATTCCTGCCCGGCGCTCGCGTTCGGAGGCATCCGGCTCGAAGCCCGCGTCGTGGCCCGTCAGATCGACCAGGGCATCGTTCGCCGACCAGCGGAGCAGCAGGTCGTCATCGGAGAGCTGCCGGATCAGATCGTCGACCGCGGATCGGTCGCCCCGGGCCCGGGCTTGCTCGATCGCCAGGTGACGGTCCGGAGCGAAGGCGGAGTCGAAATCCGGCCGGGGCTTGATCGCCAGGCAGCCGCCTGCAGCGAGCGGCGCCGCAACGGCCGCCGCGGCACACAGAACCTTCGCCGATCGTGGTCTGCCCGGTCCCATCCGGAGATTCTAAACTCCCCGCTCCGCACGCGTCGGATCGGCCCATCGGCCGCCGCACCGACCACGCGAGCCGACGCAGCCCACGGAGCCGCACCATGCCACCCGATCCGCACCACGAACGCGTCCCCGTGCTCGACTTCGGCTCGCAAACCACGCAGCTGATCGCCCGGCGGCTGCGCGAGGCCGGCGTCTTTTCGCTGATCCTCCGTCCCGACACGCCGGCCGACGAGCTGCGGGCGATGAACCCCAAAGGCATTGTGCTCTCGGGCGGGCCGGCGAGCGTCGACGCCGACGGCGCCCCCCGCTGCGACCCGGCGATCCTTGAGCTCAGCGTTCCCGTGCTCGGCATCTGCTACGGCATGCAGCTGGTCAGCACGCTGCTCGGCGGCGCGATCGACCGGGCCGACCACCGCGAGTTCGGGCCGGCCAGCCTGGAGATCGCCAGCGACAACGACCTGCTCGAAGCGATCCCGCAGCGGACGACCGTCTGGATGTCGCACGGCGACCAGGTGACCAACCTGGGCGCCGCCCATCTCGAGACGATCGCCGCGACCAGCACGTGCCCGCACGCGGCCGTCCGCACCACCGCCGATGCGCCCGTCCGGTTCTTCGGCGTCCAGTTCCACCCCGAGGTCACCCACACGCCCCACGGCGGCGACCTGATCCGCAACTTCGCGTACAACATCTGCGGCTGCCGCGGCTCATGGAAAATGGCCGACTTCGCCGAGACCGAATGCGACCGCATCCGCGAACTCGTCGGCGACAAACGCGTGATCTGCGGGCTTTCGGGCGGCGTTGATTCCTCGGTCGTCGCCGCGATGCTCCACAAAGCCATCGGCGACCGGCTGTCGTGCGTCTTCGTCGACAACGGCCTGCTCCGCAAGAACGAACGGGAGCTGGTCGAATCGACCTTCCGCGACCACTTCCGGATCGATCTCCGCACCGCCGACGCGGAGGAGGCATTCCTGAACGACCTGGCCGGCATCACCGACCCGCAGGAGAAGCGACGGCGGATCGGGCACCGGTTCGTTGATGTCTTCAAACAGGCCGCGGGCGAGATCCCCGATGCGAACTTCCTCGCCCAGGGCACGCTCTACCCCGACGTGATCGAATCGGGCCACGGCCATGCGGGCAAGTCGGCCAACATCAAGCTGCACCACAACGTCGGCGGGCTCCCCGAAGAGCTCGGCTTCGAGCTCGTCGAGCCGCTCCGCGAGCTGTTCAAAGACGAAGTGCGAAAACTCGGCGAGGTCCTGGGCCTGCCCGACCAGCTCATCTGGCGGCACCCGTTCCCGGGCCCGGGCCTGGCCGTCCGGGTGCTCGGTGAGATCACCAAGCCCAGGCTGGATCTGCTGCGTGATTGCGACGAGATTCTGCTCGAAGAGATCATCGCCGCAGACCTCTACCGCCAGACCAGCCAGGTTTTTGCCGTGCTGCTGCCGGTCCAGAGCGTGGGCGTGATGGGCGACGGCCGGACGTACGAGAGCGTCGTCGCTGTTCGCGCCGTCGAGACCCGGGATTTCATGACCGCCGACTGGGCCCGCATCCCGTTCGACGTGCTCGCGAAGATCTCCAGCCGCATCATCAACGAGGTCCGCGGCGTCAACCGCGTGGTCTACGACATCAGCAGCAAACCGCCGGCCACGATCGAGTGGGAGTGACCCGCTAGCCCAGCAGCACGGCATCGCTCGGAACATGGCAGCCGACGTAGATGTCGAGCGCGCCGTCGCCGTCGAGGTCCAGCAGCTCGACATCGATCGCGTGTCCGACGACCGACTCTGGAACCAGGTCGCTCGGCGCTTCGGTGAACGTGCCGGCCCCATCGTTCACAAAGACAGTGATCGGCCGGCCGAGCCCTTGAGCGATCCGGGCGGTGACGATGTCCAGATCGCCGTCGCTGTCGAGGTCAGCGAAGTCGGCATCGAGCGAGAACTCGGCGATCCTGGGCAGGCCGACGCCCGTGACATCTTCAAACGTGCCGTCGCCCCGGTTGAGCAGCAGCGCGTCGTGCGGCGGTCCGCCGGCCCAGCCGACGTTGGCGAAGTAGAGGTCCAGGTCGCCGTCGCCGTCGATGTCGCCCATGTCCGCCTCGCGGGTTTCTTCGCGTGTTCGGACGCCAAAGGCCCGCTCAGTCGCGTCGGTGAACACGCCCGAGCCGTTGTTGAGATAGACCGCGTTGGGGCCCTCGTTGGCGATGACCAGATCCGGGTCGCCGTCGCCGTCGACATCGCCGACCTCGATGTCTTGCGTGGTATCGCTGATCGCGGGCAGGGCATCGGGGTCGAGCGTGAAGCGGGCCGAGCCGTCGTTGATGAGCAGGAAGTTCTGCCCGGCGTTGCCGAGGACGAGGTCCGTGTCGCCGTCCGCGTCGGCGTCGAACGCCGCGACCGCGTTGGAGGTGCCCGTCACCGGCAGCCGATCGCCCGCGTCTGTAAAGACGCCGGTGCCGTCGTTGAGATAGAGTTCGTTGGTCGCGTCGTCCTCGCTGACAAAGACCAGGTCGAGGTCGCCGTCGCCGTCGAGGTCGGCGATGGCGATGTCCTCGGAGTCTCGCCGCGGGCCCTGCGGGAGCGCGTCGGCGGCGAAAACGAATCCCTGCGCGCCGCCGAGCATCACCGCGTTCTGGCCGTATTCGACCGCGATCACCAGGTCGAGCCGGCCGTCGCCATTGAGATCGCCGAACTCGGCGTCCATTGTTTTGCCGTTGGTCACCGCCAGCGGCAGCATCGCGGCAGAGGCATCGCGGAGCGGCTCGTCGATCGCGCAGGCCTGACCCGCGCACACCCACAGCCCCGCCGCGCACGCGGCACGCACCACCATCGTCGTCATCGGTGTCCCCTTCCAAGCGCGGGCCGGCGTTCACGGCCGCGTGCAATTCTTCTGAGTCGGCACCGGATACCGGGTTGCAGTCGGGCGGGTTGCGGAAACCTGCGAGGGGGATACCGTGCTCGATGATCCGTGAGCTGACAATCCGAACGCCCGGCCGGGGGCTGCACGAGTTCACCGATGAGCTGCACCGTACGGTCACGCGGTCGCGGGCTCAGGACGGCCTGTGCACCGTCATGATCCGGCACACCTCGGCCAGCCTGCTGATTCAAGAAAACGCCGACCCGTCGGCCCGCCGCGATCTGGAAACGTGGCTCGACCGCTTCGTGCCCGATGGCACCGGCTGGACGCACACCGCCGAGGGCCCCGACGACATGCCGAGCCACATCCGCGCGGCGATCACCGCGACAACGCTCTCGATCCCGATCACCGGCGGCCGGCTGGCACTGGGCACGTGGCAGGGCGTCTATCTCTGGGAGCACCGGACCTCGCCGCACACGCGACGTGTGATCGTGCACGTCTTGAGCGATCGGCCGTGACGCTTCGCCCTCGTCGTCGGTTCTAGCCGAAGTAGTCGGGCTCGTTGCCCGGGATCCACTTGATGTTGCAACCCATGCTCGGGGTCTGCGCATCCGAAGCGGGCTGGCCGGCGAGCATGTCTGAGATCGCGGCCCGCAGGTCGGCGCCGGTGACCGGTTCGTCGTTGCCGGGCCGAGAGCCATCGAGCTGGCCCCGGTAGTACAGCGTGCGGTCCGGCCCGAAGAGGAAGAAGTCGGGCGTGCAGGCGGCCGCGTAAGCCTTGGCAACCGACTGGTCCTCGTCGAACAGGTACGGGAACGTGTAGCCCCGGTTCTCGGCCTCGGCCGCCATGCGGTCGGGTGAGTCATCGGGGAAGTTCTTCACATCGTTCGGCATGACCGCAACCACACCGATGCCGTGAGACGTGGCGTAGTGCCCGAGCTTGGCCAGCTCGTCGGCGACATGGATCACGAACGGGCAGTGGTTGCAGATGAACATCACCAGCAGCCCGGCCTCGCCCGCGGCCCGGTCGAGCGAGACGCGTTCGGCGCCGGCGCTCCGGTTCAGGTTGGGCAGGTCAAACGCGGGGGCGGCGTCGCCCGGGGCAAGGCGCATCGTCGATGGGGTTCGGGCCATGCCGTGTCTCCGTCGCCGCGCACCCATGCGCCGCGGCGCGGATCATACCCCGCATCGCCCGGTCAGCAGCCGGCCTCGAACTGCACGACCCAGGCGAACAGGTCGCTGCTGGTCACCTCGCCGTCGAGGTTGATGTCGGCCGATCCGTCCAGGTCGCCGAACGCGACGATCCATGCGAAGAAGTCGGCGCTGGTGATCGAGCCGTCGCCGTTGACATCGCCGGAGCACCCGCCCGCTGGCTCGATCGCGATGGCCCAATCGGAACCGCGGGGCGCCTGCCAGACCTGGTCGACCGGCTCGAGGAGGCCGAGATCGATCTCCTCGTACGCCGCGCGGGTATCGACCGCGACCGCCCGGCGGGGGACGGCCAGCTCCGACACATTGAGCCGGACCCGGTCGGATGATTCGGCGAAGACCACAGCACTGCCGAGGTCCGGGGCGAGCAGCGCGAAGGCGTCGCCGCCGGTCGGCCCGGTCAGGCCGGGCTCGGGCACCATGCCGATCTCGAGCCGGTCGCGCCAGAACCGGCCGTGGGTGGCGAGGGCCTCGTCGTTGTCGTACCCGGTGTCGTTGCCGAACACCGGATCGTGATCGAAAAAGCCGTACCACCCGCCGACGCCGCCGGCCATCGCCGATCGCCACATCAGCAGCCGCGTGCCGTCGCTGTCCAGCCCCCACCGCTCGAGGACGTTGCGCTCCTCGAGCAGGTGTGGTCGTCCCGGGGCCGACTCGATCAGCGAGCGCAGCTCGTCGTACTCCGGCACGCGGGAGGCCGAGGCGCCGAGCTCATCATCGCCCTGCGCGTAGCCCTGGATCGCCGAAGCATCGGAGCCGAACTCGTGCGAACGCGCCGAGATCAGGTGCGGGAAGGCGAGGCCTTCGGCCAGCTCCGACCGCCACACCTCGAGCTGCGCCGGCGTGACCCATTCGTGCAGGTCGAAGCCGTAGCCGATCGACCAAGACGGCATCGCGCCGAGCCGAGCCGCGAGGTACGTTGTGAGCCTGCGATCGGCCGAGCCGTTGATGCCCCCGGGCAGGCCTTGCGCCGTCCAGCCCCGGTTGGCGTCGCCCCATCGCCAGAAGTGGACGTGCACACCCTCTTCGTGCGCGGTTGCCACGATCTGATCGAGCACCTCGAACGCTTCCAGATCCGGATCCGGCGTTTGCACCTGGTCGCCCTCGAACGTGCCCAGATCGCTGAGATGGTTGCCGAGCATGACATAGATCGCGGTGAACCCGCGGTCCGCGGCGTACCGCGCGTACGACCGCGTCCGGCCGATCGGGTTGGACGCGAAGTCAGACAAGTGCGTGTGGAAGAAAGGGCTGCTCTCGCCCGCGGGGTCGGTTTGGAGGATGTTGAGCAAGAAGCCGCGGAGCCTGCCCGATTCGCCGCTCTCGACCGCGTAGCCCGATCCCGCCGATTGCACGAAGCCCAGGCCGTCGCCCGGCGTGACCAGGAGCGAGAAGGCCGACCCATCGAGCGACGCGACCTGGCTCGAGGTTTCGATCTGGTAGGACACATCGGGCCGGACGCCGGTGAACCGGAAGCTGTAGACGCGTCCGCCGCCGCTCTGCCCGTCGTAGAACATGGGCACAACGGTCACGGAGCCATCGTCGCCGACGAACCGCGCGGTCGCTCTGATATCGAACGGGTTGCCGCTGATCTGGCCGGCGGGGGCGACAAGCGACCAGGTCTGGGGCTGGTACATCGGGGCGGTGCGGTCTTCGACTGCCGCGCCGCCGCGTGTCGCGACCCCGGAAGAACCGTCGACGCCCGCCGAGTTCTCGGCTCGGGCGTGAGCCGGTGCGCCTACCAAGATCGCACCTGCTGCCGCGGTGACCGCGGCGGAGCACCAAGTGATTCTCATGATCTCTCTTTTCCTCGATCGCGTCCCGCCCGGTG
>JBCDEF010000079.1:0-12002 GCA_039179915.1 Planctomycetota bacterium | reverse complement strand
GCGGTGCATCGGCTGGCTGAAAGAAGCCCGCCGCGTCGCGACACGCTATGAGAAGCTCGCGACCCACTACATGACCATGGTCAAACTCGCCATGATTCAGCGGTGCCTGCGATTGCTTGATCCGTCAAACAGAACCTAGCCAGAACGCGCTTCTACGCCTCTGAACCGGGGTGGACTCGAACTTGCAACTCGCAAGATGCGGAAGGCCAGGCCTCGGTGCCGTCCCGGATCAGTGCAACGACATTGTCCGGATGTTCGCCCGGCAGACGCCAGTACCAGCCGAAGCTCGACCGGTGATGAGCGATGCCCACCGCCTTGGCGGCGTCGAGCGCTGTGCGGTAGCTGATGTCGGCCGCTTCGGCCGCAGCCTCGATGTCGGACGACAGCCGGGTGCCGTTGCCCATGAGCTCGAGCACGAACGCCAGGGCTTCGATGCCCTTGCCGCCCAGGCCCTTGCTGCCGTCGGCTGCCGAAAGCTGGTGCTGATCATCAAGCTATTGCTGGGCCGTCTTGGGCTCAGGCCCGAGCCAATGGACCGTCCCGAGCGTGTCGCGCCCAAGACGAGCCTGGATCCGGCTCGCGTCTTCGGAGTCAGCCACAGCCTCACGGATGGGCACGTCCACGACCTGGAACCGCATGCCCTCGGCAGGCTCGCCAAGCGAGTTCTTGCTCGAGAGCAGGAGGCGAGTCCCGTCGTCGTCGCCGGAGTCGGCCACAAGCGCCATCAGCCGGGCGAGCCCCGCCTTGCCCTGCGAGCCGATCGCGAGGTTGATCGCCCTGTCGGGCCGGCCCTTGCCGGTGTGGTCGATGCACACCAGCGCCTTGCCGGCCGCCTCGCAGTGGGTGACGAGCGGCCCGAGCTTCTGGTAGATCGCGTTGCTCTGGTTCTGGTCAACGCTCCCGAGAACCGTACTGAGCGGGTCCAGCACGACCAGGCCGATCCTGCAGCGCATGTCCCGTTCATGGTCCTCAGCGGCCAGCAGGATGCTCTGCATGGCCTCCGGCGGGATGTACCGGCTCTCGCCGACCCCGTCGTAGTTGCCGTCCACAGCGAGGATCCGGTCGGCGTCGGCCCCGAGCCCCAGGCATCGGACGCGCAGGGTGTCGCCGACGCCGTCGTTGTACGAGATGAAGAGCATGCCAACAGGCGGTCCGCCACCGGTGCCATCGGGCATGGGATCTCCCCGAGACAGCCGGGCCGCCACGTCGAGCATCACCCAGCTCTTTCCGCCGCCCGGATCGCCGGCCAGGATCGTGAGCTTGCCGGCGGCGATGTACCCGGGCCACAGCCAGTCGACCGCCTCCGGTTCAACGTCGGCCAGCGGCCTGAGCGTCAGCCTGTGCAGGTCGTTCTCGCGTAGCGCCGTCGCTTCGTCAGGGAAAAGCTGTCGCACCCGAGTACATGTCTCGGCAGCGCAGCCGGCACCGAGCACGACCCGCTTCGCTGCGATCGGTGACCCGTCGATGACTTCGTCGGCAAGCATCGCACGGCGACCGAGGCCCCGCTGTCTGCCAAACTCATCGGGCGAACCGCACACATACAGAGTTGCATTGGAATCCGGGGATGTCATGAACCGCCCCCGTCCTGAGAGTCGCGCCAGCCCCGGGTGGCCCGAGCTCCCCGGATCCGAAGCGCGATCGTGTGCTCCCAGCAGACCTCGAGCACGGCGTAGCCGTCATCGGGTTCGGATCGGCTTGGCTCTGGGCGTAGGATGCCGAGCCAGATCCGGAAGCTGCGTTCTTCGTCGGCGCGTGCGAGACGGCGATCCCGTCCGAGCCTGTCGAAGATGCCAAAGCTCGGGCGGAAGCGGTAATCGTCTAATATCCGCTGCCGGAAGCTCATGGCTCACCCCCGTCTTCGGCCGAGTCGCCGGTGGGGGCCGGGGGCCTCCCTCTTCAGCGAGCCGACGGATGTCGTCGATGTAAAACAGCACCCGCTCGGCGAGCCGCTTGGTTGGCAGCTCGCCCGACTTGCGGAGGTTGAACAGCGTTCGCTCGCTGATGCTGAGCATCTCGGCCGCTTCGGGCGTGCTGACCTGCAGCGGGTGTGTGCATGACAAGCGTGCTGAGGTCCGGGTTGATCTTCCGGGGCCGGGCTCTTTGAAGCGCTGCGGCGTCAACCCCGTCGGCGTCACTGCCGGTACTCCCGGTCGATCCACGCGTAGACCTCGGGATCATCGAGCATCTTCGGCGAGCCCAGCCAGTGCAGGCTGCGGGCGGCCAGCCGGACTCTGGGATCGCGCCGGGCGTCGGCCGTGAGCCGGCCAGTTTTGCTGTCACTGAAGGACCGCAGGAACGGCTCGAGCACGTTCATCTGCTCCCGGGCCTCTGCTTCGCTGAATGCCTCGCCCTCCGCCGGACGGATCACGGCCGACTTGGTTCGGCTGATCGCTTCGAGGACATCGAGTTGCTCGTACTCCGGACCCGCATCGACGAATCCAGCGAGCGCAGCCCGCTGCAGTTCGACCAGCTCCAATGTATCCGCATAGAGCAGGCGGGACTGCAGTTGGTGCACGATCAACTGCTCTCGTACGAGGAACCTGTCGATCGCAGAAAGGCCCTCGTCTGCGGCCAGGCGGTCACGGAGGATCTCGATTCGCTCCTCGATCGAGAGCTCGGCCCCGGTCGCCCAGTTGAGCAGCTCAACGCCATCAACCGAGTCGGCCAACGCGAATCGCCCCGTGAGGTCGTAGATGCTCTCTCGATCGCTGAATGCCGGGTTGAAGGTCTCGAACCATGAGGCGAACGCTGCGGCCGATTCCCGCCTGCCGGCTTCGAAGGCTAGGCCCTCGCGTGCCGCCAGATGGCTCGTTGCCCCGCCGACCAGTGCGGCAGCTGCGGCCGCCGCAAGTCCCATCGAGAGCGGCCGGCGACGGGCCAGCAGCGCAAGCCTTGAGAGCGGGAGATCAATCTCAGGGATCGGCCGTACATGAAGGACAGCGTCGATCTGTTCGGCGAGCCGGCGAGCTGAGCGGGTCCGGGCATCGGGATCGATGACCGTGGACGCAGTGAGCACACGCCGAAGCCGTGGTGGCATGTCGGAGCCGCCTCGATCGGCGAGCGGCCGGCCGATTCGCTCAGGGTCCCAGCTGCCAAAGAGATACGCGATCATGCCGGCCACGGAATACACATCAGATTGAACCGTCGTCTGGTCACCCGCCACGACTTCGGGGGCCATGAATGCAAGGTTGCCGTACAGAGTGTCGCCGCCGTCGCTTGGCGATGCTCCGAGCGTCGCGATGCTCTTTGCAACTCCGAAATCTGCGAGCTTGATGCGAGCTTCGGTCCGATCGTCTTGCCCGAACACCAGCACGTTCGCCGGCTTGATATCGCCGTGAACGAGGCCTCGGTCGTGCGCGTGCTGCAGCCCGAGAAGCAGCTGGTGGAGCGTGTGCAGCAGTGCTCGACCCGTGAGCCAAGGCGGCGGATCCGACAGGGTCCCATCCGCAAGCTCCATCACCATGTAGGGTGTGCCGTCGGGGAGAGAACCATGATCGAGTGTCCGAGCGATGGCCGGGTGGTTGATCGAGCCGGTCCGTGCAGCCTCGATGGTTGCGGAACCGACGGTTGAAAGCGCAGCATTGAACACCTTCATGGCGAGTCGGGTTTCGATACCGTCGGTCGACAGATGACGGTCAAAGACTCGGTAGGTCACGGCATGAGCGCCCGAACCAAGGGGCGCTTCGAGAAGGTATCGCCTCACGCCATTGGCATCGGAAGGCCCGCACTCGGTTCCACTCCTATCGCCGGGACGGCACGCTGCTGAGTCGTACGAGTCGAAGAGCACATTGAGGAACGCCGAAGACGAGACTGCGTCGCTCAGGTGGGGATATTGGCCTTGCAAGAGCTCGACTGCATCACACAGTCCGTGCCCGTCGGCAGTCATTCGGTGCAGAACACACTCGAGAACCGTGTCAGCCATGACAGGCTCTGTCCCGATCGTCGGATACCTCAGCAGCAGATCCTCGAGCGCATCAGAAATATCGACATCGACCGGCGACTGCTGAATGCTCGACCGCCAACGATCGACAGCGTCAAAGACGGCAGACTCGGTTCGGTCTTCTACTTCGTGCCAGGTTGTAGTCATGCGTACGTCGTATCGAGTGCGGAGGAAATGCGGCGTCGAATCGCGACCCACCGCTGGCGCGCGGCGTCAGGAGCGATACCGAGCACATAGCTGATTGAACTATGCGGAGCACCCCGCAACCACAATGACAAGTACAAGCGGTCGTCTTCTCTCGTCAGTGCCTCAAAGACATCCGCTAAGACAGCGTCCGCACCATCGAAGCGGCCCTTGAGCCGCCGAGCCCACTCGCCGTCCGCCCCATCGATACGTTGCAGCCGTCCGAGCACTCGCTGGCGATCGATGATCGCGTTGTCCAGCATCCGGACGACCAAGCCAACAAGTTCCGCATCAGTCGTGGCCCGGAGTCGGCCTTCACACAACAGGCGATCGACGCGTCGAAGGACGGTCGAAAGCAAGTCCTGCGTGTCGAACAGCCTCCGGCCCGCCGGTGACAGCTTGTCTCGAACACGACGACGGACGAGCGGTGCGAGTTCCATTAGTCGATTGGCGACACCCTCACGATCCACGAACGCAATCCCCACATCACGCCTGATTGAACGCGATTCGGCCACTCAACACCGCAGTGTGTCAGAAATCTACCCCGAATTCAAGGGGATTCGAAATTCTCCGCTGTATTACTCACACGCCCCAGATGACCTCCGTCTCTCCCAGGACGGCACACGCCGTGCTGCAACGGGAGACGACAGATGGCGAAGACTCAAAATCACTGGGTAAAGCGAGCAATACCACTCGGATTTATTGGATTCCTTGCACTATTGGCCGGCCAAGCCACAGCATTGCAGGATGACCCTCCCGCAACGGATCAAGATGCCACACCCGATTCGGTAATCGATTGGATTATCGATTGGATTGAGGATTGGTTCGACGTGGAGCCGCCTGAGGAGGAGCCACCGGCCGACGGGGATTCCTGGTAGCGTGAGAGGCGGGCAATCAGCATTGAAAGCACGACCACTCTCGCGCGAGGGAGACGGATCCGACGCAGCTATTCGCGAACGGCTGCGTTCGATCTGCGCGCACTTGACCTACGCTGACCTTGCGAGGGCCTCAGGTGTATCCACCGAAACCGTCAGGCGGTATCAGCAGTCGGGAACACCATCGATCGCCTATGTCGTAGCGATCGCTCGCACGACTCAAACAAGCCTTGAATGGCTACTCACCGGAGAAGGGCCGCCGTCGGAGGAAGTACGACAACTTTGGAGTCTGTCGCGCTATTCGACGCATGACTTATGCATGGAACTGACGCGACGCATCGAGACCGTCGAGCTTCGGACCACGGAACTGCGGCAGCGTTTAGAACAGTTGCTCATGTCACAGACCGCCTTGGGATTAAGCCGTGCTGGGATAAGCGAGAGCTCGGTCGCTCATGACGCTACCGAATGAGGCTGAGAATCAAGACTCGAGTTTCCGCTGACAGTGAAGGCCACGCTTTTATGACCCGGGCGAGATCGTCCATAGATGCGCCGGATTCTGCGCCGCCCGAATGGGAAACACCCGTTTCAATGAGGGATTCGTGCGGCGGTTCAAGTCCGCCTCTGCCCATTTCTCGCCCCTCGAGCGGTTCACTCCGCTCGGGGCCGATCCCCGCTTTGAATCAGCACGACCGAGAGCCGCCCGAGCCGTTCGTCGGCGACGAGCAGCATCGCGGCATCGTCCGGGCTGGCCGCGGGCAGCAGCGCGAGGCCTTCGGGCGCCGGCGAGCGTGTGCGGCCGTCGACGGGACCATCGGGCAGCACGAGCACGTCCAGCGTGGTGATGGCATCGGTCGTAACGCGGAAGAGCCCGACGGCGCCGGCCCGCTCGAACGCAGCGGCCGCCATCCAGGCATCGCCATTCTGCCAGGCGACAACGGTCTCGGGCTCGCTGCCCCGGCGGTGGTCGCGGTCGGCGATGCGCTCGATCGCGGGGCTCTGCGGCCGGTTGTCGGCAAGCCATTGCAGTACCGGCGTTGTCGCGGTCGCGAGCCGGCTGCCCCCGGCCGACCAGAGGGTCAGGCCGCGTGAGCCGAAGATCAGCGTTCGTCCTTCGTCCAGCGCCGAGCCGACGCACTCGATGCCGTCGTGCTCGGCGACACGGTCATCGCCCCAGTCGTCTCGCGGATCGCCCTCGTCCGCGGTCAGGAAGACAGGCCGCCCGTCGAACGCGAGCGTGGCGATCCCGTCGGGCTGCGGCAGCGAGCGGAGCCGCTCCACTCCCGAGCCGGGACGGAGCGCGTGCGGCCCGGTGTGGACGAACTCGCCGAGGTCGAGCAGGGCGGTGATCGCGGGAGGATCGGCTCGGAGATCGACGACGGCGACGCCGTTGTTCTCCTGGCACGTGACAAATGCAACGGCGTCGTCTTCGGAGAAGGCCGCGTATTCGGGCTCGATCCAGTCCGGAGGCGTCTCGGCGAGCGGGGTGGTCCATCGCAAGGCGGTGTCTGATGCCGATGGCGTTCCGAAAGCGAGCTGTTGGACGCCGGTGACTCGGGATTGGTCGCCGTCGCGGGCCAGGTCGATGACCGACAGCGATCCGGGCGGGTCGACCTCCGTACCGGGTTCGGTCCCGGGCTCGCCCTCGTTGACGACGAGCAGGCGGGCGCCGTCGTGGCTGAAGGCGAGCATGTCCGGGTGGTGTCCGACGGCGACGCGTGCGACCGGCTGGCCGCCGACCGTGAACAGGTGCACAGCACCGGGCCGCGTGGGGTCGACGTGTGGGACACTGGCGGCCATGAGCCCGGTGTGGACGGCGACCGACGTCGGCGATTCATCGGGCGCGCCGACCGGCAGCGTTTCAAGCCAGGTGAGCGTTCCGTCTGGGTCGACCGAAAAGCCGGCGATCGCGTTGGTGTCGGCGAGCGTGACCCAGCCGCGGCGGGTCTCGTGGCAGACCGCGACGATCTCCAGCGGTGCGCCGGTGGGGTACGCCGTGCTCGAAAGCAAACGAAGCGAGGGGCCGGGGATGTCGGGCGTTTGGTCCCGTTCGGACGAAGGGAGCACGGCGCAGCCGCCCACCAGAAGGAGGGCGGCCGCGCCGAGCATCGAACCAGGTTGCGTGATCAGGGGGTGCACGTCGGGCCGTCCGGGCCCTGACCGAAGGCGGCGACCCAGGCGAAGAAGTCGCTGCCGTTGCAGGCGGCGTCGCTGTTGACATCGCAGGCGGTCAGGCTTTCCGATGTCACCGGGTTGGTGCCGAAGGCGGCGACCCAGGCGAAGAAGTCGCTGCCGTTGACCGCGCCGTCGCCGTTGGTGTCGGCGCAGAGCCGGTCGGTGCCGACGAGGGCTTCGACGGCGGCGATGTCCAGCGGGGTGACCTCCGCGGCGTTGCCGCCGCCGGGGCCGTCGGTCGCGTCCATGCTGCGCATGGCTTCGAGCGCGTTCAGTGCCCGGCCTTCGAACTCGAAGCACTGGAAGGGCAGATCGGTCTCGGGGTCGATGATCGGGTCGCCGAACTCGTCGAGGCAGTCGATCCGGTCGTCGAGCGTCGCGCCGAGCCGCGCCTGGATCAGCGACAGGTCGGTGCTGTCGACGAGGCCGTCGAAGTTGAAGTCGGCGGCGACGAAGCGGAACTGGGTCACGCCGAAGCGGGCGTCGTCGTTGAAGGTGCCGGGGGTGATGTTGAAGCCGAACTCGTCGGGCTGGCCGGCGTTCTCGACGAGCGTGATGTCGTCGAAGAGGAAGGTGCCGCTGCCGCTGGGGGCGCAGTCGATCTCGCCGGTCGGGCTGGGCGGGCAGTCGTAGAGCGGGCCGCTCAGGTCGGTCGGGCCCTTGGGCGGCTGCATGTCCTGAGGCTCGAAGCCGAATTCGGGGAGCTCGCCGATCGCCTGGGGGAGGCGGAGGATCTCGCCGTAGACCCAGGACTCGTCGGCCATGCGGGTCGGCACGACCTGGCCCGAGCCGTTGACGCGGTCGCCGAGCCCGGGGTTCTCGTTGAAGTAGTTGACGCGGCTGACGGCGTCTGGGTCGAAGCCGGGCGTGTCGGAGATCTCCTGCTCGCTGGAGCGGACGTATTCCTTGCCGCCGGCGTCGCTCCAGGCCATGTCGTCGACGACCTGGAGCGGGTCGATCTCGAACGCGGCGCCGCTCTCGATGCCGAAATCGATCTTGCCGTCGAAGTTCACGTCGGGGTTGACGTCCTTGCGGAAGGCGTAGCCGGGCTCGTAGATGCTTTCGCCGTTCTCGATCCGGTGGTTGGGGCGGGCGCGGACGAGGACGTAGCTCGAGCTGCCGCCGTTGGCCAGGCTTCCCGCGGTGTCGATCGTCGGGATGTGCTGCTGGGCGAAGGTGCGGACGGTGGCGTCGGCGTCTGTGAAGAAGCTGGCGTCGCCGACGGGTGAGCTGAGCAGGACGAGGAAGCCGCTCGGGCCGAGGGCCAGGCCGTCGAGGCTGTAGGCCTCGTCGATCTCGGCGATGACCTCGGGGCTGCCGTCGCCGTTGGTGTCCTCGCCGCCCTTGATCAGTCCGAGCGCGTAGCCGGTCAGGTCCATGCCGGGCCGGCCGTAGAGCTCGATAAGCTCCCAGTTGGACTCGGAGCCGGGCGGGTCCTGGATGATCTCGTTGATGATGACCTGGCCTTGCGCAGAGCCGGCGGCGGTCAGCAGGGCTGCCGCGAGAACATACTTCTTCATAAGGCTATCGCTCCGTGGTGCAGCCGGGCGTTGCTCGCGGCCGGTGCTAGTTGCTCGGTCCCTTGATATCGCGACCGTCACGCAGGTCGCCAAAGAACACGGAATTGTCGGGGAAATCGGCGTAGCCCAGCTCGCCGTCGTCCTGGACCTGTGCCTCGAAGACCTTGTCGCCGTCGAGGTCGCGGAGGGCGTCGACGTGGCCGTCGGCGAAGGCGAAGTTGGCGATCGATTTGTCGTTCTGCGCCGTCCCGAAGCTGAAGCGGCCCTTGCCGTGCGCCGGGCCGAGGTCCTTGAAATCCTGGACGACGGCAGCGCCGGCCTTGCTGCCGGTCAGCCGGCGGATCGGCTCATCGGCGAGGTGCTTGGTCGTGCGGAGCGACTCGCCCTCGTATTCGATCAGGTTGTCGGTCTCGGTGCGGGCGTCGGCGAAGATCGGCACGCGCGAGGTCGCAACGGTGCCGATGCGGTTGAGGCTCAACGGCCCGATGGTCTCGAGGGCGCCGGAGAACCCGCCGGGGTCTTTCCAGCCGGTGTGGGCCATGGCCCAGGTCTGGCCGTAGTTCGTGTTGTAGCCGGCGTCGATGAGCTCGCGGTCGCGTCGTTCGACGTCGTAGGTTTCGTCGTCGGGCCAGAGGCGGCGGTTGAGCCGCTCGACGATCAGGCTCTGGCTGAACCGGCCCGGGTTGGTCGGGCAGAGCATCTCGCCGGGCTGGCCGTAGCCGTTGCGGATCGCGTCGGCGACCCAGCCGACCCGGTCGATGCGGCCGTAGCCCCAATCGCGGCCGGTGACATCGGTCACGTCGCCGGTCGTACGGCTGATGCGACGATTATCAAACGGCCCGCTGCTGAGCAAGCCGTCGGCATCGGCGGCGAATGCCGAGGCGCCAACTCCCATCTGCCGCAGGTTGCTCGCGCACTTGACGGTCTGCGCCGAGTCCCTCGCCGAGGCCAGAGAAGGCAGCAGAATGCCGATCAGCAGCGCGATAATCGAGACCACCACGAGCAGCTCGATAAGCGTGAAACCGGGGCGTTTCATGTCTGGGTTCCTTTGCAGGCCGCCGAAACATAAAGAAGGTTGGCGTAGTCTCACGGTGACCGCTCTCGATGACTCGGGCTTCGGCAGCCGCGTTCGCAGAAGGCACGGGCACCCTCTGGTCCGGGCAGTATGACCATCTGGTTCGGCGGTATCTCGGGTGCAACCGGATCCACACTCAATCTTCATACTGTCTTCGCGATTCGTAAATGCTGGCCGCATGCTGTTCCCACTACGGTCATCAAACGGGGGCGGAAACCCCCGACGGACGAATGAGGACGCGGCGTCTGGCGGGTGCCGGCACGCCGCACAACCGGAGAGAGACACATGCGTTACGGACTTTTCGCCGCGATGATCGCGGCCGCGGGCACGGCCGCCGCCCAGGACTTCTCGGTTACCGAGATCTACGTCGGCATCAGCGGCCCGGACGGGACCGAGGACTGGTTCGAGATCACCAACACCGGCGCCGGCATCCTCGACACCGGCTCGCTGTTCTACGACGACGAAGACCCCTTCGGCCCCGATGCTGATGGCGGAACGCTCGACAGCTTCCTGCTGCAGCCGGGCGAGTCGGCGGTCTTCCTGATCGCCGATGCCGGCGACGGCTTCGTGGTCATCCCCGAGTTCACGGACATCTGGGGCTCGGTGGCCAACGTCGGCATCACGAACGGCGGCGGGGGCCTGAGCCAGAACGGCGACGAGATCAACATCTCGACCGACGACGGGGTCACCTTCGGCCTGACCGTTGCGTTCGACGACAGCTTCGCCAACACCGGCGCGACAATCGACAATGTCAGCGGCCTGACCGACTCGGTCCTCGGCGTCAACGGCGCGTTCGAGTCGAACCCGTTCTTCAACGACAGCATCGGCCCGGGCGACGGCTTCACGCTGATCGGCTCGCCCGGTGTGATCCCGGCGCCGGCCTCGGCCGCGCTGCTGGGCCTGGGCGGCCTGGCCGCCGCTCGCCGCCGCCGCTGATCAAACTCGATCAGGACTGATCAGGACTGATCACGACCCGGTCAACATTCCAAGCACACGCAGCCGCCCCAACCGGGGCGGTTTTTTGTGCCTCGTTGTCACGCTCGTTTCTTGCGCTCCGAGCCTTGCGGCTGCCGGGTTTACCGTCCGCGGCCCTCGGCGGGCGTGCGCTGGACCGCGAGCTTGGGCGTGCGGTCGGCCCGGTACAGGCCCCAGTGTTTCTCGATCTCATCGGGGTGCGGGCCGCCCTTCCAGTTCTCGTCGAACGCCGAGAAGTAGAAGTGCGGCAGGCCGTTCTCGTTGGCCCACGCCGTGTACGTGCGGTAGAACAACTCTTGCTGCTTCTCGCCGGGCTCGCCCACGACGAGCGTCGCCTGCTCGCCCTCGGTGTGCTTGCGGGTCGCCCAGCCGACCTCGGCGTGCACGATCGGGTGGTCCGGGTGCATCTGATGGACCTCGGCGAGCTTCTCGCGGATCCAGCTCATCGAGTCGGCCAGCGTCTGGCCGTTCCACATCGGGTACGCGTGCCAGCCGATGAAATCGACCTCGTCGGCGACCGCCTGGGACTCGGGGCGGTTCCAGAAGTTGTAGTCGTCGCAGGTCGTGATCGGAACGGTGGTTCCCTCGCGGGCCTGCCGCAGGTAGCCGATCAGCGTCTCCCGCGGCGAGCGGTGCCACGACCAGAAGACCTGCGACTCGTTGCCGACATTGATCGAGTGGACCACCGTCGGGAACAGGTTGGCCAGGCGGATCGCGGTCTCGACCTCGGCCCGGTTGGCGGCGGCGACCTCGGGGATCTGGTCGCCGAAGCTGCCGTTGTCGTTGCGAACGAATTCGGCGTCGATCCACGCGCCGACCATGACCTGCAGCGGGAGCTCGTGCTCGACGATCAGCCGGCAGACGGCCTCGGTCGAGCCGACCGAGCCGTACATGCGGATCAGGCGCCACCGCTCGGCAAGGATCTGCAAATCCTCGAGCAGTTCGGCATCAGAGGGCGATGCGCCGTCGGGCCCCTGGCCGTCGCGGAACGGGCCGTAGGAGATCGCCTCGCCGATCCAGTTTCCGTCGATGTGCGTGACGAGCGGTCGCTGGTCGGCCGGCTGCGCGAGGGCGGGCGATGCGGCGAGCGATGGGACAAGCAGGATCGACCCGGCGGCGATGGCTTGCACGGCTGAGAAGCGGTCGGGCATGGTTGGTTCCTTTCGCTCGGTGGTGTTCGAGCGCGAAGCGGGGGCGGTTGTCTCTGTCGCGCGGACCACTCGGGTCAGCTTTCGCGTTCGACGAGAAGCACGGACAGGTCG
>JBCDEF010000078.1:0-12307 GCA_039179915.1 Planctomycetota bacterium | reverse complement strand
GTCCGCCGCGAGCTTCGCGACCGCGACAACCGCCTCCGGGTCCTCGCCGTTGACGTGGAAGACCGGGCAGCCGGCGGCCTTGGCGATGTCCGTACAGTACGTCGTGCTCCGGGCATCCTCGGGCCGCGTGGTGAACCCGATGTGGTTATTGACCACAACGTGGATGGTCCCGCCGGCGGTGTAGCCCTTGAGCTGCGAGAAGTTCAGGCACTCGGCGACCATGCCCTGGCCGGCGATCGCCGCGTCGCCGTGGATCAGCACGGGAACGACGCGCTGCCGGTCCGTGTCGCCGCGCAGCCGCTGCTTGGCGCGAGTCCTGCCGAGCACAACCGGGTCGACCGCCTCGAGGTGGCTCGGGTTGGACGCCATCGCCAGCCGCATCACGCCGCCCTCTCTCGTCGGGCGGTCCGCGGAGTAGCCCCGGTGGTACTTCACGTCGCCGCCCTCGTCGGGGAAGCCTTTCTCGTCCTCCGCCCAGGTATCCTCGAACTCCGTGAAGATCTGCTCGGGTGTCTTGCGGAGGATCTGGTTGAGAACATTCAGCCGGCCGCGGTGGGCCATGCCCAGCACGACCTCTTCGCTGCCGGTGGACGCGAGCTGATCGATCAGCCCGTCGAGCAGCGGGATGAGCGACTCGGCGCCTTCGAGGCTGAACCGCTTCTCGCCCGGGTAGCGTTTCTGGAGGAACGCCTCGAACGCGTGCGACTTGACGAGCAGCTCGAGGATGTGCGCCCGCTCGCCGCGGGGGTGCTCGAACCGGCCGTCGAGCGATTCGTACCGCTCCATGAGCCAGTCCCGCTCGTGGTAGTCCTCGATAAACATGAACTCGATGCCGACCGGGCCGAGGTAGATCCGCTCGAGTGTCTCGATCAGACCGCGAAGCGGTCGGCCAGGCTGGGTGTTCATCAGGCCGCTGCGGAGCGGGATGTCGAGGTCGGCCTCGGACAGCCCGTACTTCTCGAGCTCGAGGGCCGCCGGCCGATCGCGCGGGCGGTCGAACGGGTCGAGCCGTGCGGCAAGGTGTCCCCGGCCGCGGTAGGCGGTGATCAGGGCCTCAGCGGCGATCTCGATGCGGTCTCGGGCCTCGGTCCGGGTGTCGCCGCCGTCGCCGGCTCGCTGAACACCGAGCTCGAACCCGTCGAAGAAGGCCCGCACATCCGCCGGCAGCGACGCCGGGTCCCTCAGATACGCCTCGTGCTGGGCGTCGAGGTAGGGTGCATTCCAGCCGTTCACGCTTGGGGCGTTCGCCCGGGGCTCGCCGCTCATGTCAGTCCTTCGCAGGCAGCAGAGAACACAGCAGACCGCCCCCCGGCGGGGGCACAACCGGTCCGAGAAAGTCTAGCCGGAGCGTCGGCCGATCGGACGCGGCGGATCAGCACAATCATGACGAAGCGGCCGAGATTCCGACCCGCGGGCAGCGGGCAGGCAGAGCCAGACGGCCGCAGCGAGGGCCCAGCGGCCGCCGGACAGCCCGCCCCGCCAGCCGATCAGCCGAACCGGCCGGTGACATACTGCTCGGTTTCGGGCAGACGCGGGACCCGGAAGAAGTCCGCCGTCGGCCCGTACTCGACCAGCCGGCCCAGGTACATAAACGCCGTGTAGTCGCTCACGCGGGCGGCCTGCTGCATGTTGTGCGTCACGATCAACACGGTGTAGCGGCCCGCGATCTTGTGGATCAGTTCCTCGATCTTGGCCGTCGCGATCGGATCGAGCGCCGAGCAGGGCTCGTCCATCAGCAGCACCTCGGGCTCGGCCGCGATCGCCCGCGCGATGCACAGCCGCTGCTGCTGGCCGCCCGAAAGCCCGAGCGCCGACTCCTTGAGCCGGTCTTTGACCTCGTCGAGCAGCGCGGCGGCCTCGAGCGAACGCTCGCAGACCTCCCGCAGCACACTCCGACGCCGCTCACCCGCGATCCGCAGGGGGTAGACCACGTTCTCGAAGATCGACATCGGGAACGGGTTCGACTTCTGGAAGACCATGCCGATCCGCTTGCGCAGCGCGATCACATCCACTGCCGGGTCATACAGCGAGCGGCCCGCGAGCGTCATGCGGCCCTCGGTCCGCACATCCGCGACAAGGTCGTTCATCCGGTTGACCGCCCGCAGCAGCGTGGACTTGCCGCAACCCGAAGGCCCGATCAGCGCGGTGACCTTGCCCTTGGCGATCGACATCTTCACGTCGTAGAGCGCGCGAGACTTGCCGTACCAGAGGCTGAAGCCCTCGACATCGAGCAGCGGCGTCTCGGCCGCGAGGGCCTCGTGCACCTCGGTCGGGTAGCCCGTTCCGGACTCGATCGAGGCGGAAACCGGGGGTCGATTCGCGGTTGTCGTCATCAGAAGTGTCCGCCCGCCAGTCGCCGGCGAAGCCGTCCACGCAGGACGATCGCGGCGAGGTTCATCGTAATGACCAGAACAATCAGCAGCAGCGTGGTGGTCCAAACCATGCCGCGGGCCGCCTCGGAATCCGGGCTCTGGAAGCCCAGATCGAAGATATGAAAACCCAGATGCATGAAGCTGCGATCCAGGAAAATGAACGGCGGGCGGTCGTCGATCGGCAGGTCCGGCGCCAGCTTGACCGCGCCGACAACCATCAGCGGCGCCACCTCGCCGGCGCCGCGGGCGACAGCCAGGATCGCCCCCGTCATCACGCCCGGCAACGCCCCGGGCAGCACCACCCGCCGGATCGTCTGCCACCGCGACGCGCCGCAGCCGTAGCTCCCCTCCCGCAGCGACGGGGGCACCGCCGCGATCGCCTCCTCGGTCGAGACGATGACAACCGGGAGCGTCAGCAGCGCGAGCGTCAGCGAGGCCCAGAGCATGCCCGCGGAGCCGAAGGTCGGCTCGCCGTCGAGCATCTTGACGCGGAAGAAACCGTCGAAGTAGGGCGACGTGGCGAGCATGACAATCAGCGCGACCACCGCCCCGGCCCAGACCAGCCCGGCCGCGGCCCGGTGCTTGCCGCTCCCCGGGCTGCCCCCGGCCCCCTGCCGCCCGCCGCCCAGCAGCAGCGCCGCCGCGATGCACGCCGCGCACACCACGCCGACCACCCACCAGCCCGCGGGCGGCAGCCGGATCGCGTCGCTCGGGCCGACATCAATAAAACCGCCGACCGTGTAGCAAAAGAAGCCGAGCCCGAACACCCCGTACACGATGCTCGGCACGCCCGCGAGGTTGTTGATCGCGATCCGCAGCAGGCTAATCAGAATGCCCTGCTTCGCGTACTCACGGATGAACAATGCAGCGAGCACGCCGAGCGGCACGACCGCGACGGTCAGCAGCAGCGTGACCACGACCGTGCCGACGATGACCGGGAACACGCCGCCCTCTGTATTCGCCTCTCGCGGGTCGCTGAGAAGGAACTCGCGCCACCGCGAAAGATAAACACCGAGCGACTCACCGGTCGAGAGCTCGTTGGGCCGGACGACCCGAACGACCTGAGAAAGCCGCATCGGCGTGTCGGGCTCGCCCTGGGATTCGGGCGCAAACCGCCCGGACGCGGCCCGGAACACAACGCGAAAACGGCTGTCCTGCGCATCGAGTGCGCGGAGCTCGGACGACAAGGCCGCGAAGCGTTCGCTGAGCCCCGCCTGCTCAGCATCGAGCTCGGTCAGGCGCTCCGCGGCACGAGCCGTCCGGTCCTCGTCCGAGGGGGCCGGGCGTTCGAGCACCACCAGCAGGCCCGCGAGCGCCGCGGCGACCGCGAGCACCTTGCCGAGCCCGCCGCGGCGACGCCAGGCAACACCGGCGCCGATGCCGAGAGCCAGCGTCACGACGACCGCCAGGGACCACAAGGGCACCGACAGACCGCGGCGTCCCTGGTTCTCCATCGCGAAGCGGGCTTCGGCGATGTCGCGCCGCGTCTGCTCGATCGCGCGGTTCACATCGCTGATCGGGCCTGCCCGCAGGCGGTTCATCGCCTCCCGCCGGTCGCGGCCCGCCGAGATCGCGTTGCCCAGGCTTTCATATCTGCTCGATTCGCCCTCGGGCGTCACGATCGATTCGAACGTGCCCAGGAAGACGCCCCACTGCGATCGCTCAACGAGCACCAAATCAGGATCACGCTCGGCGGCGTCAACCTGATCCAGATCCACCCAGACGAACGGGGCGTTGCCGAGGTCCCGGTTGCCGACCCGGTACAGCCGCCGCACGCCACCAGCTTCGTCCGGCTCCTCGCGGACCGGCACCCCGATCAGCTCTTCACCCGAATCGGCAAGCACCACGCGATCGATCGGCCGGGGCCAGAAGGTCGCCGCGCCCTGCGCAGCGATCAGCACGATCAGCCCAGCGATCATCACCAGGCACAAGCCCAGAGCGAACGACATCAGCCAACCCGGCAGCAGCCCCCGCACGTGCGGCGAGGTCGCGTGGTCCGATCTGGGACGTCCCCGGCCGCTCACAGCATCGAGTTCCGCTTGCGGAAGTGCTGGCGGACGATCTCGGCGCTGGTGTTGATCACGAAGGTCATCGCGAACAGCACCACGCCGCAGAGGAACAGCAGCCGGTAGTGCGTCCCGCCGCGCTCGGCCTCGGGGAGCTCGACGGCAATATTGGCCGAGAGCGTCCGCAGCCCGCTGAAGATGTTCCACTCCATCACCGGCGTGTTGCCGGTGGCCATCAGCACGATCATGGTCTCGCCGACCGCTCGGCCGAACCCGATCATGATCGCGCTGAAGATGCCGCTGGCGGCAACGGGCAGGACGATGCGGACCACGGTCTGCCAGGGCGTCGCGCCGCTGCCGAGCGAGGCCGCCTTGAGGCTCACCGGCACGCTCCGCATCGCGTCATCACTGATCGTGTAGATAATCGGGATGATCGCGAAGCCCATGATCACGCCGACCACGAGCGTGTTCCGCTGGGTGTACGGCCCGAGCACACCGCCGCGGGCATCGGCCCCGGCGGAGGTCAGTATCGACGCGAGCACGCCCGCCAGCGCCGCCCCGATCGCGCACGATACGACCACCCGGAGCACCGGCTGCCACCGGGCATCGCTCACCGCGGGCGCTGCGCGGAGCAGAAGCGGCCAGATGAGGATGCCGAGCACGGCCGCGAACATCGGCGCAAGGATCGCGAACCAGCCGGACCACGCCGAGCCCGTCACGCCCCCGAGCCAGTTCTTGAACGCGAACCCGGGCCCGGCGAACTCGGCGCCGACCGCGGCAAGCATCGCACGCTCGTCCTCGCTCGCCGGCTCGATCGCGACAAACCACTCGCCTTGAAACTCGAATGCACCGTCAGCAGCCGGCTCGGCCGGCTCAACCATCCCCGCGAGCACCGCGACCTCCTGCTCGCTCGGGCCGAAGAGCGATCGCTCGACCGCGGGGGCCGACCACGCGGCCAGCACAACTCCGAGCAGGGTCAGCGCGAGCGTCGAGCCCAGCGTCCGCATCGGGCCCATCCGTGCCGCACGAGCATCGGGCAGCAGCGACCACAGCCCCGCCCCCAGCAGCACGGCCCCGGGCACCAGCACGATCGAGAGAAGCACCGTTGTCAGATGATCGCGGATGAACGGCGCCACCACCATCGCCGCCACGAACCCGAGCACGACCGACGGCAGCGAGGCCATCATCTCGATGCTCGGCTTGACGATGCGGCGGTGTCGCTCCTGCATGAACTCGCTGGTGTAGATCGCCGCGAGCACGGCGATCGGTGCCGCGAAGAGCATCGCGAACACGGTCGCCTTCAGCGTGCCGAAGATCAGCGGCATCAGGCTGAGCTTCGGCTCGGCATCGTCCTCGGCCGATGAGGCCTGGTAGACAAAATCCGCCTCGGGCTGGCCCTCGTACCTGATCGGCAGGAACACCGACGAGAGCGTCGCTTCGGGGTGGCCGACATCGAGCGCGAAGACCTCGAATGCCGTGGCCGTCACGACCATCAACCGGTCGAGCTTTGGCGCGACGGCGATCTCGCGAGCCGCCGCGCCGCCCCCCGTGCTGGCTCTTGCGATGAGCTTGCCCGATGTGCCGTGCCAGACAACGACATCGCCCGCGTCGCTGCCGATCACCATCGAACGATCACGAAGGCTCGACGCCATCGCGCTGACGGCCGACGACATGGGGAGCCGAACCGAGCGGCCCGTGACCACGGCCCCCAGGTCATCTCGGCGCTCGACATCGACCGCGGGAAAGAAGGTGGCCAATCGGCCCCGGTTCGTGCCGACCGCGAACGTGCCCCGGCCGAGCACCGTGCCGACGATCGTCACCCGCTCCTGACCATCCTCCAGCAGGCCCGGCAGCGTTCCGGTCTCGACCGAGCTGGCCGAGGACCGGCCGATCTCGAACCGCTCGTATCGGCCGTCTTCAGCGACCAGGACGACCTGCGACGCCTGATCCAGCACCGCCAGTCCGGCGAGCCGGAACCCCGGCGCCTCGGCCGCGAATTCGGCCGTACGCAGACGCAGCCCGCCCTCGTCGTCGAGCCCGCCCCGGGCCCGCCGCGCGATGACCGCCGTTGCCCGGCCGGCATCGTCCGCGGCGACCGCCACGAAACCGTTCCGTGACGCGGCGATGTCGAGCAAGCCGCCTGCTGGCGGACTGATCTCCGCGATGCCCAGCGACTCGAGTTCCAAGGTCGTGCGGCGCCACTGCTCGGGCGTGTTCCGAAGAAACAACGCCCTGTCATCCGCGACCGGGACACCGATCTCGGCTTCAGCCGCAGCAGGCGGCACGGACACGAGGCCCACCGTCCGCGACCGCATCTCGGCTCGGCCCATTATCAGCCCTGCATCGGTCGCAGCCGCCCAGAGACCGCTGGACGGATCGAGTGTCAGCCGATCAATCTCAGCCGCCTGCTCGATCCCCGGCAACGCTGCGTCCAGCACAACACCGCCGCCGCGGGTCTGTCGGATCTGCACGCCGCCGTCGGGCAGGACGGTCAGGAAAAAGTCGCCCTGCTCATCAAGCACCACCGCGAGCGGGGCCGGGTCCGAGCCCGCCCGCTCGACAACGCCGGCAGGCTCGGCCGAGCCCGGGGCCAGCAGCGGCAGGGTGACGTAGCCCAGGTACGCGATGATCCCGAGCACCGCGGCGATAACCGAAAGCCCGCCGACCGTGATAATCAGCTCGGCCGTCCTGTCCGCTGCGCGCACGGCTGCAAGGCCAGATCCGTCCAGCGACGGCCCGCCGCGCTGCTTGTGGTCGGTCGTCATGTCGGGCGGCCTCTTTCGCAGCGCGAGGGTCGGGACCGTCGGTCACCGCGGATCGAGGCCCATCGCTCCGAGCTGCTCGTCGGCCTTGCCCCGCGAGAGCGGGAAGTAGCCGTCCTTGAGCACCGCCTCCTGGCCTTGCCGCGACAGGATCAGCCGGACAAACTCCTCTCGCAACGGGTCGAGCGCCCGGGCCGGGTCCTTGTTGACGTAGACGTACAGGTACCGGGCGATCGCGTACTCGCCCGAGTACGCGGTCTCGGCGGACGGCAGCACGGCCTCTTCGTCGTCCACCGAGATCGCCAGCGGCTTGACGTCCTGTGTCTGGAAGCCCAACCCGGAGTAACCCATCGCGAACGGATCGGTCCCCACCGCCTGCACGACCGACGACGAGCCGGGCTGCTCCTTGACGCTCGGCTTGAAGTCGTCGCCGTCGAGGGCGATCTTTTTGAAATAGCCGTAGGTGCCCGACGCGGAGTTGCGGCCGTAGGTCGTGATCTTCCTGAAACGGTACCGCGGGTCGGTCACGCCCAGGTCGCCCCAGGTCATCTCCGGGCCCGCGGTCGAGAAAATGGCACGGATCTGGTCGAGCGTCAGCTCATCGATCGGGCAATCTTTGTGAACGAACACCGCGAGGCAATCGATGCCCGTGCGGAGAACGGTGGGCTTGTAGCCGTGCCTCGCCTCGAAGGAGTCGAGCTCCGACGACTTCATCCGCCGGCTCATAGGGCCGAACTGGGCCTGGCCCTCGGCCAGCGCGGGCGGGGCCGTCGACGAGCCCTTGCCGGTGATCTCGACCGTCACGCCCGGGTAGAACCGCATGAACTGCTCGGCCCAGAACGTCATGAGGTTGTTCATAGTGTCCGAGCCGACGCTCGTGATCGAACCGGCGACACCCTCGACGGCTTCGTAGTCGTACAGGCTCTGATCCAGAACGCCGTCGGTCTGAGCCGCCGCTCGAAGCGGCAAGGCCGCGATACAGGCGGCGGCGGCCGCGGTCAGCGTTCGTCGGATCGAGATCATCATGGCGGCAGCTCCCGTGGCGTTCGGTCCGAGTGAAGGGCGCGTCGGCCGGAGAGTCCACGGGCGCGAAATATCAAGATTCTGCGAAGAGACGGCCCCAGGGGTCTGCTTTCGCCCCGCCGCGGGCCGGATCGGCTCAGCCGGCGTCAACAGCCGCGATCGCATCCGTGATCGCCGACCGCATCGCCTCACCCGAGGGCTCGTCCGACGGCTCGAACCGGCGGATGACACGTCCCTCGTGGTCCACAAGGAACTTGGTGAAGTTCCACCGCGGCTCGCCGCCGATCGGTTCCGGCTGGCCTCCCAGATCCGCGAACAGCGGGTGGGCCTCGTCACCCTTGACGCTCACCTTGGAGAACATCGGGAACGTGACGCCGAAGTTCGCTCGGCAGAACTCCGCGATCTCCTTGTCGCTCCCCGGCTCCTGACGGCCGAACTCGTTCGACGGGAAGCCGAGCACAACGAGACCGTCATCGGCAAATTCATCAAAGAGAGCCTGCAGGCCGCTGTACTGCCGAGTAAACCCGCACCGGCTCGCAACGTTGACGACCAGAACGACCTTGCCGGCGTACGTCTCATCGAGACGCTCGACCGAGCCGTCGATCCGGGCCGCCTCGTGATCGAGCACCATCGCATCCGCACGCTGCTCCATCGTTCCCCCTCCGGCCGCGAACAACGCGGACACCGACAGAATCACACTCGCGGCAAGGCCCGAAACCATCGATGTCATCGCCATGTGTCGTACCTCCGTTGCACTGGAGCATTCTAGACTCCGCCGATGGCAGTCAGACTCAGCCGGACCGTCCGTTTCACAGTGAGCAACGCCGAGGGCGACCGCGGTACCGCTTCGCGGACCAACGGCTTCGGCGGAACGCCCGCCATGCGGGGGCTCGGGGCCTACTACGAGCTGCGGGTTGTCTGCACAGGACCGCCGGACCCGCAAACCGGGTACCTGGTCAATATCAAGGCGATCGATCTGGCGGTTCGGGAGACCGCGATCCCGCGGATCGAACAAATCTTCCGCCAGGCGCCGGGCACCGATCCGGGCACCGTCCTGCCCGAGATCGCCGCCGCCATCGCCGAACGACTCGAGCCGCGAACTACCGGTGTTCGGTGGCGGCTCACGCCGACCTATTCTGTGGAGATCGAGATGAACGACCCGACCCGTGTGCTGATGCGGCAACGCTTCGACTTCGCCGCATCGCACCGGCTGCACGTGGCCGAGCTGACCGACGATGAGAACCGCCGGCTGTTCGGCAAGTGCAACAACCCGACGGGGCACGGCCACAATTACGTGGTCGAACCCGCGGTCGCGGTCGATCCCGCGTCGCCGAACCCGCTGACGCTGCCCGAGCTCGAAGCGCTCACCGACGAGCTGATCATCGATCGGTTCGATCACACCAACCTCAACGCCGACACCGACGAGTTCGGCGAGAGCGGCGTCAACCCGAGCGTGGAGCACATCGCCCGGGTGTGCTACGAACGGCTGGCATCGGCGATCGCCGACCGGGGTGCCGAGCTGCGCAGCGTGACCGTCTGGGAGACGGACCGGACAAGCTGCACGTACCCGGCCGAGTGATGGCGGCGACCGACCGAACGCGGCGCGTGCTGATCATCCGCCCGAGCGCGCTGGGCGACGTGTGCCGGAGCGTGCCGCTGGCCGCGAGCATCCGGGCTGCCTGGCCGGGTGCAAGGATCGAGTGGCTGGTTAACGCGCCATCAGCCGACGCGATCCGGGCGCACCCGGCCGTCGACGAAGCCGTGGCCTTCCATCGTCGCGGCACGCCGGCCGCCCATGCGGCGTTTCTGCGTGAGCTCCGCGGCCGGCGCTACAGCGCGGTCATCGATGCTCAGGGCCTCGCCCGCTCGGGCGTGTTCAGCCTCGCGACGTGCGCGCCAATACGGATCGCCCGGCGAGACGCCCGCGAGGGAGCCTGGCTCGCGGCCAACCGCCGTGTGCGTGGGAGCGATCCCAGGCACACCGTGGACGTCATGCTCAGCCTGCTCGGGCCGCTCGGGATCGAGCCCGTGCATGACCTGCGGCTGACAGCGCCGAACGACGCCCGAGCCGCGATCGCGGAGGACCCGGCCGCGGGCGGGGTGCCCGTCGTGCTCGCGCCCACGAGCCTTTGGCCCGGCAAGCGGTGGCCGATCGAGCGATTCGCCGAGCTCGCGCGCCGGCTGCTGCCCGATCGCCCCGTGATCGCCGTCGGCGGACCCGACGAGGCGGACCAGTGCGGGCCGCTGCTGGCCGTGCCGGGCGTGATCGATCGGGTCGGTCGCACGAGCGTCGGCGGGCTGATGGCCCTGATCGAGCGCGCCGGGCTGGTGGTTGCCAACGACTCCGCCGCGCTGCACATGGCCGTCGGCTTCGGCCGCCCGATCGTCGCGCTGTTCGGCCCGACACGCATCGAGCTCGTCGGCCCCTACCGCCGCGATGAAGACGTCATCCAGCACCTCCGGCCGGGCGACACTCCGGACCACAAGACCGAGGCGAACGGCCGCGCGCTGATGGAACGCATCACGGTCGACGAGGTCGAGGCGGCCGCGCGGGACCGGCTGGGCTGACCGCCCGGCGACCGGCTAGCCGTGGCGGGCCTCGAAATCGCGGAGGAACGAGGCGAGCGTCTCGGCACCCGCGGCCGTGAATGCGTTGTACATGCTCGCCCGCATCCCGCCGATCGACCGGTGGCCGGCGAGGTTCTTGAGCCCCTGATCGTGGGCCTCGCGGATAAACGCCGCGTCGAGCTCGGGCGTCGGGCACTTGAACGTCGCGTTCATCTGCGACCGGTCCTTGGGTCGGGCGTGCGGCGTGTAGAACCCGCTGGCGTCGAGCGTGTCGTAGACGATCGCGGCCTTCTTGGTGTTGTGATCGGCCATCGCCTCGAGCCCGCCCTGCTCGAGGATCCACTTCAGCGTCTGGCCGATCAGATAGATCCCGAAGGTCGGCGGCGTGTTGTACCGGCTGTGCCACTCGGCCTGCAGCTTGTAATCGAGCATCCAGGGCAGCTCGCGGGCCTGCCGCTCGAGCACGTCGTCACGGACGATCACCAGCACCGTCCCGGCCGGGCCGAGGTTCTTCTGGCCGCCTGCGTAGACCATGCCGTAGCGGGTCACGTCGATCGGCCGGCTGAAGATATCGCTCGACGCGTCGCACACAAACCAGGCATCGCCCGGCGGCGGCGGGGGCATGCGGTGCCACTGCGTCCCCATGATCGTGTTGTTGCTCGTGAACTGCACGTACGTCGGCGATGCGGAGTACCGCACCGAGGTGTCATCCGGGATGCGGTCGAACCCGGTCGATTCGCTCTCGGCCGCGACGTGCACCGACCCGAACCGCCGCGCTTCATGGATCGAATCGCTCGCCCACTTGCCGGTCAGGAAATAGTCGGCCGTCGCGTCCTGGGCCAAGAAAGCCATCGGCACCTGGTAGCACTGCGTGGTCGCGCCGCCCTGGAGGAACAGCACGTGGTACCCGTCGGGGATGCCGGCGACCGCTCGCGCATCGGCCTCGGCCTCGGCCAGCACCCGGTCGAACTCCGGCCCGCGGTGGCTGTGCTCCATGATGCCGATGCCCGAGCCGAAGAGGTCCCACAGATCGGCCTGCACCCGGCGGAGCACCGGCTCCGGGATCAGCCCGGGCCCGGCAGAAAAGTTCAGCGCCCGCGGCCCGTCGGCGCCGCGGGGCGACGCGAGACTCGATCCTGAAGAGGTCGTCATGGTGTCGCTCCGGAGTGATCGAACGATAGCGTGTGCATTGCGGTATAAAAAAAACCGCGGCGGAGCCGCGGGTTTAAAGGTGCATTACATTCGGTAAACAAGCCCGAAAACTGGATTACTGAATACGACGCAGGAACGCGTTAACGCCGTTTATGTCCAAGACAGGTGCGCCGCCGTAGTCAATCCCGCGGAGGCCCCACCGGGTCTGATCGAACCGGTACTTCGGAGCATTGTCGATATCACCACGGGGGATATCCGGCGTCCCGCTCGAATCAAAAACGGGGTCCTCGTTAAAGTCGTAGTACATGAGGTCGTCGTCTTCTTCAGCTTGTGGCACGTTCGGACGCCAGCCGATATTCGCATCACTGGTCCGCTCGTTGCGGGTGCTTCCATCGAAGAAGAGCAGCGGCTGACGCGCCTCCTC
>JBCDEF010000077.1:0-12317 GCA_039179915.1 Planctomycetota bacterium | reverse complement strand
CGAGTCGCTCGGCGCGTTGGGCGCGAGCGACTTGCTCGCCAGGTCGGCGAGGGCCGCGACCTCCAGCACCGGTGAGACCGGCTCGGTGATCCGCAGGAGCTCCCCCGCTTTCTCGAGTGCGTCGACGAAGCTGTGCAGGTCGGTGTTCATACCCTGCTACGTTATGACCGAACCCACACCCGCACCCGCCGCGTTCTCCTTTGGTCGCACACGCGACTGGCCCGGCTATTTCGAAGCGGTCGCCAACGGCGACCCGCGGCAAACCCTGCTCGATGCGCTCGCGCTGTTCGAAGCGGACAACCACGCGAGCGAGCACGCCGCAGAGCCTCAGCCGCGCCGGGCGATCGACCTCGGTTGCGGCGAGGGCCGGGACACCGCGGAGCTGCTCCGCCGCGGCTGGCGCGTGCTGGCGATCGACGGCCACCCGGAGGGGATCGAGCGGCTGCTGGCCCGGGAAGACCTCGAGCACCGCAGCAGGCTCGAGACTCGCGTCTGCGCCTACGAATCGCTCGAGAGGCTGCCCGCGTGCGACCTGCTCAGCGCGAGCTTCGCGCTCCCCTTCTGTCACCCCGAGCACTTCGGGCGGGTCTGGGAGCTGGTCCGCGGCGCGATCGAGCCGGGCGGCCGATTCGCGGGCCAGATCTTCGGCGACCGCGACACATGGGCCTCGATCCCGGACCGGAGCCACATGACCCGGCCCGCGGCCGAGCGGCTGTTCGAAGGCTTCCTGCTCGAGAGCTTCCGCGAGGACGAGTCCGACTCGCGGGATGCCGCGGGCAACGAGAAGCACTGGCACGTGTACCACATCGTGGCCCGCAAGCGGCGGTGAGCGTTTCCGAATACCCTCTCACGGAGCAACGGGGAGCAGGGACAATGTCGAGCGATCTCGCGATCGATGTGGGGTACGTCGCCAAGACGTACGGCGGGCTGTTCAAGAAGAAGACGCCCGCGCTGCGGGGCATCGAGATGCAGGTCCACCGCGGCGAGGTCTTCGGCCTGCTCGGGCCCAACGGGGCCGGCAAGTCAACGCTTGTCAAGATCCTGATGACGGTGATCCGCCCCAGCCGGTGCGAGGGCACGCTGCTGGGCTCGCGCATCGGCCTGAAGTCCACCCTCGCACGGGTGGGCTACCTGCCGGAACACCACGCGTTCCCGGGGTATCTCACCGGGGCGCAGGTCATCGACCATTTCGGCGCGCTATCGGGCGTGCCCAGGCGAGAACGCCGGCGTCGATCGGGCCAGCTGCTCGAGCTCGTGGGCATGGCCGAATGGTCCTCCCGCAGGCTCCGCAGCTATTCCAAGGGCATGCGGCAGCGGATCGGGATCGCGCAGTCTCTGATCAACGACCCCGAGCTCGTGCTGCTCGACGAGCCGACCGACGGCGTCGACCCGGTCGGACGCCGCGACATCCGCGACGTGCTCCAAAAGCTCAAAGACGAAGGCAAGACCGTGCTGATCAACAGCCACCTGCTCAGCGAGCTGGAGATGGTCTGCGACCGTGTGGCCATCCTGGTGAAAGGTGTTGTGGCCCAGCAGGGCACGCTCGACGAGCTGACGGAAGATCAGCGGCGGTACGAGATCGATATCCAGCCCGGGACCGGGTCGGGGCTGGAGCACGACAACGGCCGGATCGTCGTGCAGACGACCGATCCGGGGCTCGTCCAGCCGCACATCGACCGCGTGCGCGCGGCCGGGGGTGTGATCACCGCGGTGCGGCCGATCCGGCCGTCGCTCGAAGATCTGTTCATGCAGGCCGTAACGGACCCCGTCACGGGCGTGGCGCTCAAGCCCGGGGCGGCGTCGAAGAAGGAGGCCCGCCGATGAGCACCGCGATGCGCCAGACCGGCGCGATGTTTGTCGATGCCTACCGCGAGCTGGCCGCGGGCCGTCTGTTCTGGATCACGCTCGCGCTCTCGGGCCTGATCGCCGGGGTGTTCGGCGCGGTGGGCATCGACCAGGAGGGCATGACGGCCCTGTGGTTCCGCATCCCGGTCCCCGGGCTCAACAGCGAGGTCCTGCCGCCGGCGGTGCTGTACAAGTTCCTGTTCTTCCAGTTCGGGCTCGGGATCTGGCTGACCTGGATCGCGACGATCCTCGCGCTCGTGACGACCGCAGGAATCATCCCGCAGCTCGTCTCCTCCGGGACGATCGACAGCATGATCGCCAAGCCGATCGGGCGCTCGCGGCTCTTCCTGACCCGCTGCGCGACCGGGCTGACGTTCGCGGCCATGCAGGTGACGCTGTTCACATCCGTCGCGTTCCTCGTGATCGGCATCCGCGGCGGCGAGTGGCTCTGGACGCTCTTCCTGGCGATCCCGATCGTCGTGGTGTTCTTCAGTTATCTGTTCGCGATCATGGCGCTGATCGGGCTGGTCACGCGGTCGACGATCACGTCGCTGCTGCTGACACTCCTGATCTGGTTCATGCTGTTCATCGTCAACACGGTCGACGGGAGCCTGGTTCAATTCCAGGAGGGGGCAAGGCTCCGCCAGGACGCGCTCCAACAGCGGATCGCCGAGGTCGAAGCCAACACCCAGCTCCAGTACGCGGCACAGAAACGCCGGGAAGGCGTCGAGATCGAAGAGGGGTACGTCGCGACTCCCGACGAGCTCGATTCGATCAACCCGTTTCTGCCGCTGATGCGATCCTCGCTCGACGAAAGCCTCGAGAGCCAGCGGGAGCTCGATCCGTGGGTAGACGGGCTGTTCCTCGCCAAGACCGTGCTGCCGAAGACGAGCGAGACCATCGGCCTGCTGTCGCGCTCCATCATGTCCGAAGAAGACCTCGAGGCGATCCTCGGCGCGTTTTCGAGCAACGACGATCGGACCGAGATCGACGAGGAGACCGGGCGGGTCGATGTCCCGCAGTCCGAACTGAGCAGGTCGGTCAACGAGCGGATGGAGTCGCGGTCCCTCGTCTGGGTGCTCGGGACGAGCCTGATGTTCGAGTTCATCGTGCTCGGCGTGTGCTGCGTGGTGTTCGCCCGCCGCGACTTCTAGGCGTCGCTGATCTCGGCGCCGAGCTCCCGGCCGCGATCCCTGGCGGCGAGGACCGCCGAACGTACGGTCCGCTGGAGATCGTGTTCATCCAAGACATCGGTTGCCGCCTGCGTGGTTCCGCGCTTGCTCGTGACGGCCTCGCGGAGCGAGCGGGGCGCATCTCCGGACCGACGAAGCAGCTCCGCGGAGCCTGCCAGCGTCTCGGCTACGACGGCCCGGGCGTGCTCCGGCGGAAGCCCGGCCGCTTCGGCGGCGGCCTCCATCGCTTCGGCCAAGTAGAACAGATACGCCGGTCCCGAGCCGGCGACCGCGGTGAACGCGTCCATCCGCGACTCGTCCAGCTCGATCACAACGTCGCCCACGCCGCGAAAAAGCGCCCCCGCCGCGGCCGCGTCATCTGGTGATGCGCCGGCGGACGCGGCGATCGCCGTCGTGCCGCGACCGATCTGCGCCGGCGTGTTCGGCATCACGCGCACCACACGGCAGGTGCCGCCCACCCTGGACCGCACCCGCTCCCCAGGAACTCCCGCCAGGATAGAGACGACCAGCCTCGACCCGAGTCCTCCGGTCGGCGCAGCTGCCGCGACCGAACCGAGCATCTGCGGTTTGACGGCGAGCATCACCGCACCGGAGTCGGGGCCGGTCTCGGCCGAATTCAGCCAATCCAGGCCCTCGGAGAGGCCGGAGACTGCGTTCGGGAACGCGGCGCGGCGCTTGTCGTCCGGCTCGACCACGCAGACGGCCCCGGGCAGGCGGCCCGAGGCTTCGGCGCCCCGCAGGATTGCAGTGGCCATCGCGCCGCCGCCGATGACGAGGAGGCTGCTGATGCTGTCTGCCATGGGGTTTGTCTCCGGTTCTGGCACGATCGTCTAGACTATCCGCGATCGATCCGCGGTCGCGAGCGTGCGGGCCAGCAATGGAGTGTTGAGCGATGGGCACCTTTTACACGCTGGAATTCGAGAAGCCTCTGGCCGAGCTGGACCGGCAGATCCGCGAGGCGCGGGCCCCGCTGCCGGGGGCGCCGGCCGGTGTCGAGGGCGTCGAGCGGTCCCCGGAAGAGGACGCGGCGGTTGCGACGCTCGAGCGCGAGCGTGACGAGATGCTCGAGTCGCTCTACACCGAGCTGAGCCCATGGGACACGGTGCGAGTCAGCCGCCACCCCGACCGGCCGCAGTCGCAGGACTACATCGGCATGTTCGTCCGCGACTTCACCGAGCTGCACGGCGACCGCCGCTTCGGCGACGACCCAGCGATCGTGACCGGCTTCGGCCGCATCGGTTCGCACAAGTGCCTGGTCGTCGGCCACCGCAAGGGGCGGACGACACACGAACGCATCGCGTGCCACTTCGGCTGTGCGCACCCCGAGGGGTACCGCAAGGCTCTGCTGAAGATGAGGCTCGCCGAGAAGTTCGGCACGCCGATCGTGACGCTGGTCGATACGCCCGGCGCGTACCCCGGGCTCGAGGCCGAAAAACGCGGCCAGGCCGAAGCCATCGCGGTCAACCTCCGCGACATGGCCAAGCTGCGCGTGCCGATCGTCTCCGCGGTCATCGGCGAGGGCGGCTCGGGCGGGGCACTCGGGATCGCGGTGGCCAACCGCGTCGGCATGCTCCGCCACGCGTGGTATTCCGTGATCAGCCCCGAGGGCTGCGCGGCGATCCTCTGGAAGCAGGCGAACGAGACGACCAACGCAGCCGCCGCCCGGTCGCTCAACCTGACCGCGACCGACAATCACCGGCTCGGGATCGTTGACGAGATCATCGATGAGCCCGTCGGCGGGGCCCACCGCGATCCGGAAGGGGCGGCGACCCGGCTCAGCGGCTGGATCTCATCCCAGCTCGACGAGCTTACGACGCTCTCGGCGGACACCCTTGTCCAGCAACGCTACGACCGCTTCCGGGCCCTGGGCGAGGTCGAAGCGGCCGTGGTCGCGGAGACCGCTGCGGAGGATGCCACGGCGGAAACCGGCTGATCCCGAGCGCCCGAGCTTTGACTCGTTTCGCGTGCACCGCTACGCTCATGCCCTCTGCGGAGCCGCAGAGTCGTGTTGTGTTTGGATGAACAGCCGGCCGTTTCGCGGCCCGCGTGTTTGCTGAAGGGTCCACGTGGCCGCCCAGAAAACAAGCAAGAATACGACCAAGAACCCCGCGAAGAAGACGGGGGCCAAGAAGCCGACCGCCGCCGCGGCGGCGACCAAGAAGGCGAGCGGGTCCAAAACCAGCGCGACCTTGGGCTCCAAGAAAGTCGCTTCCAAAAAGAAGACGATGAAGAAATCTCCTACAAAAAAGCCCGCGGCCAAGAAGCCGGCGAGCAAGGCGGCTGTTAGCAAGAAGCCGACAACGAAGAAGACCAACTCGGCCCCGCCAGCGGCGTCGAAGCCCGCTTCGAGCAAGAAGGCGTCTACGACAAAGAAGCCCGCGTCGCCCAAGAAAGCCCCGGCCGCGGCAAAGGCAACCGACTCCAACGCGACGGACAGCAAGTCGGCCGGCGGCAAGTCCGCCGCACCGTCGAACGACAAGAAGTCCGGCCGCAAGGGCATCACGGTTGTTGAAAACCGGCCGAAGCGCAAGTCACCGGTGAAGCAGAAGATCACACCCCCGGCCGGCACGCTGGGCGATCTGCTGGCCAAGCGACGCCGCCAGCCGCTGATCCCATCCGGTCCGGACGCGCCGCCCTCGCCCTTCGGCGACTTTGCGCACAACGCCGAAGCCGACGGCAAGAAGAAGCGTGCCAAGAGCCCGTTCAAGAAGAAGGACCTCGACGGCTTCCGCGCCCGGCTGATGGAAAAACGGCGCGAGCTGGTCGGCGATGTCGCCGAGATGGAGCGCGACATGGCCGAGCGCGGCGACCGGGGCGGCAACCCCGCCCTCGATGTCGCCGAGCAGGGCTCGGACGCCTACGACCAGTCGCTCTCGATCAACCTGGCCGAGGCGGACCGCAAGCTGATCCGAGAGATCGATGACGCGCTCCGGCGGATCGACGACGGCGTCTTTGGATTGTGCGAGGTCACGAACGAACCGATCGGTATCGAGCGGCTCAAGGAGCTGCCCTGGGCACGGCTCTCGATCGAGGCCGCCCGCGATACCGAACGCCGGGGCCTGGGTCGATGAGCACCGCGGCGGTGCGGAGCCCGCGGGCGTGGGCGGTTCTGCTCTCGGTGCTGGTCCTGGGCCTGGTCGCTGACCTCGCAACCAAGTATGCCGCGTTCGCCATGGTGGCAGAACAACCGGTCGCTGTGGAGCGCGACGCGGTGATCGCCGCGGACAACATCAACCGGTTGATCCCTCGCCACGAACCAGTCGTCGTCGTGCCCAGCGTGCTCGAGTTCACGCTCGTCCTGAACCCTGGGGCTGTGTTCGGCATCGGTGCCGGCAAGCGCTGGCTCTTCGTCGCATTTACGATCGTCTCGATCGGCCTCGGGCTGTGGATGTTCGCCCGCTGGACCCGGGCGAGGGATCTGGTGGCCCACGCGTCGCTCGGGCTGCTGCTCTCCGGCGGCCTCGGGAACCTTTACGACCGGCTGCGATACGCGTGCGTACGCGACTTCATCCACCCGCTGCCCGGCGTGCGGATCGGGTCGTGGGAGGTCTGGCCCTATGTGTCCAACGTCGCCGACGCGTTCCTGATCATCGGGATCGTCGGCCTCATGTGGCATCTCTGGATGACACCGACGGATGATGTCCACGAACAGCAGGGCGACAGCCCGGAACCAGCCGCGGATCAGACCGGCCGGGACTGAGGCTCGCGGCTCTCGTCCGCCCGCTCCCGCAGCTCGGGCAAGAGGGCTTCGACTTCGGCGGCCATCCGCGTGTTGGGGAACTGCTCAACGATCTGCTCGCCCAGGCCCGCGGCGATCCCCCACTGCTTGTCCTGGTACGCGAGCTTGAACGAGGCACCCAGGTTCTGTCTCGCCTTGCCGATCACGCCGCGGGCGACCTCGCGGAACGGCTCGGCCTCGTGTTCGGACAGGTAGTGGTCGAGCTCGCGGAGCAGGTCCATCGCGTCCTCGATATCGTCGCGCTGCGCGGCGAGCAGGAAGCGTCGCTCGAGCTCTTCCTTGTACTGCATCCGTGCGCGGCGGATGCGGTCACGAAGCACCGCGGCCCTGGGCGACGCGGGAAAGGCCGCCTCGATCTCGACCGAGCGGCGCGCCGCGTCCTCCCAGCGCCGGACCGTGATGAGCTGGTCGACTTCGGCGCAGGCTCGGCCGACCTCGAGGTCGAGCCCCTCGGCTTTGGCGCTCTCGATCTGCGCCCGGAATCGTTCGGCGTCGGTGTGGTACCCGAACCGGGAGGAGAGCTCGTTGCAGAGCACGTCGGCCGCCTCCCAGTCCTTGACGCGGATGTCTTCCTCGATCGCGTGGCAGAGCAGGGCACGCTCGTTGGTGCGGTTCAGGACGCGGCGGGCGTCATCGGACAGCGCCGCCTGCTCGCCCATATGCCGGACCGACCGCTCGACGTCGCGCATCGCGCGTTCGAGGTCGCGGGTCTCGTCCTGGCTCGAGGTGCTCGTGGTCAGCATCGCCGCGCCGGCGCTCAAGACGATGACCACCCCGAGCAGGCCCGTTGCCAGCAGCAGGTCGCCGCCCGCTGCGCCCGATACAGACTTGATCACTCCGGCGGTGAGCATCGCGGCCGCCGTAAGCGCCGCGACGACGATGAGTGAGATCCGGATTGCCCACGCTCGATCGTTCATGGGTGTTCTCGCTTGGCTGTGCCGGGTCGCCCGGCCCCGTTAGCTGCCCGGCGTCGGGTCGCCGCAGTTGCGTTCGACCGGCACAAGACAGAGGAACCGCAGGCCCTGGTCGCCGGCGCGGAACTGGTGCTCCAGATCGGCCCGGATATAGATCACGTCGCCCGGACGGACCTCGTGCCGGGTGTCGCCGAGCAGTACGGTCCCGCCGCCGGCGACGATAAAGACCTCGTGCTCGTAATCGTGGGCGTGCTGCGGGGTGTGGCCCTCGGCTTCGACGCTGAAGCTGCGCATCGCGAAGTTTGGGGCGCCGTCGTCTCTCCCGACCATAACAGCCATCGAGGCATCTTTGACGCCGTTCATGGCAACGGCCGCCATTTCTACGTCGTCGATGTTGCGGATCATGGGCGTGCTCCGGCCGGCGGGAAGGACGTACGGCAAGTCTACCATGTCGCCCGATGAACAGCGAGCCGATCCAGATTCTGTCCGAGCCGCTCGGGCCGCCGCAGACCAACTGCTACGCGGTCCGCAGCGGCGAGCACCTGTGGGTGATCGACGCGGGGATCGATCCGGGCCCCCTTCTCGGGGTGGTCCGCGAGACCGGGCTGCAGCCCGAGGCGATCCTGCTGACCCACGCCCACTACGACCACATCGCTGGCATCCCCGAGGTCCGCAAGGCGTTCCCGGGCATCCCGGTCTTGGTGCACGAGGCCGAAAAGGAGTGGCTGGAAACCCCCGAACTGAACCTCTCCGCGTTCGCCGGGCCCCCCGTCAGCCTGGCGCCGCCCGACCACTGCTTCCGGGCGGGCAACCGGATGCGGCTGGGCGAGTCGGAGTGGCTCGTGATCCATGTCCCGGGCCATTCGCCGGGGTCGGTTGCGTTCTACTGCGAAGCGGCGAAGACCACCATCTCCGGCGATGCGCTCTTCAACGGCTCCGTCGGCCGAACGGACTTCCCGGGCTGCTCGATCGAGCAACTCGCCGAGTCGATCCGGACCGGGCTGTACACGCTGCCCGGCGAGACGGTGGTCTGCCCGGGGCACGGCCCCAAAACAACGATCGCGCGCGAACGCGTGCACAATCCGTTCGTCCGGGCCGAAGACTGAGCGTCCTCCGTTCCCGCGATCGCGTATCCCGGACGTTAGCCGATCGAGCCCAGGCCCTCGGCCCGGCGCCATGCGCTGAGCTGGCCGAGGTGGAACATCGGGTGCGCGAGCAGCAGGAATGAGACGGCCGTGAGCGTCGTCGGGAACCGGGCCCGGTACCGCTCCTCTGCCGTTGCGGCGAAGAAGACCTGGTCATCGACACCCTCGGCTGCGGTCAGCAGCCGCTCGTGCAACGAGACAAACGTACCGATCAGCTCATCCCGCGGGCCATAGATCGAGCCGTCCGCATCATCGACACACTCGGCTCCGGGTCGAAACAGCTCCTGCCAGGCCGCCGGGGCTTCGACCTCAAGCTGCAGCCCGAGCATCCCCGCGACCCGCGCGGGGTAGAGCGACAGGTGCCCGCAGACAAACGCGGGATGGTTCGAGACGATCGCGCCGTCGGCACCGGACGCGAAACGGGCGAACCGGTCTGCCGGGATGTCCTTCGCCAGCCCCGTTGCCAGGCTCAGCATCCGGTCGACGGCCGGCCGGAGCCCTTCGATGATCGCTGTGCTCATTGGGTGACTCCTCGCCCCATGCATATGTGATCAGCTTCCGATGTAGCGATCGTACACAGCTCGTGCACGGTCCTGGTCGTCCGTGCCGTGCACGATCGCCCGGCCGTCGGGGAAGACGGTCAGTGCCAGGCCGTTCTCCCGGTCGAGGGTTCCCGAGAGCAACGATTCGGCGACCCGGAAGCGGCCGTGGTGGCGGAGACGCTCGGCGAGAGAATCCAGCGACCTGCACTCGCTGTGCGTGGTGATGATCTGAACGCTGTTGCGGCCGCAGAGTGTCTTGGTCTCGGCGCCGTGCAGCCCGTCGAGGTGTTCGAAATTGCGGCGTACGCAGCAGGGGCAGTCCGGGTCGGCAGCGTCGGCGATGTCGATACCGTGGTGGGCGCCCGTCCAGGCGTCGCTCGCCTCAAGCCTCGGCGGGACCGAACTCGGCCCGTCGATCAGGATCCGGCAGGCCAGCGCCGCCTGCCGCGCCCCGACCCAGGCCACCGCAGAGGCAAGCACGCCCGCGGTATCGCACGTCTCGAGCGCCGCCGGGGTGTCCGCATGCAGGCACCGCAGGCACGGACCGACGCCCGGCAGCACGGGCAACACCGTGCCCCGGGTCGCGACGGCACCGCCGTAGACCATGGGGATCCCAAACGCGATCGCCGCGTCGTTGAGCAGATAGCGGGTTTCGAAGTTGTCCGTGCCGTCGATCAGCACGTCCGCGCCGCGCACGAGGTCCTCGATCCGCTCCGCGTCGGCGTGGGCGATCACGGGCTCGACCGTGACGGCCGAGTCGATCGCTCGGAGCCGCCCGGCGGCGGCCTCGGCCTTCGGACGGCCAAGGTCGGCTTCGGCGTAGAGCACCTGCCGCTGGAGGTTCGTCGCCTCCACGACATCGCGATCGACAACCGTCAGATGACCAACCCCAGCCCGGCACAGCAGCTCGGACGACACGCAGCCGAGCGCCCCCACCCCCACCACAACAACGCGGGCGTTGCGGACGCGGGCCTGCCCGGCTACACCCCAGCCCGGGAGCAGCTGCTGGCGGTGGTGTCGATCGATCGGCATAGCACATTGTACGTGCGGTAGACTGGGCGCATGGCACGCCGCGCCGCCGAGAACAATCCACCAGCCGAGGGCCTGGGCTGGCGGACGCCGGATCCGATCAATGCTCGTTTTGAGACGCCGCGGCTGATCGTTCGGCCGCTGACGCTCGATGATGTTGAGCCGTTGTTCGCGGTGATCGAGCGGTCGCGGACGCACCTGTTCCCGTGGGTCACGTGGGCCGACACGGGACACAAAACGCTCGCGCAGACAGCAGCCTTCATCGCCGAGCAGCAGCGTGTTCTCGAGAAGCCGGCCGCTTTCACCGCGATCACGCTGGCGGTCGTGCTCCGCGAAACGGGTGGCATCGTCGGCGGCACGGGTCTCCACGACGTTCGGCCGGACACCGCCTCGGCCGAGACCGGCTACTGGATCGCTGCGGGCCACACCCGCAACGGCTACGCGGCCGAGGCCTGCCGGCACACGATCTCATGGGCGTTCCGCCCGCAGACCGAGGGCGGCATGGGCCTGCGGCGGATCAGGCTCTACTGCTCGGCCGCCAACGAGCCATCGCGGCGTCTCATCGACGGCCTGGGCATCCGGCGAGAAGTCGAGCAACGCGAGGACTACTGGATCGAAGGCATCGGCCCGACCACGCGGCTCGGGTGGGGTATCTTGGCAGACGAGTGGGATACAGCCTCACACGGTACAAAATAATGTGCTCTCATGGCATCACCCTGGGAACCACCAACCTTCTGACGCGTCCGAAGGCTCATGGAGGTTGGAGCATGAGTACTCGATTGGTTGGTCTTTGTAGTTCTGTTTCTTTGTTAGCCCTTGATTTTGCTCTCGGTGCCGCACCGGTTTCCGGGCAGTCCCTCATCGCATTCGATTCGATCGATCCCGACGGCGGCCCGATCGGCGGCATGGGATGCCTTGGATGCGAGCAGGCTCGCTTGGCATTGCTGGAAGCGCATCCGGGCGATATGGTCGATCTCGTTGAATTGCGGCTCTGGAACAGCAACGCCGAATCAGTCTTCAGCGATCCGGTAAGGGCATCGATCTATGGCTTCGTGGCCGGCCAACGCGAGCTGCTCTCGTCGGTGATGATCGATCTCACGCTGAATCCAAACGAGAACCGTATCGTGGCATTCGACCTGCCAGATGCAACTCTCTCGAGCACGGGCATCTGGATCGGCCTATACACGCCGAGCGAAGATCCGCTGATCTGGACGAGCCAATTTGATGATGCAGGGACCATCGGATCAATGACACCGAACGGCGGAACCCGCCCAAACGGCGAGGGCGAGTGGACCGGATCGTTCTCATCCCCGGTTGCCCAGCAGGCCCGTGTCATTCTCGTCCCGGGCCCAAGTGTTACCGCCGGACTTCTCACCGCCATGGTGTTCGTCGGCAGACGACGGAGAGAACACAGCACCCGTGCACGTGCAACCGGCACCGAAACAGCGGGCCGCCCCGGTTCGGAGCGGCCCGCGTGAGATCGTGTGTCGGTATTTCGTTTACGCGAAGTGGCTGAACGCCTTGTTTGCCTCGGCCATGCGGTGGGTCTCTTCGCGCTTGGTGATGGCCTTGCCCTCGCCGCGGGCGGCGTTGAAGAGCTCGTCGGCCAGGCAGCGGGCGATCGGGCGGCCCTTCTCGCTGCGGGCGGCCTGGATGATCCAGCGGAAGCTCAGCGCCTGCTGACGCTTGCGGTTGACCTGCATCGGCACCTGGTAGTTCGCGCCGCCGATCCGCTTGCTGCGGACCTCGACGAACGGCTTGACCTTGTCGATCGCCATGTGGAAGACCTCAAGGGCCTCCTCGGGCGCGTTCGGGTCGTCGATCTTGGCCAGCCGGTCCTGGATGTCCGCGAGCGCGTCGTACATGCACCGCTGCGCGACCGACTTCTTGCCGTCGTACATGATGCTGTT
>JBCDEF010000076.1:0-12504 GCA_039179915.1 Planctomycetota bacterium | reverse complement strand
TTTCAGGCGGGGCAGACAACAACAAACAGACCACGACGAGACCGCACTCAAAACATTTTTACCCTGTGCCAGTGGATATGTGCGCTGTACGCGGATTCTTTCAGTTTTTTTTTCAGGTTTCAGGAGTTTTTTTTTTACCCGTCAGCAGAGCGTTAAAAACGTCTGCGGGCCGAAAACACGCGAATGACGGGTTTACTCGACGGCGTAGGGTAAGAACGCTTTGTGTGCAGTAAAGCGGCCAGATTAGAACCACTCTGAGATATACTATTACGCTGCGTTCCATGCATGTCGTCATGTGGTTCTGATATAGGTAAGATTTTATTGCGCGTTTGTGTCGTCACATCATGGCGGCTCGTAAACAGGGGCTGGGTATAACCCACCTTGGATATGGTAGGAGGGATGCCAAAAGCAAAGACCCTCTCTAACTAAAAGAAAACTAAAATGGCTAGGAAGCTTGAAACTATTGAAAAACTCAAGTGTAATTAAAGATGGCTCAGCCATTTTCTGCACATGCCAAAACTGAGACCACAAGAGGTCAAAGCCAGTAAAAAAAGCTGAAATAAGGTGCATTAAGAAAACCTCTATTTGTCAGCAACTATTAGCTTGAAAATGCCCATAATTAATTTGAAAGAAATTCAATTGTTTATTCGGTGCCACTGACCAAGAAATCGAGTCAGGTCAAAGGCTAGGGGGCTACAGGTCACTGGGCTTCACCGAGTGAAGAAAACACCTTCAAGCCGCAATGTCATACCGACTCCAGCACTATTTGTTCCGCCTAAGAGAACAGGTAGATCAGTGCTTGGGGAGTATTAGAAAGGCTTAGGGACAAATCGATTCAGAGCCTGCCATGTCTAATTTAGGTCGGCATTGAATTCATCCGAGATCAATGACAATACGTTACCTGTATTAGGGGTGCTTAATTTTTCGTTGAAAACTTCAAAGGTAGAATCGAGTAAATATTTGTTCAGGCATCATTGTAATCCTTCCATCAATATAAATCAAACAATTTTACCATGCCGTCAAGTTGAGCGCCCGAAAACCCTAATAACCAACCATGTCGTCAAGGTCCACATGTCCACAAGTAAAGCAGTAGCCTAGTACGATACTTATGCAACAGACTGTACATCGATCGACTCGCAGCGATACGGCAAACACAATTACGACAAAGAGATCTTCATTTCTTACTAAGGTGCTGGATGAAGCATTGTTGAATTTTTACTTGGCCCTTGATTAACTCTAAGAGGTGATCAGTCAAATTTAACTTCACTCCTCGAGAATTCGTCCCCAACTCATGACGCTGAAATGACCATGTTATTATGAGGCGAATGTATTGAAGTACAAACATTAAGAACAAATTATCATGGCCCCATAGTGGGACAGAGGTAAGACAATATTCATTTCCCTAAAAACTGATTTCTACCCCGGGATAAGGAAGTTTCTCCGAATGAAAAAGGTTTTTATATTCTTCCAAAAAAACCACAGTCTGCCGATTGAGCAGGCTATAGGTAACGGATTGTGATGCTTTACTATATTGAAGGGATTTTTTTGCACCTTAGTGGGTCGGTCTCAGTTTAAAGAAAATATTCCATCTTCTGGTTCCCTGAGATCTTCACCAACCGTGTTGGCAAGATCGGTGTTGTTTTTAACCTCTGACTGTTGCCTCAATTTTCCTTGGAAGTGCTTCTGTTGAGAAAGTATAGATTTTATATCGGAAAAACCGATTCAATTTGATCTTCAAGAGACCTGAAGTTTTGACAAACTTTACCTAACTTATTTCATAAGGCCTTGGCGTCAGGTGTCTCTACTTATAGCTCTGGGCATCCTTAAGCACAGAAGGAGGCATTCAAACGCAGATTTAAGTCATGTAGGGCTGTAGTTTTGACTTGCCCAAAGTACATTGTCGCACTGGAACTGAAGAAGAGTGTCTGGACAGGGACAAGTATAGGTTGGCATGAGACAATATTCTAGCATTCATTCCACTCTATCCCATTCTAGTCTGTCCCATTCCATTCCATGCCATTCTAGTGTTTCGTGCCTCACTCCGCCCCATACTGGAATGTTACACCCTATGTCATCCTGGCAACATATCCAAAAAGTGGTCCCATCCTACTCCATTTCCTTGTGACATGTTGAAAAGAAATAGTCCCAAATGAAAGTTAGATAACATCACCCCATACTCTCCATCCCCTTTCATAATTTCCGTCCAACGAAGAGTTCCAGTACCAAGCTTAACTGACGGGTGTCGGAGTCAAAGTCATTCTGGCCTTCGGCACGTCTCACGCTCTCGGCGCAGCAACATGACTACGCCGGCGAGCCGTGTGGCATCCTTGGACCGGGAGAATTGGCTGACTTCCCGGGATGGAATGTGTCTCATATTGGTGATGTTTACAGCTCATTACGCTGACACCGACGCGAGGTGGTATGGAGTCAAGTCAGAGAATAGTAGATTCATGTAATACCCCAGCGCGTCATCGAGCTCCAGATCGCTCAGCAGCATCTCATCGGCCAGCCCGCCGGGATCGGCCAGCAGCTTGGCGATCGGGGCGGCGAGGACCGGGGGCCGATCGATCCCCGCGACCGCCCGCCAGAACGGTTCTGCGCTGGGCGACGACCGCCAGGCACGCAACTGGCCGGATTCATCGCCGGCATAGGCCGCCAGCCGCGGCCCGCCGACGTAGATCGCCCGCGTTACGAGCAACGCGTCCTCGCTGGCGAACTCGCTCTCGGCCGCCACACCCGCGATCGCGTCGATCACCTCGCCGAACAGCTCAGCGTCGTGCTCGAGCAACACATCCACATCGTGCCAGAGGATGAACCGCCGCCGGAGAGCGGGTCGGCCGGCGAAGGTCGGCGCCGACCGCAGCCGAGCGACGAGCCCCGAGGGCCCCGGGATCCGCCGGCGGAGTTCCGCATCGCCCTCGCCGGGCAGCGCGGCCTCGATCTGTCGGCACAGCGATTCCAGGTCGATGATCGTCCCGCCGAACAGCCGGACGATCTCCGTGTCGTGCAGCCCCTGGACGAACGAGCCCAGCCGCGCCCCAAACCGCAGCCGCTCGCCGCGGTCGTCGGACCAGGCGGCCAGGTGCCGCTCGTCCGCGATGCGGGCGACCTCGGCTTCCCAGGCCGGCCAAGGGCCGGACGGTTGGTATCGGGACGCAAGAGAGTCCATGCCTGCCGCGGCGTCTGCATGTACGCAGACGCGCCTCCGTCACGAGGACACGGCAACCACAAGACCGGGCCAAACCAACAGATTGCTGCGTGACCAACTCCACAGAAGGTCACACCCCACGGAACAGGGTCTACCGTGCGCCCAAATCGGTGCCGTGCCATCGGAATGGTCGGCGTAAACGACAGAATCCGACAAGAAAGCACAACCCATCGTCAAGATGTCCTATCAAACTACGAACAAACGATGCCGAGCCGCCTTATTGGTTTCATTTTTAGCGGTCCTCGCCGCCGGAGTGCTTGCCGGGTGCGAGGACCCGGAGGCCGTGCTCGACAGGATTCAGGCCGCATCGGTCGCGGCGCCGATCGTGACGACGGCCGATGAGCTGGAGGCGGCGTTTACCGCCGATCGGATTACGTTCGAGAGCACGCTCATCCGGGCCGAGGACCTGCTCGACGGCGACGACCCGGCGGCCGTCGCGTTCGCCGGAGCCACGCTCGAACTCGCGACCCGGATCGAGGACCGGCTCCCGCGTGGCGGCGAATTCGAGCTGTTCTGGCGCCGGATCGGGCAGCTTGCCTATCGGGCCGCGTTCCGGGCGATGGAAGCGGGCGACTGGGCGACGGGCGGCGACCTGGTCGAAGCCGGGCCCGCCCGCTGGCGGAGAGAAACCTACTGGCGGGCGTACCCGAACCACGATGTGCTGGTGGCGGTTGCGCTCGGGCAGCGCGGCGAGCCGGGGGCGGGCATCCGTCGGTTGCAATCACGGATCACACAGACGCCGGAGATGGAGGCGGCGATCGGCCAGCTCCGCCGGCTCGCGGCCGAGCAGGCCCGCCGGGAACGCGAGGCCGACCGCGAAGCGCTCCGGCAGCGGCTGCGGCTGCGGCTGCGGCTGCGGGAAGGGATCGAAGCCGGCGGCGGCTAGCCCCCCTGCTAGAGCACCGAGAGAATTTTGAGCCAGGCTTCAAGCCAGACCTCAAGCCAGACCTCAAGCCAGATCTCAGCGGGGCGTATCGGTCACACCCAGTTCTTCTTGCGCAAGGTCCGGCTCGGCCGACGAGGCCTGCTCGGGCTTGGGGGCATCGCTCAGCCGCTTCTCGCCCGAGCCCGCGACGCCGGGGCGTTCGTGGTCGGCCGCGCGGCGGCCGTCTTCGGTCACCCGGTAGACCAGCCCGGTCGTCTGCTCCTCGGCACCGGAGAGCAGCCGGTCGACCACCTCGACCCCCTGCATCAGCGAGTGATCGGTGTTCGAGACCTCGTACTTCCAGAGCCCGAAACGCCCGCGGCTGTAGACGCCCACGGACTCGAGCCAGGGGATCACGGTCGCGAGGATCTCGTCGCGCTCGACGCTGGGCGTCGGGTAGCTGTAGTCGACGGGCCGCACCCAGGTCGAGACGATGTCGTCGCGTTCGCCCGGCTCGAGCAGGCCGACGTTCTCCAGGCCCTCGATCGTGCGCTCGAGGATGGTCGAACTGTCTTCGGGCTTGTCGGGGCTGAAGCTCGTCTCGCACAGCAGCGAGTAGTGCGTGGCCGGGTCCGGCGTCATCCGCGGCGAGTAGTTGCTCAGGTAGGTCACGCGGTAGAACGGGCAGTCGTCCTCGGGGAAGTACATCCAGCTCCGCGTGCTCGGGCAGGGCCGCTTGATGCCGACGCCGACCATGTAGCCCCCCGAGTGCAGCAGGCGGGCCGCGGCTCGGCAGACCTCGTCCGGGGCGTGATCGACTACATCGCGCACGAGCCGATCGACGGGGATGGTGCTGATCAGGGCGTCGAAGGGGTGCTCGCGGGTTGAGCCGTCGGCGGCCTCAAGGGTCGCGACCCGGCGCCCGGTGTCGATGCGGGTCAGGCGGGTCCGCAGCGCGAGGTTGTCCCTCAGCAGCGGCTCGAACCGGCGGTAGAAGTCCCCCGTGCCGCCGAGCGGATACTTGAACCGGTTGTTGGGCCCCCAGCCGAAGTCGTCGCGCTCGAGCAGGACGTTGCCCAGTGCCCGTTTCCAGTCGATGACGGCGACCCGCTCGCCGACCCAGGTCGTGTTCATCTTGGCGGGCTCGTAGGCCCAGACCTTGAAGTTGTACGGCCGCATGAACCGCTCGGCGATGCCCTCGCCGAAGACACGGTCGATGAAGGCGGCGAAGTGCGGGGCTTCTTTCGGGTCGCCCGGGCCGGTCTGGGCCTCGATCAGGCCCCGGACGCAGGCCTCGCGGGCTTCGGTCGGCAGGTACCGCAGGTTATTCTGGAAGGGGTACGGAACCCACGTGCCGGCGATGCGGACCCAGCTCTCGCGGTTGTTGAGCGTGAACTCGTCGCCGACGAGCTGCTCAAAGATCCGGTCGTACGTGTCGTAGTGGCTGAACAGGACGTGACCGCCGATGTCCCAGGTAAATCCCTGCGGATCGGTCAAGCTTCTGGCCAGGCCGCCCACGGAATCGGATGCTTCGGCGATGAGAAACGCTTTGTGCCCGAGCTCACGCAATCGGAACCCGGCACCGAGCCCGGTGGGCCCAGCGCCGGCAATCAGGATCGACGGCGCCGCGTTGTGGGCCGGTGCATGCGGATCGGAATCGGTGGGCGGCGTCGCCATTCGAAGACGGTAGGCGTCAGGCCGGCGCACGCCGCGCACCCGTTTCAGGGGGCATCGGGCGGGCTCTGACAAGCTTTGGCCACTTTCGGGGATCAGACGACGCATACGGGCCAAAGTCACCGGGACGGTGAACCGACGTCCGGTACACTTCGGTGCACCGCAGAGCGGGACGCACCCGGCGACGAGGCCGCACGAGACGCGACCGAGACGGGGAAAGCACATGGACGTCGAAAACACGGCACGGCTTGATGATCTCTTTGCGGGTCTGGTGCGAGCCATGGACTCTGTCGCGGGCCTGCCCGCGGTGGCCACCCTGGACTGGTGCGACCGGGCCGCGCGTGCAGCCGCGGCCCTGGCCGAACCCTCGGTCGCGGTGGTAACCATCGGCACCCTGGGCCGCGACGGGCTGCTGCGGACGCACCAGGCCTCGGGCGTCGCGGTCGGAGCCGATCAGAACGGCGCCCAGAAAGCCAAGCCGATCGCGGGCTCGACATCGAGCAGCCGGCTCGGGTTCCGGGGCGAGGACGGCCGCGTTTCGGCGCTGCGGGTCCGTGCGCCGCGTGTGCAGCGGCTCGGACTCGATCTGAGCGCCGATATGGACGAACCCATCGGCAGCGAGCCGCCCGTTCGCGTGGCGCGGCTGACCGATCTGGATCCGACGGCCGCGGTCGATCTGCGGGTTGTCTGGGACAACCTCGAAGCGGGCGACGTGCTGCTGGGGCTTGCGCCGATCGGTGGCGGGAGCCCGAACCGGGTCGTGTTTGTGCAGGTCGCGGCCGCCGCGGCCGACGGGGGCTACTCGCCGGCGCACGTCCGGGCGCTGGCTGCCCTGCTGCCGGCTCTGGCCGCCCGGGCGGAGCTGGCGCTGGGCTCGGAACCGACCGAGGACACCCGCTGGCTGACGCAGCGCGAGCAGATCGTTCTCGAGCACCTGACGCTCGGCAAGAGCGTGCGGCAGATCGCCGAGGACCTCGGCCGCAGCCCGCACACCGTGCACGACCACGTCAAAGGTTTGCACCGCAAGCTCGGCGCCTCCAGCCGCGGCGAGCTGATCGCCCGGGCGCTCGGCTACCTCACGGCCGAGGTTAAGCCGGTTGCTGGCACGCCGGCGGCGGAGATCACCCGCGGCGGCGAGGTGCCGTCGGCGATCGAGCCGAAGCCCGAGATCAAATCCGAGAGCAGGCTCAAGAGCAGCTCGGAGTCTGCCACAGACGCCGGCCGCTAACCAGAACCGAGACCGCCACGCGGCGGGTCAATGATTCTCCGACAACCGGCGGACCCGGTCGCCGATCATGCCGGCCACACGCGCTTCTTCGGATTCGTCGCGCGTCACGACCTGCTCGATGCTTGAGCCGCCCACGCGGCGTTCGAGCAACGGGTCGCGGGCCCGAGAGCTGAACCGGGCATCGAGCGGCTCGGGACGGAGCACGGGCGAGTACAGCCGCGTACGCACGGCGGTGACCTGCGCGACCAGCGGCACGGCCGAGCGCGGCCCCACCGAGGCGGGTTCGTCGTCGACCGAGCCAGCCGGGGGCGGCTCGATCTGCGAACGCGACCGATCGGCCGGCATCCGACCGAAGACCGCCAGCGGCACGAACTCGACGCGGAGTGTCGTGAACTCTCGCCGCAGCAGCGCCGAGGGCCGCGGCTTGCTGGTGATCACGCCAGCGGAGGCGTCGATCCGCTCGAGCGTGTACCCGGCATCGACCACTGCCTCGGCGGCCGACTCGAAAGCGAGCTGGTAGCCGCCGGCCGGGACCGACAGCCGACCGCCCTCGGCCCGGGGCGTGGAGCAGCCCGACATCGGGCACGCAGCAACAACGAGCGGCAGGAACAGGATCGCGGCGAGGGGGCGCATCGGGTGGAGCTTACCGGCGCGAGGCGTGCTCGGCGAGCAGGTCCCAGGCCAGTCGCACATGCTGCTCCCCGGTCGCGGCGGCGCCGACGGCCAGGCGGATCGCGAACCGGTCGCCGTCGGCCGTCGGCACCGCGGTGTGGGTGAGAAAGACGCGGCCGGTCTCGTTGACCGCGTCCATCAGCCGCCGGGAGCCCTCGTCGCCCGATCGCAGCGCGAAGCAGACCAGGTTCATCGTCCGTGGCGCGAGCAGCTCGAACCGGTCGTCGGCGAGCACCCAGGACTCGAACCGCTCCGCCAGCCGCACGTGCTCGAGCAGATAGCCTCGCAGGCGGGCGAGGCCGTAGTGCCGCAGCACGAGCCAGAGCTTGAGCGCCCGGAACCGCCGGCCCAGCGGCACGCCCCAGTCGCGGTAATCGAAGACCTCGCCGGATTCGGTCGCCTCGTTCCGCAGGTACTCGGGCGTGACCGAGAGCGATCCGACCAGGCTCCGGCGATCGGCGGTCCAGAACAGGTCGCAGTCGAAGGCGGTCAGCAGCCACTTGTGCGGGTTGACGCAGAGCGAGTCGGCGTGCTCCAAGCCGGCGGCCATCCAGCGGTATTCGTCGCACAGCAGCAGCACGCCCGCGTGGGCGGCATCAACGTGCAGCCACGCGCCGCGTTCGGCAATGGCGGTCTTATGCATGACACCCGCAATCCTGTCGATCGGGTCGACGGCCGTGGTGCCCGTGGTGCCGATCGTGCCGCAGACCATGCAGGGGGTCAGGCCGGCTTCGAGATCACGCTCGACGGCGTCGCGGAGCGCATCGGGGTCGAGCCGGAGCCGGGCGTCGGTGGCGATCAGCCGCACGCGGGCGTGGTCGTCGGCGTCGCGGGCCAGGCCGGCGATCATGGCAGCCTTGAGCACCGAGCTGTGGGCCTGATTCGAGGCGTAGACCGTCAGCGTCGCCGGGTCGGCCCCGGTTCGCTCGAGCACGCGGCGGCGGGCGGCGACCAGGGCCACAAGCGTCGAGTCGCTGGCCGTCGGTTGGATGCACCCGCCGCCGAGCTCGCCGGCGGACAGGAACCGGTCGGGCAAGCCGAACGCGCGGGCCATCTGGTCGAGCAGGGCCCGCTCGATCTCGTTGGCGGCCGGGGCGGTCTGCCAGAGCATGCCCTGCCCCCCGAGGCCCGCGCAGAGCAGCTCGCCGATGATCGCCGGCCCGCTGGTGTTGCACGGGAAGTAGCCGAAGAACCCGGGCGACTGCCAGTGCATGGTGTTGGGCAGGACCAGCTCGTCGAGGTCGCGGCCGATCGCGTCCCACTCGGCCTCGCCGCCCTCGGATTCGGGGGCTGTTTCGGGCACTGCGGCCCGGACCTGCCCGGGCCGCGTGGGCGGGCGGACGGGCAGGTCGCCGACGCGCTGGGCGTAGTCGATGATCCGCTCGATCGCGTCGTGGGCCTGCCGCCGGAAGGCGTCCGGGTCCATAGCGAGCGGGCCGCCCAGCGGTTCGTGCGGCCGGTTGCTGGTGCGGTCGGGCGTCATACCCGATACTACTGGGGTCATGGCCGTGCCGACGCACAACTCGACGCCTGGCCCCCGCGCGGTGATCCTGGTGGCGGCGGGCAGCGAGGAGATCGAAACGATCGCGCCGGCGGATGTCCTGGTCCGGGCCGGGGTCGATGTGGTCCTGGCGGCGGTCAGCGGGATGGACGTGGCCGGCAGCCGGGGCCTGCCGCTGCGGGCGGACCGCCTGATCGGCGCGCTGCGTGGCGAGCTGTTCGACGCGATCGTGGTGCCCGGCGGGACCGAGGGGGCACGGAACATCGCGGCCTCGCCGCCGGCGCAGCTGCTGATCCGGCACCACGCCGAGACCGGCCGGCTTGTCGGATCGATCTGCGCGGCGACCGCGGTCGTGCTGGGCCCGCTGGGCGTGCTCGACGGCCGGCGGGCCACCGGGCACCCCGGCACCCGCGCAGAGTTCCCGGCAGCGGCGACCTACGCCGACGAGCCGACCGTCGAAGACGGCCAACTGATCACCGGCCGGGCCGCGGCGGCCTCGATCGAGTTCGGCCTGGCGCTGGCCCGCCGCCTCGCGGGGCCCGAGGCGGCGGAGCGGGTGGCGAATGAGATGGTGGTCTAGTCGGTAGAAAGAGCGCGAGTCTTATCGATCTGCGCCGCACTGCGGACAGCGTTGGACTGTTCTTCGACCGCGAGCATGCTGCACGAACCCCGCGCCAACGATGCCGGTCGGCATCGCGATCACCCCGACGCCAGCGATCGCGATCACCACTGACAACCCAATACCAGCCGGTGTTTCTGGGCGAGCACCGGTTGCCGAGAGCGGCGTCAGGTTCGTCACGGTCCAGAGCATCGACCGGGGTACACTTCCAAACGACTCGGGCTGCCGCTCGCGTTCGGCGTAGTACATCGCGATCGACGAGAGCAGCACGATCACTGTGGCCATGAAGAGCACAGCTAGCAGCTCGCTCTTGCGTTCCCGGAGCACGCTTGCGAGCAACGCGACCGATCGGGTGTATCGCCCGAGTTTTGCGAGCCGGAGAATCCGAGCCAGCCGGACGACGCGCAATGCACGCAGATCGACGCCGAGCATCGGCAAGTAAAATGGCAGTATCGCGAGGAGATCAATGATCGCCATCGGCGAGCAGGCCCAGCGGATCCGCCCCGCGACCGGATGTGCATAGCCGGACCCGGCGGTACAACTCCAGAGGCGGAGAACATACTCGAGCGTGAATACCGAAACGGAAAAGACCTCAAACCAACGAAACGCGACCCCATACTCCGCGGCTAGCGCGGACTCAGTCTCGAGCACGAACGCGATAATGTTTGTACCGATCAAAACGACAAGCACCAGATCGATGGCAACACCGACTCGGCCGCCACCCCAACGCGTATTGAAGAGCTCGTAAATACGACCTCGAACTCGATCGATCATCTCAGATCCTGCGAACTACTCCGGCAGCTTCGCCAGTTCTGTTTCGACGCGCTCGACCAGCTTGCCAACAGTTTCCGGCCCGAAGTCGAAGGTCAGGCCCGCGGCGTCGAACAGCTCCGGCAGCGGGCGGCTGCCGCCGAGCTTGAGGGCTTTCAGATAGTCGTCGATGGCGACGGCCGGGCCCTCGTCGAGCGAACGCAGCCAGAGCTGGAGCGAGCCGAGCTGGGCGATGCCGTATTCGATGTAGTAGAACGGTGCACCGAAGAGATGGCCCTGCCGCTGCCAGGCGTTGGCGCGGGCGTCGTCGAAGCCGTCCCAGCTGAAGCCGCGGCCGAAGCGGTCGTCGAGCTTGAGCCATGCCTGGGTACGCTCGTCGCGTGAGTGGCCCGGATTTTCGTAGATCCAGTGCTGGAAGGCGTCGATGGTCGCGATCCAGGGGAGCAGCGCGACGGAGCCTTCCATCTGCTGACGCATCGCGCGGGCGTGCGCTGACGCGTTGCCGTCGTAGAACGAGCCCGTCGCGCCCCAGTGCGGCATGGTCAGCAGCTCCATGCTCATGCTGGCGACCTCTGCGAACTCGGTCGGGTACTCGCGGTAGTGCAGCAGCGGCTCATCGACACAGACCATGCTGTGGAAGGCGTGGCCGGCCTCGTGGACCATGGTCTCGACATCGCGGTGCAGGCCGGCGGCGTTCATAAAGATGAACGGGCGGCGGGTGCGGTCGAGCATGTAGAGGTAGCCGCCGGGGGCCTTGCCGGTGCGGCTGTCGAGGTCGAGCGGGGGCGGGTTCGACGTGTTCTGGGCGGTGACGCGTTCAGAGCCGTCGCCCATCTCGGCGAAGAGCGATTCGAGCCGCGGGTCGAGCGCGGCGAAGGCGGCCCGGGCCTTGGCGACCATGTCGGCGCCGCCGGCGAAGGGCCGCAGCGGCTCGCGGCCGTCCTCGTCGACGGCCATATCCCAGGGCTTGAGCTCATCGAGGCCGAGCTTCCGCTTGCGTCGCTCGTCGAGCTTTCTTGCGAACGGCACAGCGATCTGCTCGACTGCTTCATGAAAGGCGAAGCAGTGCTCGGGCCCGTAGTCGAACCGGTGCTTGCTCTTGAAGGCGTAGCCCGTGTAGCTCTCGAAGCCGAGGTTCGTGGCGACCGTGTTGCGGAGCTTGATCTGCTTGTCGTAGACATCGTCGATCGCTGATGTGTCTTGCAGCCGCCGGTCGCTGACGGCCCGCCAGGCAGCTTCGCGCTTGGCGCGGTCGGTCGATTCGAGAAACGTCCCCATCTGCGGCAGCGTTCGGGTTTCGCCCTCGAATTCGACGGTCATCGCGCCGGCGATCGTGTCGTACTGCTGGCTGAGCTTGGCCAGCTCGGTCTCCAGCGGCACGTTCTCGTCTTTGAACAGGCCGACGTCGGCGGCGATATCGCGGGCGACGACCTCGTAGCGGCCGCCGGTCATGCCGAACTCGGCGTGCAGCTTCGTCTGCTTGGCGTCAAGCTCGAAGAAGAGCGGCTTGGCCATCGGCGGGACGGTCTCGATGAACTTGGCGTAGGCGCCGGCCGCCTGCTCGTCGTCGGTGTTGCAGGTCATGCCGATGTAGAGCAGCGCGGAGGCCTCGCTGTACGCGGCTTCGAGCTCGGAGCGGTCGAGCAGCCACCGCTCGAAGGCGGCGGCGTCGGGCACGTCGCGGCCGATCAGGCCGCGGAGGGCTGCCGAGAGCGATTCGGGGTCGGCGGCGTTGAATTCGGCGGGGATGAAATCGGTCGGAATGGTCGCAGCGGGCATGGAGCTCTCCCTGGTTGATTGCGGTCAGCCGATGGTACGCCGGTGCACGAAAACGGCCGGGCCCGCGGTTGAGGCGGGCCCGGCCGGTCGGTTGGTCATTCGAGTTTCGGTTCTGCGATCAGCGGCGGAGGTTGCGGAGGCGTTCTTCCTGCTGCAAGAACCACTCCTGGGTCATGTTGCGCATCAG
>JBCDEF010000075.1:0-12544 GCA_039179915.1 Planctomycetota bacterium | reverse complement strand
GAACTACGTCCGCGGCGTGAACGACACCTCCGGCTCGATCGACGACAACCCGTTCCGCGGCGCCCCGGGCAGCATGGATCTGGTCGGCGAGGACGGCTTCATCTCGACCAACGTCGCCGACGCCTGGTACAACCGCCAGCAGTATAACGGCGGCGGCTCGCTGAGCTCGCCCGCGAACAGCAACAACCCGCGCGGCTACCCGGTCCGCTCGCCGATCACGGGCGGCTACCTGGCCGTGAACTCGACCAACGATTCGACCCACGGCATCCAGATCGACCTGGCCCAGACCGATGTGCCGGTGGCCTGGTTTGTCGAGCAGCCCGGCGCCGCGTCGTTCGAGGCGGTCCCCAACGGCGCGGGCTACGGCACGAACCCGATCCCGGGTGTGTCGGCCGACGGCACCGACCCCAACGCCCGCGACAACACGCTCCGCGTGCTCCAGAACACCAACACCAACACAGCCAGCCCCGACCAGTGCACGATCTTCGACAACCCGCTGACGCTCGCCCCGGTCGGCGCGATCGTCAACTACGGCGTCGGCCTGTCCCAGATCGACAAGAGCGACCTGCGCCACGGCCTCGTGACCGGCCGCCGGCTCAACGGCGAGAACCTGGTCTTCGCCACCCGCGACTCGGGCTCGGGCACGCGCAACGGCTTCGCCAACGGCATCTGCCTCGACCCCTCGTGGGCCATGGGCGACAACGTCGGCTCGCGGCAGTCGAGCTCCTCGAACGACAACCTCGGCCCGAACTGGCAGCCGACCAACCTCGGCGGCTCGAGCCGCATGGACGCCGTCGTGCTCGACAGCCGGCTCGGGATCGGCCACACCGGCGCCGAGCGGCTCAACCGGTACAAGACCTCGAACAACGGCAACGGCGGGCTCGATGTCCTTGCGATCCGCAACGACATCTTCGGCTCGCCGGCCGCGACCTACAACCGGCCCTTCATCGACAACCTGCTCGATAACTCGGCCGACAACGGGTACAACGTGATCGGCCCGGGCAACATCGCCTCGATCGGCGACCGCACCGCGATGAGCGGCCCGGCGCAGATGGAGAACCAGGCCGCCGCTGATTACCTGAACAACATCGCCGCCTCGGTCGCGGCGTTCTCTGAGCTGCCGGGCGCCGACGAGACCCTCTTCTCGCCGGGTGAGTTCCTCGCTTTCCGCTTCATCCCGAACGGCACCGCCGACTTTGTCGCCGGCCCGAACGGCGCGTGCGACCTGGTGCCGGCGCCCAACTTCAACCAGGACCTGCAGGAGTTTGTCCGCGGCGCGAGCGCGCTCGGCGAGGACGAGTTCGAGTTCTTTGACTTCACGGCCGCCGGCGACGTGCCCAGCCGCCAGACCGGCATCACCTACCTCGATGGTGTGCCCGGCGGCACGAGCTACATCGACGAGTCGGGCGACACGGTCACCTACGGCACCGGGCTGAGCCAGCGGAACAAGATCTCGGGCGACTTCAACGCCGACCTTGAGCGCAACGCCGATGACATCGCCGACATCGTTGCCGCATGGGAAGAGCGCGACGGCGGCGCGAGCTGGACCCCGCCGAGCGGCGACGCCGGGCCCTCGGGCGACTTCGTCATCGACATCGTCGGTGACTTCAACGGCGACGGCAGCTTCGACCTGCTCGATGTCCGCTACTTCATGGACGGCCTGGCGCTCGATACGTCCACCGGCAACCTCGACCGCGGCGACGCGTTCGAAGATGCCGACAACGCCTCGGCGTCGGGCAATCTCTTCGGCACCAGTCTCGCCACCGGTGCGGCCTACACCGCCGGTGCCTCGGCCGCCGATGTCGCCGGCAACGGCTCCACCCCGGGCTTCCACCCGATCGGTGCCGACGGCGTCATCGACGCCGCCGACCTCGATTCCATCCTGCTCCAATACGCCGAACTCGCCGATGGCTCGCTGGACTGGTCGAACACCAACGACGCCGCCACGCCGACCCGCACCGGCAGCCGTCGCGACCTGTCGGCCGATGTCAATGGCGACCTGATCGTGAACATCGCCGACCTCTGCGAGGCCCTCGACTTCCTCGACACCGACTACGGCGACGTCAACCTCGACGGCAGCGCCGACGCAGCCGACCTGGCCATCATCAACGCGAACAGCGGTCAGGCCGGCGGCTGGGCCGACGGCGACATCACCGGCGACGGATTCGTCGACGCCGCGGACGCCGCTGCCTTCGGTACGGACCCGTGCGACGGCGGCGGCACCAACGACCGCCTCTGCGGCGACGTCAACGGCGACGGCGGGATCGACGGCAGCGACTTCTTCGCCTGGGTCAGCGCCTTCGGTGCCCAGGACCTGGTCCCCTGCGATGTGAACAACGATGGCAGCTGCGATGGCTCCGACTTCTTCGCCTGGGTCAGCTTCTTCGGAAGCCCCGCCGGCGATCCGGGCGACTGCCAGCCGCTCCCGTAATCGCCGATCAGAATACAAGCATCAGATGACTCGGCTGGCCCCGCTTAACGGCGGGGCCGGTTTCTTTGTCGATCGATTTTCTGCAACCTACTGCAACCCCCGCAAGCCAGCGCCCGGAAATTCATAGATGCGTTGACCTTGGGCCGCCGGCTTTTCCAAACGGGCGTTCGCCCGGCCGGCTTGTCACACCACCTGCTCGGCGTCGCGTCGAGTGGGGAACAACCACGTGCCAAGGGGGGCTTTCATGCAGTATGCAATATCGTCGCGATCACTCAATATAGCAGCGGCTTCGGTGGTATCGACAATCGTCGGCACCGCCGGGGCGCAACAGCTCACATACGACGCACCGGGACCGGCCACCATCGCCACCCGGAGCGCTCCCCTGCTCGGCTTCGACGCCGCCGGTCGCCCGATCGTCGGCGAATTCATTGATTTCGGGCTCTCCGCGTCGCGAGGGACACGCGAGGTTGCATACGACACGCTCATCGGCGGGCTGATTGATCAGGCCTGCACAGGCCTGGTCATTCAGAACCCCGTAATGTTCCCGCAAGAGAACGTCCAGCGGGGCGCCGACGATTTCTCGGTCGATATCCGGTTCGCCGATGCACCGATCGTCTCTTTCGAGTTTGCTGCTCTGGTGAGCAACGCCTGCGGCGAGCTCCCCGAAGCTCCAGACCTCTGGGTCGTTGTCGAGTTCTATGACTCCGCTGTGCTCGAACCGGTCGGAGATGGTGCCGATGGCTTCGACACCAATGGCAACGGTCAGCCCGATTCGCCGTTCGATCCCGACTCCTTCCTGGGTGGCGTCGTTGTTCAACTGCGCAACACTCTTCAGCTGCCGGCGGGCTTGTTCGACGTCGGGGTGTACCGCATCGAACTGCCCCCAGCCGCAGCAACGATGCCCGCGACCGACATCGACGGCGATGGCCTGGTCGACGGCACGTTTGTCGTGACGGTCTACGAGACCGTTGAGGACACTAACGGCGACGGTGTGTTCGACCTGCTCGTGCCCTTCCCGGAGGCCAAGCTGGCGCTGTTCGCGGATTCGACGGATTTTGATGCCTCCTGCTTCGCGGGCGGCGAGCGCCCGCAGCTCGGGCAGAGCTCGGATGGCACCTGGGGCGAAGGGTTTCTCGCTGATCCATGCAAGGGCCCGTTCGGCGGTCTGCTTCCTCAATGGTCCGATGGAGCGTTCTCGCCTGAGGTTGATGCCGTGTTCGACCCCATCGTTGACCTGAAATTCTTCGAGTTGTCGAACGATGCCGCTACGCCGCTGAGCTGGGCGGTCACGATCGAAGCAGGCATCCGCCCTTCTGGGCCGCGCCTTTGCGCGGATGTCAACGGCAACGGCATCACCGACAGCGCCGATTTCTTCGCGTGGGTCAACGCCTTCGGCATGGAGCCGGCAACCCCGAGCAGTCTGGTCGCGTGCGACGTGAACAGCGATGCGTCGTGCACCAGCGCCGACTTCTTCGCCTGGGTCAGCTTCTTCGGCGACCCGTCGAGCGATCCCGGCGACTGCGCACCGCTGCCGTGAGTTCGATCACTGCCCCGGCTGTTCGTTGATCCAGTCGGCGATCAGGGTGAGCGCGGCTTCGTCGAAGGTCGTTTCGATCGTGCCGTACTCGCTCACGCCGCCGGTGGTCGCCGGCTGGAACAGGTGGTTCAGCCCTTCGAGCACACGGACGGTCACACTGCCGTTGCCGCCCTCGGCAAGGGAGTCGGCGATCGCGGGTACGTTCTGGTCGTGCAGGACCTGGGTGTCGAGCGAGCCGTTGAGCACGAGCACCGGCTGCTGCACGCGGCGGAGGTACTCGCGCGGGTCAAGCGTGAGAAACGCCGTGAACCAGGGGCCGTTCAGAGCCGCGAGCGTCTCATCGATTGTCCGAGTCACTTGCTCGCGGTGACCGTCCGGGTCTTGGTTCGTGGCGGTGTACTCGAGCTCGACCAGTTCGGTGATATGGGAGCGGGCCGCCGCCTGGTCACCGGCGAGCGTCGCGTCGAACGCGGCCTGCTGAGCGGCGATCATGGCGTCGAGCGCCGCCGCGTCCGTGATGCCTTGGTCGGCCCGGTAGATCGCTCGGAACTGTTCGGCGAGCACTTCCCGACCCGGCACGCCGGGACCGGCGAGCAGCACGAGCCAATCGATGTGTCCTTCGCTATCCGCCGCGACGATGGGCGCGACCAACGCGCCCTCGCTGTGGCCGATCAGGCCCACGGAGCCGATGGCTTCGTGCGCAACGAGCGCATCGACCTGGGCGCGGACATCGTCGGCGAAGTCGAAGCTGGTCGCGCCCTCGAACTCGCCCCCGGAGCCGCCGACGCCGCGGTCGTCGCAGCGGAGCGTGGCGATGCCGCGTGTCGCGAGATGATGGGCGATCACGAGGAACGGCTTGTGGCCCATGATCGATTCATCACGGTCCTGGGGCCCCGAGCCGGTGATGAGGATCGCCGCCGGGTACGGACCCGGGCCAAACGCATCGGCATCGGGCAGCGTCAGCGTGCCGGAGAGCGTGTGCGAGCCCGCCGCGGTCTCCACGGGCACGGCCAGCTCGATCGAGCGGTACGGCTGCGGGCCGGTCGGGTGCTGCGGCCGGCGCAGGATCGGCTCGTCGCTGTCGGCCAGCCGCAGCGTCGACTCGAACCGCATGCCCGACTGGCGGAGTTCGCCCGCGGCCGATCCGCCGCCCTCGTCGATATCGAACGACCAGGTCGGCCAGTTGGCCTCGGGCAAGCCTGGCAGCTCGGCGGCAAACGCGATCCGGTCGTTCGTCCGCTTGATCGCGTGCAGCGGCAGGCCCGCGACATTCTGCGCCGGGATGTCAATGGCTCCCGACCAGCCGGACTCGCTCGGCCGGATCGTCACGGCGAAATCGAGCACGGCACCCGGCAGCTCGATGCGGCCGAGCCAACGCTCGGCGTCGGGCTCTTGTTCAGGCTCGGTATCTGGCTCGGTTTCGGTGTTCTCGGCCTCGGCCGTCGGCTGGTGCACGAAGCTGACCGCGCGGATCTCAGCGGGCTCGTCCCGATCGGACGCGTCTTGCTCGTCCGGGTCGAGCGGGGCCTCGCCGCCGATCATGAAACTCGCCAGCACCGCGATGATCGTCCCCACGCCCGTCCCCCCGAATGCGTCGCCGGCCATTGTCCGGACCGCGAACGCGCCCGGACATAGGTATTGGGATGCGCGGGTCCGGCGTTGCAGGCGGCGGCGGGGGAATTTCGTTTCCGCAGCGTCCTGGCCCATTGGGCCCGTTAGGCCGGCTTGGGCGCAAGACCGCGGATCGAGCCCTCGCGGCGGACCATGCCCTCCTGCTCGCCGTTCTGCTCGGATTCGGCGATGTGCTCGCCGAACCGGAAGAGCCGGAAGCTGTTGGCGATCACGATCAGCCCGGTCGCGAACTGGTAGAGCCCGGCCAGGAAGGGGCCGAACGACTCGTCGAGCGTCTGCGTCGCGGCCAGCGCCAGGCCGATCAGCGCCATCACGATCGCGATGATGATGTTCTGCGTCACGATCGCGCGGGCCCGGCGTGAGAGCTCGATCAGGAACGGGACGCGGCTCAGGTCGTCGTTCATCAGCGCGACGCCGGCGGAGTTGGCCGCGATGTCCGACCCCGACAGGCCCATCGCGACGCCCAGGTCTGCCTCGGCCAGCGACGGGCCGTCGTTGATGCCGTCGCCGACCATCAGGGTCTTGGCGCCCGACCGCGTCAGCCGCTGGATCTGCTGGTGCTTCTCTTCGGGCAGGCACTCGGCCTCGATCGCGTCGACCCCGACCTGCACGCCGACCCGCTTGGCGACGCTGATCCGGTCGCCGGTGAACATCGCGATCCGCCGGACGCCGATCTCGCGGAGCCGCTCGATCACGTTCTTGGTATTCGCCTTGACGGTGTCGGCCAGGCCGACAGCGCCGAGGTACTTGCCGTCGCGCATCACGTGCACGCCCGACATGCCCTCGATCCTGGCCTCGACCGCTTCGAGCTCGGGCCTGATCTCGGGGTTCAGCTCGAGCAGCCACGACGAGCGTCCGACGCACAGCTCGCCCATGCTCGTTTGGGCGCGGACGCCCCGGCCGTGCAGCTCCTCGTAGTCCTTGGTCCCGTCCGGCTCGATCCTGGCCGAGCGGGCGGTCTTGAGGATCGACTGGGCCAGCGGGTGGTTCGAGTGCTGGTCGCCGTTGGCCGCAGCGGTCAGCAGCTCGGCCCCGTCGACGCCGTCGGCCGGCGCCAGCCGCGAGACCTCGAACATGCCGGTCGTCATCGTGCCGGTCTTGTCCATCACAACGGTGTCGATCGTGGCGGCGGCCTCGAGATAGGTCGTCTTCTTGATCAGGATGCCCAGCCGGGCGGCGGCGGCGAAGGCCGCGACCATCGCTGTCGGGCTCGCCAGCAGCAGCGCCGTCGGGCACGTCACGACCAGGATCTGCACGAACGTCGAGACCGCGGCCGCCCGCGTGTCCGGGTCGTCGCTCTGGGTCATCGCCCACCAGGTGATAAACGCGATCGCGATCACCACCGGCACGAAGAACCGGCTGACCATCTCAATGATCAACTGCCGTGGTGTCTTGCTCTGCTCGGCTTCGCGGATCAGCGTGGTGACTTTGCCGATGGTCGTCTCGGCGCCGATCTCGGTCACCCGGATGTCGATGCCGCCGGTCAGGTTCGTGGTGCCCGCGTAGACGTGATCGCCGCCGGAGACCTCGACGGGCACGGCCTCACCGGTCAGCGAGGCCTGGTTGACCGTGCTCTGCCCCTCGACCACGACGCCGTCAACCGGCAGGTTCTCGCCGGGCCGGACCCGCACGGTCTGGCCGACGGTGACCTCTTCGAGCAGCAGATCCCGTTCGGCGCCGTTCTTGACCACGCGGGCGGTGTCGGGCGTCAGGCCGATGAGCTGCTCGATCGCCCGCTGGGCACCCCAGGCCGTCCGGCGGACGAACTGGTCGGCCACGAGCAGGATGAACGCCAGCGTGCCGGCGATCACGTACATCTGGCTGACCAGTGCTGCCAGGATCGCCAGCGAGGCCAGCGTGTTCGACGAAATATGCTGCCGGCGGATCTCGCTGAACGCCGCCCCGAACAGCGGCGTCGCCAGGATGATCGCGCCGATCAGCGCCGGGATGCTCGAGATGAACGGGCTGTGCACGCCGAAGACATCGCTAACCAGGGTTGTGAGCACCAGCAGCCCGCCGAGAAGGTAGAGCAGCACGTAGCGCTCGCTGTGGGCCTCTTGGGCACCGGCCTCGATCGCGTCCGCGGTGGCGCGGTCGGGCGTGGGCGTCCGGTCTGTCGGGTCAGTCGGTGAGATCGCGGCATCGGCCATAGGTCGTTCTCGCTGGGTCGTGGCGTCGAACGGGCGGTCGGAGGGCCCGGATGGCGTCGGCCGCGCGTCGGCGGCGTGGCCCGTATCGTAGCGGGGTACGCGACCCGGGCCCGCACGGTTCGTGGCGCCGGGCCCCCGGAGCACACTGGGCATGGATCACTCGAAACCGGTCGTGGCGGTCATGGGCGTGGGCCAGATGGGGCTGGTCTGCGCGAACGCCCTGGCGGCAACGGATCCCGGGCGTTCGGCGGCCGTCGGCGGCTCCGGATCCGGACGACGGGACATCGATGTCCGCGTCTGGGGCCACGACCCCGAAGAAGTCGGCGATGTCGCACAGACCCGCCGCAGCCCCCGGCTCGAGGGCTTCGAGCTCGACGAGTCCGTCCGGGTCTGCCTCCGACGGGCCGACGCCCTCGCCGGCGCTGACTTTGTGATCGCCGCGGTCCCGACGCAGCACCTGCGGGAGGCGTTCGCGGCCGCCCGCGACAATATCCCGCCAGCCGCGGGGATCGTCAGTGTTGCCAAGGGCATCGAGGTCGGCTCCCTGCTGCGGCCGACCCAGGCGATCGCCGAGGCCCTCGCCGACGATCCCGACGCCGCCGCCCGCCCGCTGGCCGCGCTCAGCGGCCCGACCATCGCCACCGAGCTGGCCCGCTGCCTGCCCGCCACGATGATCGCCGCCAGCGACCCGGCCACGGACGACGGCTCCTTCGCCGCCGCGGTCCAGATGCTCTTTACCAACAGCTGGCTGCGGGTCTACACGAACGACGACCTGCTCGGCGTCGAGCTGGCCGGGGCGATGAAGAATGTCATCGCTATCGCCGCGGGCATCCTCGACGGGCTCAGCGCGGGATCCAACGCCAAGAGCGCCCTGCTCGCCCGCGGACTGGCCGAGATCGCCCGGCTCGGCGGCGCGATGGGGGCCAACGTCGAGACCTTCTTCGGCATCGCGGGCGTGGGCGACCTGGCCACGACCTGTTTCAGCCCCGAAGGCCGCAACCGCTCCTGCGGCGAGGCTCTGGGCCGCGGCACGCCGCTGGCGCAGTATCTTGAATCATCGCCGTTCGTTGTAGAAGGCGTCGAGACGACGCGGGCGGTCGTGGCGCTGGCAGCGAAGTACCGCGTCGAGCTGCCGATCGTCCAGGCGGTGCACGCCGTGCTGTTCGACGGGCTCGACCCGCTCCGCGCAATCACGGATCTGATGACGCGTGAACCCAAGGCCGAGCGGGTTGGGTAGAGCGGGCATGCGCAACCCCGATGCCGAACGCTCGCCCGAAACAACGTCGGGCCCTGATCGATGTCGACCGAGCGTGGCGGTCGTTGCCCTGCTCGCGGCTCTTGCGCTGCTGCCCTGGCTCGCGGCCGCCTGGGGCGTGGTCCCCGGCGGCATCGGCGTGCTGATCGAGCCTGCTGTTCCGTTCGGCGAGCTGCTGGTGGTGCTGGCAGCCGCGAACCTGCTCGTCGTGCTGGCGTTGGCGGCGCTGATCTCGGCCTTCCGACGGGCCCGCCGCGGGCTCCGTGTCCTGCCGCGGCTGATGACAGCAGGCAGCTTCGCGATGCTCTTCGCGCTCGGCCTTGGCCTTGCGTGGCACAACGCGGGCCTGCGGCTGGGGTTCGATGCCGCCCGCCCGAAACTAGAACGGCTCGCCGAACTCGGCGCCGAATTCGGCGACGAGCTTGGCGGCGAATTTGGCGGCGGACTCCCATCGCGAGCCGGGCTCGTGACCGTGTTCGAGGTCGCCCGCGACACCCGCGGCGGGGTCTTTTTCAAGACCGGCGAGCTGCCCGACATGATCGACACCGTCACCTACGGCTACGTCAAAGAGCCCAACCCCGACGGCACGCCTTTTGGCGCCGCCGACTACCGGCTGGTCCACCTCCGCGACGGCTGGTACGCGTTCGCGGCCAGCAACGACTATCACTAGCCCGCACTCAACAGACGCAACACGCCCGTCCCTACGCTCCGCCCATGCGTCTGACCTTCCTCGGCACCGGCACCAGCGCGGGCATCCCCATGATCGGCTGCCGGTGCGAGGTCTGCACCTCGAGCGACCCGCGGGACAGCCGGCTCCGGGCGTCCGCCCTCGTCGAATGGACCGACGCGACCGGCCAGGACCGGGCCGTACTGATCGATGCCAGCCCGGACCTGCGGTATCAGGCCCTCCGGCACAACCGCGGCGAGGGCCTGCACCGGCTCGACGCGATCCTCTTTACGCACAACCACGTCGACCACACCTTCGGGCTCGACGAGGTCCGCCGGTTCAATGCCGTCATGCGGCAGGCGATCGACATCTACGCCGATGAGCACACGCTCGAGCATCTCTTCCGCGTCTACCGACACATCTTTGTGCCCGAGGGCAACGTGCAGCGGTCCTTCGTCGCGACGCTCCAGCCCCGGGAGCTCCGGCCCGCCGAGCCGATCGAGCTGTGGGGGGTCCGGTTCACGCCGATCCCGCTGCTGCACGGCACGATGCCCATCCTCGGCTTCCGGATCGAGCCTGCGAACCCGGCGATCTCTGCCGACTGGGCCCCGCTGGCCTACTGCACCGATACCTCGGCCGTGCCCGATGCCGCAAGGCCGATGCTGACCGGTCTCAAAACGCTCGTGCTCGACGCCCTCCGCCACCGGCCGCACGAGACCCACATGACCCTCGACCAGGCGCTCGCCGAGGCCGAACAGATCGCAGCCGATCGTACGCTCTTCATCCACATGTCCCACGACCTGCCCCACGCCGAGACCGAGCGTGGGCTCCCGGCCGCGGTCGGGCTGTCGTACGACGGCCTCTGTCTGGGCGGCCCCGACGCGTTTTGAGACGCTGGGCCGTCCGGATACTCAAAGACCGCCCCGAATCGGCCATTCCACCTGAATCGGGGTTGCATCGCACCGATTCATGTGGTCTACCAGAAGGTATGCCGGGGCACACAGCCCCGGGCCTTCACGGGGAGGGGAGTCACCATGAGCCCGAGCGCTCCGCGGACCACGGCCAGCAGCAAGCCCAAGAAGCCCATGAGCGGGCTGAGCTTCGCTTTCCCGATGCAGATGCCCCGAGGCGGCACCGGGGCGGGCGTTGACCACCGCCCGAGACGGTCCGCCATGCCCGCCATGCCCGGCAAGCCGGAAACGCGGACCCGCTGACCGGCCGCTCGGTCCCTCCCGGCGGGCGTCTTCGGCCCCGGCCATCGGGCCTACGATGGCCCCTATGGCCAACACCCGAGACATCAAAAAGCGCATCAAGGCGGTCGGCAACATCAAGCGGATCACCCGCACGATGCAGATGATCGCCACCAGTAAGTTCTCCCGCGCCTCGGGCCGGGCCACCGCGACCAAGCCCTACACCGAGGGCGTCTTTGACCTCGTCACCGAGCTCGCCGCCACCGCTGGCAACATCAGCCACCCGCTGATCGACGGCCCCGCCGACGGTCCAGCCGACGACGCCAAAGAGCTCACGCTGCTGATCACCAGCGACCGCGGGCTCTGCGGCCCGTACAACGGCTCGATCCTCCGCCTCGCCCAGGGCCACCTCCGCGACAATCCCGATGCCAAGGACGGCCGGATCGACCTCGTCGGCAAGAAGGGCGCCGCCTTCCTGAAGTTCAACGGCATCCCCGTCGCCGAGCACCACACCGTCGGCGACACGCCCACCTTCGAACAGATCGAGCACATCGCCCAGCAGTACATGGACCTCTTTACCGCCGGCAAAATCACCGGCGTCCGCGTGATCTACATGCGGTTTATCTCCGCCGGCAAGCAGGTGCCCACAATCATGAACCTGCTGCCGCTCAAGCCGCCGGCCGTCGACGAGACCGCCGAGGCTTCCGGCCCGAACTCGTCTGGGCCAAACCTGGAATACGAGTTCAGCCCCGCCGCCGGCGAGCTGCTCAACGACCTGCTGCCGAGCACGGTCAAGGCCAGCCTCTTCCAGGCCTTCAACGACGCGATCGTCTCCGAGCACGTCGCCCGCATGGTGGCGATGAAGGCCGCGACCGACAACGCCGGCAAGATGCGCAAGGACCTGACCCGCGTCTACAACCGCGCCCGCCAGGCCCAGATCACGACCGAGCTGACCGAGATCATCTCGGGCGCCGCGGCTCTGGAGTAATAAAGACAGCAAAATCAAAAGCCGGGCCAGCGGCACATGACAAAAGCTGATATACTTGTTCGTATGTCACTTTTTGGGGCCGCATTTGTATTCGCCGTTTCAGTGTGCTTCATCGGCTTAACCGTCGTCCATCTGCGTCTGTCACATTTTCTATTCTTGACACCACGCTGCCTCATTATTGCGTCTCTTCTTGGATTCTTCTGGCAATTGGGCCAATATTCAATTCACTATAATCAGATACTAGTGTACTTTGGCGCCATGCCGGCTGTCGTTGTCCTCGTATTTGGGGCTTTGTCTTATATTTTGCAGAAACAGTCGCTGATACGATACGCATCTGGCGGGCCAATCTGTGTCGACTGCGGTTATTCTAATTATTCAGAATTGAGTATGTGCCCGGAGTGTGGCAACTCTATATTTCTCAATTACAATACGATCGATTCATTTCAACGCAATGGGGTAAGGCTTCGCGTGGCAGAGCTGCTGATCAAGAGGCCGCCGTGGCGAACATTGGTTGCCACGTCCGTTGGTGCTGTATGTAGCCATCTTCAGCTGATTGTTTTAATTTATGATATAGACATAGCGTTTATTTATGTAGTCTCATTTTCGTGTAGCCTCGGAGCGTGTCTCGTAGTTGCTTACGGATTTCGAGTATCCACTAAGTTTTATAATGTATAAAGAAGGAATTAGAAATGCG
>JBCDEF010000074.1:0-12592 GCA_039179915.1 Planctomycetota bacterium | reverse complement strand
CCTTGAAGGCGATGCGGGCGGGCATGTTGGACTTGATCAGGCCGGTGACGACGTTGGCCTGCGGGCGCTGCGTGGCGAGGATGAGGTGGATGCCAACGGCGCGGGCCTTCTGCGCGATGCGGACGATCGAGCCCTCGACCTCCTTGTTGGTCATCATCAGGTCGGCCAGCTCGTCGATGATGAAAACCATGTAGGGCAGCTTGCGGGGGATGCGGGCCTTTTCTTCCTCGCTCTGCACGCCCATGCGCTCGCAGAGGTCGTCGAAGTCGGTCTCGTTGTAGCCGGCGATATCGCGGCAGCCGCCGTCGGCCAGCAGCTCGTACCGCTCGTCCATCTTTTTGACGGCCCATTCGAGGATCGCGGCGGCCTTGCCCATCTCGGTCACGACCGGGCACATCAGGTGCGGGATGTCCTTGAACTGGCTCATCTCGACCATCTTGGGATCGACCAGGACCAGCTTCAGCTCGTTTGGCTTCTTGGTGTAGAGGAAGCTCATGATGATCGTGTTCATGCAGACCGATTTACCCGAGCCGGTCGTGCCCGCGATCATCATGTGCGGCATCTTGGTCAGGTCTTCGATCAGCGGCTCGCCGCTGGCGTCCTTGCCCAGGAACATCGGCAGCTTCATCTTGGCGAAGCGTTCCCGGCTCGACATGAGCTCTTTGAGCCGGACCTTTTCCTTGGTCGGGTTGGGCACTTCGACGCCAACGGTGTCGCGGCCCGCCTGGTTGCTGACGATGCGGATATTGACCGCTTTGAGCGACCGCGCCAGATCGCTCTGGATCGCCGTCAGCTGCTTGACTTTGGTGCCCGGGGCGAGCTTGACGTCGTAGAGCGTGATGACCGGGCCGGACTCGATGCCGACGACCTCGCCGTTGATCTTGTACTGCCTGAGTGCGGCCTCGAGCCCCTCGGCCTGCTCGCGGACCAGCTCTTCGAGCACTTCGTTGAAGCTGTCGTCGGGCTCTTCGAGCAGGTCGATGCCCGGGAACCGGTAGCCTTCGAGCTCGGCGACGTTCTGCAGATCGCGCAGGTCGTCCTCGGTCGCGCTCGATTTGTTCGCACCGGCGAACCGCAGCGGCAGCTTGGCGACCTTGTCGCGGATGGCGTCTTCGCTGAAGACCTGCGGCGCGCCGGGGCCGTCGTCGTCTTCTTCGTCTTCGTACTCGTCGTCGTCTTCGGCAACGAATTCGGCCTCGTCGTCTTCGTACTCGGAGTCGTCTTCTTCGTCCTCGTACTCGACGTCCTCGTCTTCGAGGTCGGCCGCGCCGCCCAGGCCGCCGGCGGTTTCTTTGATCTTCGCGGCCTTTTCGCGGCGCTTGCGATCGGCCGCCCGCTTCTTGCGCTTGGCTTCGGTGAACTCCTCGTCGGGGTCTTCGTCGAGGTCATCGAGCCGCACGCGCGACGCCCGCAGCGCCCTCGCCCGCTCGGCCGCCCCGCCCAGCACCCGGCTGGCAAACCGGCCGACAAGCCCCGATCCCTCCCGCACCAGGCCGACGCGCGCCAGTGCCCACGTCGGCACCAGCACGAGCCAGCGGTCGAGCGCGACGATCAGGCCCAGGCCCGCCGCCAGCACGAACGCGATGAACGTGCCCAGCCCGCCGAACCGGCCGCCGATCTCGACCGCTGCCACGAGGCCGACCGTGCCGCCCGGCAGGCCGGCGATCGGGCCCGAGGTCGGCGCCAGGTGCCCCTGGAGCCCGGCCAGCCCCGCGGCCAGCACGACCACGCCCAGCAGACGCACCATCGGGTGGTCCACCACACCGCCGCGGAGGCGGACCAGCAGGAGCGATGCCGAGGCGATCACGATCGCCCACGCCGCCCACCCGAAGACGTGGTACCCCCAGTGGGCCACGACTGCGCCCGCGGGCCCGCACCAGTTCATCGTCGGGCTGTTGTGGGGCCAGACCGTGTGCGAGGGCGCATCGCCCGACGAGTAGCTCGCCAGGCTGGCGACCACAAACGCCCAGACCGCCCCGAGAAGGACGATCAGGACCCGTGCCAGCGGGCTCTCGGTCTGATCCTCGGCCGGGGCGGTGCGCGCGCGGCCACGGGTGCGTTTCGTGCTCATACGCCCAAGTCATCGGGCCATGGGCCGAAACGGGGCGAGATTCTGTTTGCGGCTTCGATCCACCGGATCGGGCTTTGATAGGGCTAGCCCGTTGCTGGTCGGTCGCGGGACCGCTCTTGTCTCGCTACGAGCCTGCGGGCTCGATCGCGAACCGGGTCACGATGCCCCGGAGCCGCTCGGACTGCTCGGACATGTTCGCCGCCGCCTGGGCGGCCTGCGAGGCCGCGTTGTGGCTCTCGCGGGTGACCGACGAGATCGTTTCGACGCGTTGGGCGATGTCGTCCGACGCGCTTGACTGCTCACGGGCGGAGTTGGTGATCTGCGCGACCATGTCCGTGAGGCCGTCGGCCGCGGTCACGATCCGTTCGAGTGCCTCCCCGGCCGAGACCGCCAGTTCGACGCCCTTGTCGACACGCTTGACCGATCCCTCGATCTGGGTCACGCCGGCGCGGGTGTCCTTCTGGATCGTGCTGATCGAGTCGGCGACCTGCGAGGTGGCCTGCTGGGTCCGCTCGGCGAGCTTGCGGACCTCGTCGGCGACGACGGCGAAGCCGCGGCCGTGCTCGCCGGCCCGGGCCGCCTCGATCGCCGCGTTGAGCGCGAGCAGGTTGGTCTGATCAGCGATGTCGTTGATCACCGCGATGATCTGCCCAATCTGCTCGGCCGAGACGCCGAGCTCATTGATCGCCGCGGCCGAGGACCGCACCTCGTTGGCGATCGCTTCGATCTCCGCCACGGTCTGCTGCACGACCTCGCCGCCGAGCTTCGCATCGCTCTTGGAGCTGTCCGCGGCGTCCGCCGCGTCGCTGGATTGGTCGGTGATCGTGCGGACCGACGCGGCAAGCTCTTCGACCGCCGCCGCCACATCGGTGGTCTGGCTCGTCTGGTGGTCCATGCCCATCGCCAGCTCGTCGCTGCTGGCGGCGATCTGCGTCGCGGCGCCGGCGACCTCCTCGGCGGAGCGGGTCACATCGGTCAGCATCTCGCGGATCGAGCTGGTCATCGCATCGGAGGACGCCGCGATCTCGTCGGGCCGCGACAGGCCCATCTCGCGGCTGAAATCGCCGCCGGCCATCCGCTTGGTCTGCTCCATGATCATGCGGATCGGGCGGACGGTCGAGCGCGCGAACAGGAACGCCGCGGCCCCGGCGCACAGCCCGAGGACCACGCCGAGGACGAGGATCGTGCTCTGGAGTGCTTTCGCGGGCGCGAGCACCTCGTTCATGTCCAGCTCGGAGACAATGCCCCAGTCGAGGCCCTCGAGCTGCACCGGACGGAAAGACGCAAGCGTCTCGGCGCCGGTGAACGTGGTCTGCTCGACGACGCCGGACTCGCCCCTAGCGATCGCGGCGGTCGCTTCCGTATCGACTCGCTGCGAGAGGATCGTCGGCTCGTTGAACCGATCGATGTTTGTCCGCATCAGGCCGTCGGACCCCACGAGATATGCGATCCCGGTCTCGCCCAGCCCGGCCCGGGTGTTCAGCAGCGCGTTGATGTTGTCGACCGGCATCTGGAAGGCCGCGACACCGACCTTCTCGCCGTTGTGGAACACGGGAGACGCGATGAATGCCGCCGGTGCGCCGTAGCTGGGCGTGTAGCCCGCGAAGTCCTCGATAACCACCTCGCCGGGGGAGGACGCCGCCGCCGCACGCCGGTACGCATCGGCGAAGTTCGAGCCGCGGTACGGCCCGCTGATCATGTTTGTCCCGTAGTCGGTTTCCTTGAAGACCGAGTAGACCAGGTTGCCCTCAAGGTCGAACAGGAAGATGTCGTAGTAGCCGAACGATTCCAGGAACCGTCGGATCGTCGGGTGGTACCGCTCGTGGAACGTGTTGTAGTCGCATTCGTCGCCGGCGCGCACCAACGAGAGCTTGTCGCCGACGCCGTGGGGGTTCCGCGCGATGTACATCGCCTGGGCGATCCGGGCCGAGTCGGAGGCGGGCACGTAGGCGTCGGCGCCGAGTGTCTGCTGCCCGGCGGCATCGAGCCTGGGCACGAACTCGCCGCGGTAGTACGCGGCGACGTCGCTGTAGAGCCGGCTTCCGTCCTGCGCGGATTCGCCGACCTGCTCGGGCAATGCCGCGAACGCGTCGGCGAACGCGGCCGTCGCCTCGCCGGTCATCGGGTGCTGCGCGAAATTCGTCATCTGCTCACCGATGAACCCGAAGTAGCTCTCGACCTGCGAAGCGCGCTGCTCGGAGACACCCGTCAGCAGCCGGCCTTCAAGCTCGATCAGCGCCGCGCCCGATCGTTGCGAGGCGAAGAACCCGAGCACCGCGATGCATGTAAACGAGATGGCCATCGAGAGAGCCATCAGCTTCGGTGTCAGCCGCCAGGACGTCGGATTGAACGAAATCATCGGGAGTTCCAATCACGGGCAAGCAGAACGGGCAGCGGGCGGCTGTCGAGCCGCACGATCAGCGGAGCATCAGAACGAGAGGGAGATCGCGGCCTGGAGGAACAGCTCGGTGTCCTCGTCGCCGTTGAGCGCCTCGGTCGAATCACCGAGGAACAGCGCGTGCAGCCCCGCCGAGGCGGTCAGGTCCCCCGCCCCGCTCGGGTCGGGCAGGTCGAGCGAGAAGTCGGCGCCCACGTCCAGGTAGCCGAAGACCTCGTCGCCGCCGGTCGCGTCGTCGTAATAGTTCGAGATCGAGAGCCCCACCGTGACCGGGACGGTCAGGCCGAGGGCGCCCAGGCCAGTCTCGCCGAGCGAAACAGAGGGCGCCACGCCGATCTCGATGTACACACCCGAGTTCTCGCCGTCGGCGGCCCCGTCGAGCTCGAAGGCGATCCGCATCGACGGCGCGAGCGATACATCGTCGAGCACCAGCCCCGAATCGTCGAACGAGAGCCCGAGCGAGACCTCGTCGACGTTCGCGAATGAGTCGTTCGGCGACGCGTAGACCGTGTAGGTCAGGTCGCCGGCCCACCGGCCCGATTCGGCGATGATCGAGGCATAGAGATCGTTCTCGTACCAGTTGCCGATGTACCCGTCGCCGGCGCCGGCGGCGGGCTCGCCGAAGCTGTTCCAGGTGCCGAGCACCGCGCCGACCGTGATCTCGTCGTCGCTGAACAGCTTCACGCCCAGCTCGATGCCGGGCTGAAAGAGAAACTGGTCGACCTGCTGCACGATGCCGCGCCAGTAGTACGAGGTCGCGAAGCCGAGCGAAACATCGACCGAGAGCCGGCCGGAGTCCTGTTCATCGGGTACGCCTGCGGCTGCGGCGGACGCCTCGGTCGCATCGGGCTGGCTGAGCGTCTCCTGAGCGAACGCGGCCTGGCCGGCGGTGCCGAGGAGCAGGGCGAGTGTAAGTTGTGCAGGACGCATCGGCGGGTCTCCCGCATCGTCGTCAAAACGATGCTCGACCGCCATCGGTGCCCGGCCGGGCCGGCTTGATCGAATGTGGTCTCTGTCAGCGGACCCGCCGCCCGCCGGCCGGCGTCTGGGAACACCGGCAACCCGTTCCGGGGAAGGACTGGCGGAACGGGCTCAATGTTTGTAACATGTCCGGATGCTCGCACGTGTTCAATCCGCTCTGCTCCAGGGGATCGACGCCCAGCCCTGCGAGGTGGAGGTCGATTTCGACGAGGTCGGCCTCGACCGGCAGACGATCGTGGGCCTGCCGGACGCGGCTGTCCGCGAGTCGCTCGAGCGGGTCCGGTCGGCGCTCGGCAACGGGGGCTACGCGTTCCCGCACGGGCGGGTGCTGATCAACCTGGCCCCGGCCGACCTGCGGAAAGAAGGCCCGCTGTACGATCTGCCGATCGCGGTCGGGCTGCTGCTGTGCCAGGGGTTGGTGCCGCCGGCCTCGTCGGGGCTGGACCACCGGCGGTACGTGTTCGCGGGCGAGTTGGCGCTCGACGGCCGGCTGCGGCCGGTCCCGGGCTGCATCGCGATGGCGGCCCTTGCGGCCGAGCGCGGGTTCGCGGGGGTGGTCGTGCCCGCTGAAAACGCGAGAGAGGCCGCCGTCGTCGCCGGGCTCGAGGCGACCCGCGACCGCGACGAGCCCTTCGAGGTCCTCGGCGTGCGGACGCTCAGCGAGGTCGCCTGCCTGCTGACCGGCACCATGCGGCCCGACCCGGTCCCGCCGATCGACGTCCAGGGCCTGCTGGCCCAGGGCGAATCGGGGCTGGATTTCGCCGAGATCAAGGGCCAGGAGCCCGTCAAGCGGGCCGCGGTGATCGCGGCCGCCGGCTCGCACAATCTCCTGATGCTCGGCCCCGCCGGGACCGGCAAAACGATGATCGCCCGGGCGCTGCCCGGCATCCTGCCGGCGATGACGCCCGACGAAGCGATCGAGGTCACCCGGATCTACTCCGCGGCCGGGCGGCTGTCGTCGGACGACGGGCTGGTCCGCTCGCGCCCGGTCCGCACGCCGCACCACACCGCCTCGTCGCCCGCGATCGTCGGCGGCGGCGCGGTGCCCTCGCCCGGCGAGATCTCGCTCGCGCACCACGGCATCCTCTTTCTCGACGAGCTGCCCGAGTTCCAGCGCGGCGTGCTCGAGACGCTCCGACAGCCCACCGAGGACCACGTCGTCACGATCTCGCGGGCCTCGGGCTCGCTGAACTTCCCGGCCGACTTCATGCTCGTCGCCGCCCTGAACCCCACGCCCCGCGGCGATCTCGCGCCGGGCGAGAGCGGCCGCCGCGAGATGGATCGCTACCTCAGCAAGATATCGGGCCCTTTGCTGGACCGGATCGACCTGCACATCGAGGCGCCGCGCGTGCCCTGGACCGACCTGGCCGACGCGCCCCGCGGCACGGCCTCTGCCGAGATGCGCGACCGCGTGGCCGCCGCCCGCGAGCGGCAGCGGGCCCGGCAGGGCCGCGTGCTCAACGCCCGGCTCAGCGGGTCGACGCTCGACGAGCTGGCCCCCCTGACCGACACGGCCAGGCTGCTGCTGCGGCAAGCGATGACCGAGCTGGGCCTGTCGGCGCGGGCCTACGACAAGGTCCGCCGGCTGTCGCTGACGATCGCCGATCTTGACGGAGCCGACGCGGTCGACGCCCCACAGGTCGCCGAAGCGATCCAATACCGCCTGCTGGACCGCCGGCCGTAGGGCGGTCGTCGCTGCGGCCCGCGCTACTGTCATCCGTAAAGCCGGAGGAACCCCGCATGACCCGTTGTTTGCCTGCAATCGTGTTGCCCGTGTTGCTGCTATTTGTTCATGGCGCGGCGTTCTCCCAGGCACCGGGCCAGCCGGCGCCCGACTCGATCTTCGAGCCGATCGCCTGGCCCGACCGCGACCCGCAGCGGCTGGCCTCGGGAGCGCCCGGCCCGGCGTACTGGCAGAACACGGCCGACTACTCGATCGATGTCACGCTGCAGCCAGAAACCCGTTCGATCGCCGGCCGGCTGGTCTGCACGTACACGAACAACTCGCCGCACGTGCTGGACTATCTCTGGCTAAACCTCGAGCAGAACGCGTTCCACCCCGGGTCGATCGGCGCTCGCGCGCTCCCGCCCGGAATGTGGTGGCGTGTGCCCCCCGAGTTCGCCGGCGGCTTCCGGCTGGACGCCGCCGCCGTCAACGGCACGCCCGTCGCCATCCGGGTCTTCGACACGCTCGGCAAGGTCACGCTGCCCGCGCCTCTCGGGCCGGGCGATTCCCTCAAGTTCTCTCTCGAGTTCGGCATGGCGATCCCGCCGCGCGGGCGGCTGGGCGTGCTCGAGGTCGAGGACGGCACGGTCTTTCAGCTCGCGCACTGGTTCCCGAACGTCGCGGTCTACGACGATGTCCACGGCTGGAACGTGCTGCCGCACCAGGGCGACGGCGAGTTCTACACCGACTTCGGCCGGTACCAGGTCTCGATCACGGTGCCGTCGGACCACGTTGTCGCGGCGACGGGCGTGCTGGTCAACGAGAACGAGGTGCTGACGGCCGCCCAGCGTGAGCGGCTGGCCGAGGCCCACAACTCGACAGAGCCCGTGGTCGTCCGCGGGTTTGACGAGATCCCCGCCGAGCGCGCCACCGACACGCGGACCTGGGTCTTCCTGGCCGAGGACGTGCGGACGTTCGCCTGGGCCTCGAGCAGGGCGTTCCGCTGGGACGCGGCGATCGCCGACGACGCCCGCCCTGTGCTCTGCCAGGCGTTCTATCCGCGGGAAGGTCTCGGCGACGAATCCCAGGGCGGCTGGGAGAAAGCCGTTGAGTACGGGCGGCACTCGATCAACTACTACAGCCAGTGGCTGATGGAGTACCCGTATCCGACGGCGACGAACGTGGCGGGCGTGGTCGGGGGCATGGAGTACCCGATGATCGTTTTCTGCTCGATGGGGCGGACGCCCCGCAGCCTCTTCGGCGTGACCGATCACGAGTTCGGGCACATGTGGTACCCGATGATCGTCAACACCGACGAGCGGCGGCACGCATGGATGGACGAGGGGTTTAACACGTTCATCAACCACTCGAGCTTCGGCGACTACTGGGGCGAGGCCCGGCGGATCGGCGATCCGTCGTTCATCGTCGAGCGCCGGTCGGCGGGCTCGATCCAGCCGATGATGACGCTCCCCGACCGGGTGCATTCGGGTGATCTGGGGTATCTGGCGTACAGCTATCCGGGGTACACGATGCGCGTGCTTCGGGAGGTGGTGCTGGGCGAGGACCGGTTCGACGACGCGTTCCGGGCTTACACGCGGCGGTGGGCCTTTAAAACGCCGCGGCCCGAGGATTTCTTTCGTACGATGGAGGACGCGGCCGGAGCGGACCTGACCTGGTTCTGGCGGGGCTGGTTCTACGAGTCGGCATCGCTGGACCAGGCGGTGGCTCGCGTCTCGCCCGAGCCGTCGCGCGGCCGGCTCACGGTTGTCGTGGCCAACAACGACCGCATGGTCATGCCGGTCGATCTGCTGGTCCGCTACGTCGACGGCTCGGAAGAAACCCGCCGGCTGCCGGCCGAGGCCTGGGCCCGCGGGTCATCGTTCCCGATGAGCTGGCCGGCCGAGGGCCGGAGGATCGAATCGGTCGAGATCGACCCGCTTCGGATGCTGCCGGACCTGGACCGGGCGAACAACTCCTGGTCGGCCGTGGCGCCCGACGCGGAGGCAGACGCCGAGGCGGACGATTAGGCCAGGACCAGCAGCGCGCAGGCCTGGACGATCAGCCCGGCGTAGAAGCCGGCGAGCAGGTCGTCGATCAGCACGCCCCAGCCCGCGGGCAGCTTCTGCAAGCTGTCGCCGGGCCAGGGCTTGACGATGTCCATCGCTCGGAAGCTCAGGAAGCAGAGCACGAGCGAAAAAGCAGCCAGCAGCGGGCTGGCGAGGCCCGCGGCGGGGACGAGCATCAGGGTGATGCACTGGCCGGCGGTCTCGTCGGCGACGATGTTGCCGTGGTCTTTTTTGCCGTAGGTCGCCTCGGCGATGTCGCCCTGGGCGATGCAGGCGGCCGAGAAGATTACCATGACCGCGATCAGCACGCCCATGTAGATGAACGGCTGCTCGAGCGGGCCGAGGCCCGCGGCGATCATCAGACCGGCCAGGACGACCGGCGGCATCGATCCCCAGGTGCCCGGGGCGGGGCGGAGGTGGCCCAGCCCGAACACAGTCAGCAGCGGAAGTCGTGGTGTGTGCATGGGTTCCTGCGGGCCTCAGGGGTTCGGAGTTCGGCTCTGGCGGGCCGCGGCGAGCAGGTAGGGCACGCCGCTGAGCACGGTGATGGCGGTCGTGGCCCACGCGATGGCATCGTTGACCAGCCGGCCGGTCGAGTCGCCGGCGGCGAGCAGATCATCGAACGGATCCAGGCCGATGTTCAGCAGCACGGCCGGGACGGCGACCGACTGGGCGATCATCTTGAGCTTGCCGGCGGTCTGGGCGGAGAAATCGGCGCCGGAGGCCTCGATCAGACCGCGGAGGCTGGTGATCAGCAGCTCTCGGGCGAGGATCGCGACGACCATCCAGCCGGTGAAGCCGGCGGTGGGGGTGCCGCCGGCCACGAACGCGGGTCCGGCGAGCAGAACGAACGCGCCGAGCACCAGGATCTTGTCGGCGAACGGGTCCATCACGCGGCCGAAGCGGGTGATGGCGTTCCAGCGTCGGGCGAGGAAGCCGTCGAGGGCGTCGGTGACGGCGGCGATCGCGAAGAGCGCAGCGGCCCAGGCCATGGCGGTCGGCCGCACGGGGTCGTGCCCGGCCAGCAGCACAATGACGCCGACGGCCAGCGCGAGCCGGAGGCCGACAATCGCGTTGGGGGTGTGCAGCCGCCAGCCGGTGGCGCTTCGGGTGTGTGTGGTCGGTTGCGTGGACACGCCCGATGGTACCGACGGCATGCGCGGCCCGGTTGATGGTGTCGGGGGGTGTACCTATCCTGCCCCGCGCCCGACCGGGAGCCGGCTGCATCACGCCGGCGTTCGTCCGCTCGGGGCAATCTGCCGAGGACGCGGCGTCGTTCTTGGGTTCGAGCGGGTCATCGAGCGGGGCAGCCGGTTGGATTCTGTCATCAGCCCACTGATTCTGTACGCGGCGATCGCACTCGGGGGCGTCGGCGTGCTGCTGGCGATGCCCCGGCGTCGGTTCAGCCTGGCCCTGCCGGGGTACATCGTCGGCTCGGCGGCGGGCGGGCTTGCGCTGCTCGCGCTCTACTTCGCCGGGCGGGATCCGGATCCGGCGTCGTTCGCGATGGATCTGGGCGTCGGCGAGGTCCACGGCGCGGCGCCGAGCCTCTACTTCTATCTCTTCGCCGTTCTTGGCCTGGCCGCCTCGCTCCGGGTGATCACGCACCCCCGGCCCGTGTACGCGGCGCTGTACTTCATCCTCACGATCCTTGCCACGAGCGGGCTCTTTCTGATCCTGTCGGCCGAGTTCATGGCGTTCGCGCTGATCATCATTTACGCGGGCGCGATCCTGATCACCTACCTGTTCGTGATCATGCTGGCCACGCAGGCACCGAGCGAGGAGCTGGTCGAGGCGCAGCCGGTCTACGACCGCTTGGCGCGGGAGCCGGTGCTGGCCTCGATCGTCGGGTTCGTGCTGCTGGCGGCGGTGACGACGATGATGGCCCGCGGCATCCCGATGATGTCCGTCGATCCCGAGGCGCACCGGTCGGACACGGTGCTGGCCGGTCTGCCGAAGCGGATCGAAACGGCGCTGCGTGAGCAGCACGCGCTCGACGAGGGCGTCGGGCTGCGGCCCACCGAGCGGCTGGCCCGGTCGGACGGCGATTCCGATGGCAACGCCGGGCCGTTCCTGCTCGATCCGGATGCCCGGACGGCGGTGGTCGAGGTCGTCACGCCCGCCGGCGAGGGCGGTGCGAGGCGGCTGGTGGCCTGGCCTGAGGACCTGACGCTGAGCAACACCGAGGGCGTCGGCTGGGAACTGATCAAGGCGCACCCCGGGGCGATCGAGATCGCGGGTGTGATCCTGCTGATGGCGATGCTGGGCGCGACGATCCTGGCGCGGAAACAAGTCCAGCTCGACGAGGACGCCAAGCGGGCACAGGCCGAGGCGAGCGGGCTCGTACCCGCTTCCGATGAAGCGACGCCGGGTGCCGGGGGGGGGGCTTGATGACCGAGCTCGCTGCCACGCTCGCGCAGGCCGGCTTCCCGGAGCCGATGCACGGCATCACGCTGTTCCACTATCTCTTGGTCTCGGCGGTGATGTTCTGTCTGGGGCTGATCGGGTTTATCACACGGCGGAACCTGATCGTGATGTTCCTGTGCACCGAGATGATGTTCCAGGCGGCGGGGATCGCGATGGTCGCGTTCAGCCGGTTCCACCTGGAGTACACGGGTCAGGTGTTCGTGATTTTCGTGCTGACGGTGGCGGCCGCGGAGGCGGCGCTCGCGCTGGCTCTGGTCGTGCTGCTGTTCAGGCGGAAGGAATCGCTGGACGGGACGGCCTGGGCCGCCCTGAAGGGCTGAGGGGGAGACGGGTTTGCAGACGCTTGTGCCCGGTCTCACGCTGGCGATCGCCGACAAGGCCGCTCCGATTGTGGGCGCTGTCGGCGCGGCGCCGCTGTGGGTCATCCTGATCCCGCTGCTGCCGCTGCTGGCCGCGGCGCTCAACACGGCGTGCGCCGCGGCGGGCGTCAAGACCAAGCTGCCGGCGCTGATCACGATCGGCTCGCTCGCGTCGTCGTTCGTGCTTACGGTGCTGGCGTACCTCACGCTCTCGGGCGAGACGAGCATCGCGACCGGCTGGTCGTGGTTCGACCTTCGCTGGGGCGACGGTGTCGGCCAGCACTTCAAGGCCGACTTCGGGTTCTACATCGACAACCTGACGCTGCTCTGGATGCTCTTTGTCACCGGGCTGGCGACGCTGATCGCGATCTATGCCAGCGAGTACATGGAGCACGACGTCGGGACGGGCTACAGCCGGTTCTTCTTCGCGTTCAGCCTGTTCGTCTTCAGCATGGCATGCCTGGTCATGGGCGACAACCTGCTGATGCTCTACCTGGGCTGGGAGGGTGTGGGCCTCTGCTCGTACCTGCTGATCGGGTACTTCTACAAGAAGCCCAGCGCCGTGGCGGCGGCGAAGAAGGCGTTCATCGTCAACCGGATCGGAGACCTGGGGCTCGCGCTCGG
>JBCDEF010000073.1:0-12751 GCA_039179915.1 Planctomycetota bacterium | reverse complement strand
TGGGGCGGGGTGGTTTGGGGCCACAAAATCATCTCAGGGTGGGGGGGGGGGGGGGGCGTGAATCCCCCGCCCCCCCCGCCAGGGGCGGCGCCCGGAGGGGCGAGGCCTAACATGCCGGGAGGGGGCGGTAACTCAATTGGTAGAGTGCCAGCTTTGCAAGCTGGAAGTTGGGAGTTCGATTCTCCTCCGCTCCATTGCTCAGCCTGATTCCGCGGCCGGTTCTGTCATGGTTTCGGCCGTCTCTCGGCCGGTTGTCTCGGGCGGGCACGGGCCGGTGACGGCCTCGAACCCGGGCCGGCCGATGCGGATCGCGCATCCGTACCCCTCGTCGGGCAGGCCCGGCGCGACCTCCGAGATCCGGCAGGCCTCTTTGAGCTCGTCGAACGGCAGCGACTGGTCGAGCGCTCCGATCTGGTAGAGATACTCGTCGAGCTTGCCGTTGGCCAGTACGCGCCAGTCGAGCTTCGGCCGGTTCTCGGTGTAGATGCGGAAGACACCGGTGGTGCAGTTGGTGGTGATCGCGTTGTACCAGCGCGGCTCGGCCGCGAGGTCGTTGATCAGGCTGATGTACTCGAGAAACCGGATCCGCATCGTCTCGGGCTGGATCTTGAGGCGGTAGAGGTAGAGCTGCCGCTCGCCCTCGTGCTCGGCGCGCCGGCGGATCAGGTCTCGCTCATCGGCCGCGGCGCAGTACAGCTCGTTCTGCCGGTACAGGTTCCGGAACAGGCTGAAGCCCTCGCCCTTGAGATTGCGGACTTCGAGGCTGAAGCCGATCCGCTGCGGCTCACCTCCCGGCTCGCTCGGCTCGAACTCGAAGATCGCGAACGGGTGCGACATCAGCGTCGAGCCCCAGTTGCTCACCAGCAGGTCCATCGCACGAAGCCCGCTCAGCCGATACGTCCGGTCGCTGTACCGCGGCGTGACGTCCTCGAGCGACCGGTAGATGCTGTGCCGGACGTTGCGGACGGTCACCGTGTCCTGGTCGACATCCGCCGAGGCCGGGATCATCAGGTCGTCACGCCACTGGCGGTCGGCCCGCGGCTTGAGCGAGAACCACCATGCCAGAAAGCCCACGAAGATGACCGCATAGGCCAGCACCGGCTGCCACGTCGGCTCCCAGAAGATGACCTTCGCGATCACCGCGAGAACCCACAGAACCGCCGCGGCCCGGCCGAGCTCGGTCTTGCGCCCGACGTCGAAGAAGATCGCCCCGGCCATCCAGATCAGCGACGGCAGGCCGAACAGCACGAACACGAGACCGGCGGCGAGATTCATCGCGAGCGGGCCTCACGGTGCTTCAGAAATGACCCCGACGGGATTCGAACCCGTGTTGCCAGGATGAAAACCTGGAGTCCTGGACCAGACTAGACGACGGGGCCGCCTTGCGGGCCATGCTAGACCCCGCGGCCGTGCTCGGCCATCATCGGGCATGCCCGTTACGCCCGTCACACCCATTCCGCTTGAGATCGACAACGCCGGCGTGCTGCTGGTCGGCGGGAGTTTCGACCCGCCGCACCGCGGGCACGTCGGTCTGGCGCGGGCCGCCAGAGACCGATCGATGCCAGGCGCCGCGCTGCTCTTTGTGCCCGCCGCCCGCAGCCCGCACAAGGCCGAGGGTCCAAAGGCGACCGACGAGCAGCGGGGGGCCATGCTCCGGCTGGCGATCGAGGGCGTGCCGCGAGCGGGCGTCTGGTCCGATGAGCTCGATCGTGCGGGCACCGACGCGCCGAGCTATTGGGTCGATACGCTCCGACGCGCCCGCTCGATCATCGGCGATCGGCCGGTCCGGTTCCTCATCGGCGCCGATCAGGCCGCGGCTCTGCACCGATGGCGCGAGACGCGGGCGCTGCTCGAACTGGCGGATCCGGTCATCGTGCTCCGCGGGGAGATCGACAGCCCAGACGACCTCCGCTCCGCTCTGGACAACGCGAGCTTCTGGGCCGCGAGCGAGGTCGAGCGCCTGTGCGACTGCACCGCCGTGCTCCCGAAAGTCGATGTGAGTTCGACCGAGGTTCGCCATCTGCTCAGAACCAACGAAAAACACGCCCGGCTGGAGGCGATGCTCCACCCGGGCGTGCTCGGTTTCATCCGCGAAAACGGGCTGTACGTTTAGCCGACGATCTTCTTCAGATCCGCGGCCTTGTCGGTCTTCTCCCAGGTGAAGGTCTCGTAGGACGAGCCGTTGACCTCGACCGAGCCCGGCTCGCGGCCGAAGTGGCCGTGGTACGCCGTGTGGCCATAGATCGGTGTTGCTAGCTTCAGACTGGTGATGATGCCGCGGGGCGTGAGCGAGAACAGCTCGCGGATCGCGCCGCTGATCTTGGTCTCGTCGGCTTTTGCGGTGCCGAACGTATCAACGTGCACCGATGTCGGCTCCGGCACGCCGATCGCGTAGGAGAGCTGGATCTCGCACTGATCGGCCAGGCCCGCGGCGACCACGTTCTTGGCGATGTACCGCGCCATGTACGCAGCGGACCGGTCGACCTTGGTCGGGTCCTTGCCGCTGAACGCGCCGCCGCCGTGCCGGCCGCGTCCGCCGTAGGTATCGACGATGATCTTCCGGCCGGTCAGCCCGACATCGCCGTGCGGCCCGCCGATTTCGAACTTGCCGGTCGGGTTGACATGGATCGTGATGCCGTCGTGCCACCACTCGCCGAGCACGGGTTGAAAAATCTTCTCGACGACTTCCTTCTTCAGTTCAGCCTGCTTCTCGTTCCACGCCGGCGTGTGCTGTGTCGAGAGCACGATGGTGTCGACGCGGGTGGGCTTGCCGTCGTCGCCATATTCAACCGTCACCTGGCTCTTTGCGTCCGGGCGGAGCCCGGTGATGCCGTTCGCCCTCCGGACCTCGGCGTGCTTCTCGACTAGCCGATGGCTGAGCTGGATCGGCAGCGGCATCAGCTCGGGGGTTTCGTTGCAGGCAAAGCCGAACATCATGCCCTGATCGCCTGCGCCCTCTTCGCCCTTGCTGCCCTCGTCGACGCCCATCGCGATGTCTGCCGACTGCGCCTTGATCGAGCTGAGCACGGCGCATGACACGTGGTCGAAGGCCATATCGCCCGAGGTGTACCCGATCCGCTCGATCGTGCCGCGGACGAGCTCAGGGATCTCGACATAGGCCTCGGTCCGGACCTCGCCGGCGACGACGGCCATGCCGGTCGAGACCATCGTCTCGCACGCCACGCGGCTGTTCGGGTCCTGTGCGAGCATCGCATCGAGCACGGCATCAGAAATCTGGTCGGCCACCTTATCGGGGTGGCCCATGGAGACGGATTCGGAGGTGAACAGATGGGCCATAGAGCGGCTCCTGGTACATTGATGGCGGTCTTGTGAAGCGAGATGCTAGGCGGCCGCTTGTATGCGCAAAATCGACTTCATGCAAATGAAACCGCGGCACTGCATGGCTGTGAAAGGCAAGCGGTGACCGGGACGCTGCTCTGGTACTGGCTCGGTTCTGTGCTGCTGGCGGCTGTCGGCGGCTGGCTCGGCATGCGTGGGTTTTTCGGGAACCGGCGGATCGCGAGCCTGACTCGGCGGTGCCCGCGGTGCAAGTACGACATGACGGGTCGGCCTGACGCGATGACGTGCGCGGAGTGCGGGCTGACCGCTAAGCATGAATCGCAGTGGTACGGCGGCCGGCGGTGGCTTTGGCCGATTGTGCTCAGCGGCGCGATGCTCGTCTCGTCGTTCGCCCTCGGAAGCTGGCCGATTACCCGACAGACAGGATATCTCGCGTTGCTCCCGCTTCGTGTGCAGGTCGAGGTGTGGCCGACGTGGACCCGGTTCTACCACTGGGCGATGCTCGGCTCGGAAAGTGAAGAGCGCGGCATCGAGCAACTGGGGCGCAGCGTCGCGGATTCGGACAACCGATCCCTCGAGCGTGCCTTCGTGCGTTCCGGGATCGCGGGGATTCGCTCGTCACGGGATCCGCGTGTCGCACGCACGATCGCATACGTGCTGTCGTCGGTTGGCGTCTGGCCTGACGTCGGCACCGTGTCCGAGGACGACGTGCTGTATCTTCTTGCCGGTTCGACCAACCGGCTGCGGAATCTCGGGGTGAGCTATATCGGCCTCATAGAGAATCCATCGGGCGGGTTTGCGGGAAACGTCGACACGATTTGTGCGGAGCAGGGCTTGGACACCGCCCGCGTGCGATGGATCCGGCACAACGTAGATCGCCTGCTGGGTTTCCCACGAACGGCCGAACTGCTGCGATCGTCGGACCCAGCCGATGCAGAAGATCGGGTATGGGCCGCCGATATGCTGGGCAGGCTCGCAGCGAATCACAGTTTTCATCTCGCGAGCTATCCGCGGTATGCAGAGCAGAATCGGGCCGATTTTGATCTGGTTGAGCAGTTTGTTCTCGATGGGCACCCGGGTGTGACCCGTGGCTTCATTGTCGGCATACTGAGCTACAACTATGTCAGTTACGGTGCATCCGCTGACGCTCCGTCACTGACATATCGGAGTGTTCTTAGCCCGCGTGTTGAATCTATGCTGACACAGGTTTTTCGGTCGTTGAATGAGGACGGCACCGGAGAGATCGCCAGTATCTGTTTTTGGGTGCTGGAGTCGTACCCGTCTGCACCGATTCGATTAGCGACGTCGAGGCTGAGTCCTGATACGGTCCCCGAGGTCGCTCGGCGGATGCTCGGGCTCGTTCGCGGTCGGCTTGAGTTTGCGGGGGTCCTCTACGCCGCTGATGCGATCGTGGATCTCGATAGATTTTCGGCAGATCCAACGGCCGACCCGGTATTCGCCGTCGGGGCGAGCCAGCTGGCCGAAGAACTGCGGGCTTTGCTGCCCGACGAGCACCGCTTGACTGCTCCTTCTGAATCGCAGCCGGGAAACTGAGCCTTCGCTATCCTGCCCGCATGGCCGAGAAGCCCACGAGTTCCAATAGCCTGACCTACGCCGACGCCGGTGTGGATCTGGATACCTACGACTCGTTCATCGGCCGGCTCGGGTCGATGACCCGCCGCACGCACGGGCCTCGCGTGATCCAGAACCCCGGGGGGTTCGCCGGCCTGTTCCGGCTCGACTACAACCAGCGGCTCTTCCAGCGGAACTACAAGGACCCGGTGCTGGTCGCCTGCACCGACGGCGTGGGCACCAAGCTCAAGCTCGCGAGCCAGTTGAAACGGTTCGACACGATCGGCGTCGACCTGGTGGCCATGAGCGTCAACGACCTGATTGTCCAAGGCGCCGAGCCGCTGTTCTTTCTTGATTACATCGCGGTGCCGAAGGTCGTGCCCGACGAGCTGGAGGCGATGGTCCGCGGCATCGCCGGCGCGTGCGAGGCCAGCAGCTGTGCGCTCATCGGCGGCGAAACGGCCGAGATGCCCGATGTCTACGCCCCCGGCGAATTCGACATGGCCGGCTTCGCCGTCGGCGTTGTCGAGCTGAAGAGAGCCACCGATCCGTTGCGGATCCAGCCGGGCGATGTCGTCCTCGGGCTCGCGTCCGACGGCATCCACTCCAACGGCTACAGCCTCGTTCGCAAGATCGTGTCCGCCCGCAAGCTCAAGCTCGACAAGGCCTATCCCGAGCTCGACGAAGACACACCGCTCGGCGAAGTGCTCCTGCGACCCACGCGGCTCTATGCCGATCCGATCGTGCGTCTCCAGCGTGCCTACCGCGTCAAAAAAATCATCAGCGGCATGTCGCACATCACCGGCGGCGGCCTCGCCCAGAACCTCGAGCGGGTGCTCAATCCGTCGGTCGATGCCAAGCTCGACGCGAAGTCCTGGGACATCCCGCCGGTGCTCCGGTTCCTGGCCGAGCGAGGCAACGTCGCGGATGACGAGATGGGGCGGGTGTTCAACATGGGCATCGGCTACGTGCTGATCGTCCGGCCGAGCTTCGCCGACGCGGTCACGCGCCGACTCGAGAAGCTCGGCGAGACAGTCTTCAAGCTCGGCTCGATCACCAAAGGCAGCGGCCGGGTCCGGATGAGCGGCGTCTAGGACCGCCCAGAGCCTCAGCCCTGGGCGATGCCCTCGAAGACGGGCTTGGGCGTCGCGTGGTCGCGGCCCTCGATCTCGGCGAGCTTGTTGAGGTACTCGCTGACCGCGATCAGCACGGTCGCGTTGCTCCAAGTCAGCGGGCTGACCGAGATCGGCTCGCCGGTGTACGGGTGGAACTGTTCGGCGAGCACGCCCGACGGCAGCGTGCGGTAGCAGCACCAGCTGATCAGGTCCATCGCTTCCTTCAGCTCATCGCGTGTGGTCGCCCGTGCGATGATGTACTGCGCCTGCCAGAGTGTACAGATCACCCAGGGGTTGCCCGGCACGATGTCGGTCTTCTCCGATTCGATCTGGTGGTAGTAGTCGTTCTGGTAGCGGGCCACGCCGCCGATCTCGGTGCGGACGCTGAGCAGCTCTCGTGTGGTGGCCATCTCGTGGCGGATGTGCTCGTCCTCGGGGTCGAGCCCGGCGATGGAGAACATCGCGAAGTTCGCGGCGTCGGCGGTCATGTCGAGCTTGTACGTCCCGTCCTCGATCGGCACGCCGCGGCGGGCGAACCGCTTCTCGGAGGGGCTCCAGAAGTGCTTGTAGACCGCCTGGGTCATCCGCTCGGCGGCATCGGCGTAGATCGCGGCGCGGTCGGGCTCGCCGAAGTCCCGGGCGAAGTCCGAAGCCGCTTTGAGTGCACCGATCGTCGAGGCGACCGTAAACGTGTGGATGCCCCGACGCTCTTCCCACAGGTCCCACGACTGCTGCGGCAGGCCGTTGGCATCGCGGTAGCTGACCATCCAGTCGGCGGGCTTGACGACCAGCTTCTCGTAAAGGCTCTTAACGAACTCGACATCGCGGTACGTCTCGAAGTGCTTACGCAAGGCCCAGACGGTCAGCGCGGTTTCGTCTTGCTGGATCGGCAGGATCTTGCGGCCGTCGAGCGTCCACGGGTGCCAGCTCGAGGCGAGCGTGCCGCTGGGGTTGTACTTGTGCAGGAAGTAGCCCTCGTCGGAGATCACCCGGTCGCAGAACCGGAAGAAGTTGCGGCTCAGCTCGCTCTGTCCTGTGATGATCAGGGCGTAGGCGCACAGTGCGCCGTCACGCGGCCAGCAGTAGCTGTAGTGGTCCCCGCCGAACTGCGCGATATCCGAGTCGTTGGCGGCGATGATCGCGCCGCCGTTGTCGATCTGCGTCCGCATGATCAGCGCGCTGCGGTAGAACAGGTCGGTCACCGGCTCGGGCAGCGGCGACATATCGATCTGTTCTTTGCGGGCCCAGAGCCGCCAGTAGGCCTCGGTCCGCGCGATCATGCGCTCGGGGCCCGAGTCCCAGATGTGCCGGTTGAGATTCTTGACGTCGTCGTACGACCGGCCGCAGGCGAACCAGTTGGTCACATGCGCCTCCCCGTTGGCGGGCACGTGCAGGTTGTAGCCGATGGTCGCGTCGACCGAGCCCTGCGCGATGGTGTTGCGTCCGAGGTGGCCGTCCTCGGCGTCGCGCCAGGTGCCCTCGGCGCCGCCGACGCGTTTGCTGCCGATCGCCCAGTGGTCGATGCCGCACTTGTGCTGGTCACAGGCGTTGACGAGGAAGTAGAAGCCGTCCTTGTAGAACACGACGCCGCTGGTGGCCGGATCGTAGTTCGCAGTATCGCCGACCGCGTTGCCCCCGATCGACAGGTCGTAGTGGAAGAACAGGCGGACATCGCGGTCGCGGCCCGAGAGGTCGCGGACCGTCGATTTCCGGAAATAGATCGGCTCGGACTGGTCAACCGCGTCGTTGCAGGTGATCTCGAGCCCGAGTTCTTTGTGAACGAGCCGCACATCAGTGACGAGCGTGTCTGCCTTGTAGCGCAGCTCGCGGGTCCAGCCCTCGTCCTCGATCCAGGCGAACTCGCCGTCGGCCCAGACGCCGAAGCGCTGGATGTGTCCCTGAGAGTGGTTCGGCTGGCCGACGCACGGAAAGTAGATGTCGCGGACGCGGTACTCGCTATCAAACGTGATCAGCAGGTTGCCGTTGCCGACGGGGATATCGCGGGGCATGGTTTGTGGCTCCGTGGGTCACCGGTTCGAGGTCACCGGTTCGGGGTCTCCGGGCGATCCCGGATGCGAGAAGGCTATCGGTCGTCTGGGGCCGAGCCTGCACCCGGGTCGCGCAATGCGTTGGGCCAGAGCGGGCGGCCGTCTAGCCGTTCAGAAATTGTTCGGCAAGGGCCGCCGCTGCCGCGTCCTCGTCTTCTTCCGACATCCCCGAGCGTTCGCTGCCGAGGGCGGCGATCCGGTCGCGGATGTCGCCGACGTAGTCGAGGCTGATGCCGAAGTTCTCCGCGACCTTGACGGCCATCCCGCTGCCGATCGGGATGTTGTTGGCCAGCAGCTCCAGCGGCTCGTCGGCCTTGATCGGGAACTCGATGATCGAGCCAGAGGTCAGGGCGGTGATCTCTGACATCTTCATCTGCCGCGAGCCGAGCCTGACGATGACCGGCACCTCGATCTTCAGCAGCGAGTTGAGCGTCCGTCCCATGGGAAGACTATCGGCGAGGTCGGCCCGTGGGCTTTGAGCGTCGGGTGACGTATCAGTCCTCGAAGCGGCCCACAACCAGGGTGACGTTGTGCCCGCCGAAGCCGAAGGTGTTGTTCATCGCGTAGCGGACCGGCCGCTCGTGGGCCTCGTTGGGGGCCAGGTGCAGGTCGATCGGCTCGACCGCGGACCGGTCGGCGTTGTAGGTGCCCGGGTTCTCGAGGTTGATGGTGGGGGCGATGACGGCCTCGCGAACGGCATGGATGCAGGCGATCATCTCGACGGCGCCGGAGGCCCCCAGGGTGTGCCCGTGCATCGACTTTGTCGAGCTCATGATCAGCGAGCTGCCGGCCGAGGCCCGGGCGTGGTCGCCGAAGACTTCCAGGGCGGCGGCGACTTCGGCGGTGTCGCCGAGCGGGGTCGAGGTGCCGTGGGCGTTGACGTAGCCGATGTCCTCTGGGTTCAGCCCGGCGTCGCGGAGGGCCCACTGCATGCTGCGGCCCGCGCCGCGGCCCTGTGGGTCAGGGGCGGTGATGTGGCCCGCGTCGCACGAGTTGCCGGCACCCTTGAGCTCAGCCAGGATCGTCGCGCCCCGGGCCTTGGCGTGCTCGAGGGACTCGATGACCATGATCGAGGCGCCTTCGGCCAGCACGAAGCCGTCGCGGTCGGCGTCGAACGGGCGGCTGGCCCGATGCGGCTCGTCGTTGCGGGTGCTCAGGGCCTTCATGGTCATAAATGAGCCGACGCACAGCGGCGTGCAGGCCGCTTCGGCCCCGCCGGTGATCATCAGGTCGGCATCGCCGCGGCGGATCATGTTTACCGCGTCGGCGATGGCGTGGCCGGAGCTGGCGCAGGCGGTCGCATGGGCGCTGGCCGGGCCCTGGAGGTTGTAGCGGATCGAGATGTTGCCGGCGACGGCGTTGACCATCAGCCGCGGCACGGTGAACGGGCTGATACGGGCCGGGCCCTTGGTGTTCAGAACGTCGACGTTCTGCTCGATTGTATAGATCCCGCCGATGCCCGAGCCGACAACCACGCCGCAGCGGTCGGGCTGCTCGCGCGACCAATCGACCCCAGAAGACTCGACCGCCTCGTGCGCGGCCGCCAGGCCGAGCTGCGTGCACCGGTCTAGACGTTTGGCCTCTCGGCGGTCGATGACCGCGGTTGGGTCGAATCCGCGTGCGAGCCCGCCGATGGTCACCGCCCAGCCGTCGTACCGCTCGAACTCGGGTCGGTCGATGGTGTCGATGCCGCTGCGGCCCTCACGCATCCCTGCCCAGGTCTCGGGCTCGCTCAGGCCCAGCGGGGTGACCGCGCCGATGCCGGTGATCACGACTCGTCTGGCGTCTGCCATCGCGGGGGTCTCGTTCGGACGGCTCAGGAAAAGATCTGGCGTCCGCGGTGGGAATAGAGAACGCCCGGTTCGGGACCGGGCTTGACGTGAAAAGCCGTCTCTGCTCGGCCGGGGCGACGCCGCGGGGCGTCACCGGCCGGCGTGTCAGTCGACGCCCTGGGCCGACTTGATGAACTCGATCGCCTGGCCGACGGTGCCGATTTTTTCGGCCTTCTCGTCCGGGATCGAGGTTTCGAAGGCGTCCTCGAACTCCATGACCAGCTCGACGGTGTCGAGGCTGTCCGCGTTGAGGTCGTCCACGAAACTCGTGTCACGGCTGATCTTGGACTTGTCCGCGCCGAGCTGCTCGGCCACGATGTCGATCACCTTTGCCTCGATATCCTGTTCGGTCACGCTTTGAATCTCCGTCACATTCGGCGTGGCACGTCTCGACGCGCCCGGAGCGGGTTTCGCGTGCCCGACGCCGGTAGCGGGCAGTCTAGCCGGGCCGGTCCCCGCGGGGAACTCGGACCTTGTTCTGTCGCCGATCGGCCCGCTCAGGAAGGTCGTGGCAACCGCACACCTGAACCGGTGGTTCCCAGCCCGGACCCGAGGCTCAAGGCCCCCGGGCCAACGCCAGATATCCCCCATGGAACGTGGGAGCGCCCGCCGGGCGTCGACGCGTGTCCGGGGGAGGACGAGCCGTATGTCGCACATGCCCAAGGAACCGGAGGCGTTCGCCGAGCAGGTCGCGACCATGCTCCAGCGGATCCAGCCCGACTTCGCCGTCAAGCTCGTCGGCCCGAGCGAGCTTTTGGTCGACGGCCGGCGGCTCGACCTGGAAAACCTCTACCGCATGGTCAGCCACGACCCGGTCCGCGGGCTCGAGATCGTCGAGCACTACCTCGAGCAGCTCTTTGTCGGCGAGCCGATCGAGGGCGCCGACATCCCCTTCGAGCTCGCGCGGCACCGCATCATGCCGCGGATCCAGCCCGAGTCGATCTTCGAGCATCTCTCGCGGGAGCTCGTCGCCCACGTCCCGTTCGTCAACGGCACCGTGATCGTCTTTGTGCTCGATCAGCCGAGCATGACCGTCAGCATCACGACCGAGCAGGTCGTGCAGTGGGGCGTCACGGTCGAAGAACTCGAGGCGATCGCACGCGAGAATCTCGATGCGTATTCACCCGAGATCGACATGCAGTTCGTCGAAAGCAAGGAGGGCGGCCAGGCCGCGATCATCAGTGAGCAAGACGGCTACGACGGCGCCCGGCTGCTGATGGGCGGGCTCTCGTGTATGCTCGCGTCGCGGCTCGGGCCGGATTTCCTTGTCGCCGTGCCCGCACGCGATATGTTCGTCGCGCTCTCGGCAGGGCCCACGCCCTTCCTCCGCCGGCTCCACCGCCGTGTCGTCCAGGATTACAACCGCCTGCCCTACCCGATCACCGATCAGCTGTTCCTGGTCACCAAGGACGGCGTCGCCGGCACCGTGCTCAGCGACTTCGGCATCGATTCGGTCATGGATATCGGCAACGAGGCCCGCGGCGAAGACGAGCTCGACGCGGCCTGAAACCTACCCCGCCGAGCTACGATCGTCCGTGATCCTGCTCATCGACAACTACGACAGCTTCACCTGGAACCTGGTGCAGCGGCTGGGAGAGCTCGATCCGAGCCTCGAGCCGGAACGCGATCTCGTGGTCGTCCGCAACGACCGGATCACGCCCGAAGCGGCGATGACGCTTGGCGGCGGTCGCGGGCCGAGCCACGTGATCGTCTCGCCCGGTCCGTGCACGCCCAACGAGGCGGGCGTGAGCTCCGACATCATCGGGGCCTTCGCCGGCCGCGTGCCCGTGCTGGGCGTCTGCCTCGGGCACCAGTGCCTGGGTGACCTGAACGGCATGAACGTCGTGCGGCACCCGACGCCGATGCACGGCAAGACCAGCCCCGTGCACCACGACGGCCGCGGCCTGTTCGCCGGCATCAACAGCCCGATGACCGCGATGCGGTACCACTCGCTAGTCATCGATGTTGCGTCGATACCGACCGAGACCGATTCGCACGGCCGCGGCTGGACGGTCTCGGCATGGGCCGACGAAGAGCTCGACAACGGCACCACCCGCCGCGTGGTCATGGGCCTCCGCCGGCGGTGGGGCGGCAATGGCAGTCAAGCCCCGCTTGCCCCGCTCGAGGGCGTGCAGTTCCACCCCGAGAGTTTCATGACGCCCGACGGCCCCCGGCTGCTGGCCAACTACCTCCGCATGGGTGAGCGGCCGCGGGCGGTCGACGACGCCCGGATCGGGGCCATCGCGGGCTGATGTCGTCTATTCTCCGGGCATGATCGACCCCGCACCGACTTCCGCCATCGACCCGTCCCTCGCCCGTGGCATCCTCGAAGCCGTGCACGACGAGACCGCCACCAAGCCGGCCTCCATCGTCGTAAGCTTCCCCAACACCAGCTATCAGACGCACCTGGAGATCGCCGACCCCTCGGCGATCCGTGCGGTCGTCGGCAAGCGGATCGTGGGAACAATCCGGGCCGAGGCGAAGCGGATCGACATCGTCACCACAGGCGGCCGCTACATCGAGCCCGTCTTCGGCCGCCCACGCCGCGTGCAGGGCACGGTCGTCGCGATCCGTGAGGGCGCCGTCGTCGTCAACGCGGGCATGCCGATCCACTGCACGCCGACCGACGGCCGGCAGACCGCCGAGGACTTCGAGGCCGGACAGTTCGTCAGCTTCGACGTGCTCCGCGGGGCGGGGTTTGAAGAGGCTTAAGCTGAGTCCTTCACCATTTGTTTGGAACCTGATACACTTTCGCGATTGATTGTGGAGGTGATCTCGGATGGAACTTTTTGAGAAGCTGTCGTCGCTCGGCGAGCGTGCTGTCGAGTTGGTATCACATGTCGAGACTGAGGAGGCGACAAAGACTGCGTTGGTTCTTCCGTTC
>JBCDEF010000072.1:0-12768 GCA_039179915.1 Planctomycetota bacterium | reverse complement strand
GGGCATTGCCGGTGACGGCGGCGACGGCGCGAGGGGCTACGACGAGCACGCCGATCATCATCTCAGCGCATCAAATGGCGGCCCCGGTGGCAAGGGAGGCAACGCGGTGTTCGGCAGCACGGGCCGCGGCGGCGACGGCGGACGCGGCGGCAACGGCCGATCACCGGCAAGCGGCGGACGACCCGGGGATGGCGGCAAGCACCACCTGCACGACCAGCGCAACGGCCCGCCGGGCAATCATGGTAAAGACGGTCAACAACCGTCGGCCTAGTGCTCCGTCGTGACCCGCAGGACCTCGGCGACCGTGGTCAGGCCGTCGGCGACCTTGGTCATGCCGTCCTGACGCAGGCTGTGCATGCCCCGCTCCAGGCACATGCGGCGGAACTCGGACACGTTCGGGTTCCTCGCGATCACATCGCGGAGCTGGTCGTCGACCGCCAGCAGCTCGTAGATGCCCACCCGGCCCGAGTAGCCGGTCTGGCGGCAGCGCTCGCAGCCGACGGGCTGGTAGACCTGCTGGCCGATGATGCCCGAGAGCTCCAAGAACTCGACCTGCTCCGGCGGCGGGTCTCGCAGGACTTTGCAGTGCTTGCACAGCCGCCGCACGAGCCGCTGCGCCAGCACCGCGTTGACCGCGGCGCCGACCAGGAACGGTTCCAGGCCGATGTTGACCAGCCGGGTGATCGAGCTGGGCGCGTCGTTGGTGTGCAGCGTCGACAGAACCAAGTGGCCGGTCAGCGCGGCCTGCACAGCGATGTGCGCCGTCTCGTGGTCGCGGATCTCGCCGAGCATGATCACGTCTGGGTCCTGACGCAGCAGCGCCTTGAGCACCCGGCTGAAGGTCATGCCGATCTTCTCGTGCGTCTGCGTTTGCGTGATGCCGTCGAGGTGGTACTCGATCGGGTCTTCGGCGGTCGAGACATTCAGCCGGCCCTTGTCGAGCTGGCGGAGCGACGAATAGAGCGTGGTCGTTTTACCCGAGCCGGTCGGGCCCGTCACGAGCACGATGCCGTGCGCCTGCTTGACCTGGTGGCGCCAGATCGCCAGCGTGTCTTCGTCGAAGCCGAGGTCTTCGAGTTGCACATTGATCGACTTCGTATCGAGGATACGCATGACGACCTTTTCGCCGTAGCCGGCGGGCAGTGTCGAGACGCGGAGGTCGAGCTTGCGGCCCTGGACCGTGCAGCGGATGCGGCCGTCCTGCGGCACGCGTCGCTCGGAGATATCCAGGTTCGCCATGATCTTGATGCGGCTGGTGATCGCGGCGGACATGTTCGCAGGCGGGTGCATCGATTCGTACAGCACGCCGTCGACGCGAAGCCGCACGGTGATCTTCTTCTCCGACGGCTCGATATGGATATCCGACGCGCCCTCTTTGACCGCGGTCTGGATGATGTAGTTCACATAGCGGATGACCGGGCTCTCGCCGGCCTTCTGCTCGAGGTCGACCGTCTGGTCCTCGGTCTTCTCGACGGTGACGTCGGCCTCGTCGACATCCTCGAGGATCTCGTTGAGATCGACGTTGTCTGCCGCGGCGCGTTCCTCTGAACCGAAGCCGGCGATCTCGAGCGCGGATGTGATGTCCTCGCTCGTGGTCAGGACGAGCTTCGGCGTGCCGCAATTCAGCCGGCGGCGGATCTCGTCGAGCTCGAACGTCGCGTTGGGCTTGGTCGACGCGACCACAACACGCGAGCCTTCTTTGCGCAGCGGCAGCACGCTGTGTTCGGCGCAGAAGGGCAGGCCCAGACGCTGGAGCAGTGTGCCGTCGAACGCGCCCTCGAGGCCCGCCGCCAGATCGATCCGTTCGAATGGCATCCCGTGGTGGCTGGCCAGCGCCATTTGCACCGCCTGTTCGTCCGTGCCCTGCTCGCGGAGCACCGCAACGAGGTCCTTGCCGGGTGTCTGCTCGGCGACGCGAGACGCCGCCGCGATCTGCTCCCGTGTCACCACGCCGGTCTTGGCCAGCGCATCTTCGAGCGTCTTCGGCACGGCCGCCAGCGACTGGCTGTCGGGCGTGAACAGGTCGCTCATGCCCGTCGACGAGGCCCCGCCCGGGTTGATGCGCACCATGCCGTCGGTTTCATCCCCGTCCGACTCTGCTCCGTCCGGTGAAGCCTCCGGCGATGGTTCGGTTTCCGGCTCGGAGTGTGTCTCGGCCTCAGGCTCGGTATCTGGCTCGAGTTGCGGCTCAATCTGTGGCTCAGGTTCGAACGTCGCCTCTGGCACGGGCTCGGCCTCTGCGGACGGCTCGTCCCAGTCTTCCGGCTCGATGGTCATCATCGCGCCGAACGTGTCGGCCGGTCCAGGGTCGGTCGACACAGGTTCGGCCGCGGCAGGCTCCGGTTCAACAGAAACAACGGCCTCGTCGGCCGGCTCCGGTTCGCCCTGTTTATCAACGTCAGACTCTGGGTCCGCATCGGACTCCGGCTCAAGTTCAAGCTCGGGCTCGGGCTCGGGCTTGGGCTCAGATTCAGAACCCAGCGGGAACGGGAATGAGGCCGACGGCTCATCGCCCGCGACGTCAGCACCCGGCTCAGTGTCATGATCCTCGTCGCGGTAGGTCTCGGGCGTGAGCATCTCGATCGGGACGGCCCCGTTGCCATCCTCCTCGCGAGCGATGCGGCCGACACGCGGGGGCGCCGGGGGTTCATCGTCCGTGTGGTGCTCGTCGGCGAGGCCGTTTTGGGCGCCATGATCTTCCGCAGCCTCATCGGCCGGCGCAGGTTCGTCGCCGTCCGTTTCCGAGGGCGAACCGGTGGCGGTCGCCTCGAGCCTGCGGATCCGCTCCAGGATGTCATCGATGCTGCCGCCTGCCACGCTGCCTCCATCCGCCGCTTAAGCGGCTTAGCGGTTCGACATCTCGAGCACGTACTCGTAGCCGTCGGCCTCGAGCACCACCGTGCGATCGGCCGTGATTTCCATAACAGTGAACTCGCCGGCGATCAGGTCTCCGACGCGATATGTCTGGCTGTTGATCCGCGCCAGCGAGATACGCCCCGCGATCACGCTGTTGAGCGCCAGCCCCGCCGCCAGGCGGTCCAATTCGGCAAGACGCAGCTCCTCCGGCGAGGGGCCGGTCGGCATCTCGGGCTCGGGCTCCATCATCGCCGGAAGCTCCGGCTCGTCTTCTTGTGTCATGTGCGCCAGGCGGAACGGGTTGGTGTCCACGGCCTCGGCGGGCATCTGCACCGGCTCCTCGCCGAGCGACAGGTCGGTGAGCACCTGCCGCTGGCGGGCCTCGACCTGCTCATCGATCGGCTGATCGATGTTGTAATCGATCTTCGGCGTATCGGCGAAGAGCAGATCCGCCCCGACGCCCTGCTGCCGGAGAAACACCAGCACGCCCACGCCCAGCAGCACCACGCCGCCGACGAGCACGTACTGCTTCATCGCCGACCGGCCGCCCGACGGCACGATCGGCTGGTCGCCGCCCGCTTCGTCGGCGCGGATCAGCCCCGGCGTAAAGACGCCCTCGTTCTCCTGCCCGAAGCCAGCGTCGCCGCCGCCCGGTTCGAGATCGTTCGTGATCATGATTGCTGGCCCTCACGCTCGAAGTAGATGTTCAGGGTGAACTCGGCGGTCAGGTGGCCGTCCTCGTCCTTGGACCGCTCGACCTGCATGTCGGGCATCCGCGTCAGCCGCGGCAGCCGCTCCAGGGCGAGCAGGAACTCGTAGAAACCCCGAAAGTCGCCGGTCAGTGTCATCTCGATCGGCTGCTCCATGTAGAGCGTGCCGCTGACCGGCGGCCGGGCGACCATGCCCGGCTGGCCCAGCCCGGACTCGACCGCCAACGCCGAGACCGCCCGCACGACCTCGCCGATCTCCCGGTCGGTCGGCAAGCGGGCCTCGATCGTCTCGATGCCCGTCTCGATCGCGGCCGTCGCCTCTTCGAGCGTCTCGCTCCGCGAGGTCACGGTCTGCAGCTTCTCGAGCATCGCACGCTTGTGCTCGATCTCACGCTCGGCCTGCTCGATCTTCTCGTTGTTCGGCCGGAACACCAACCAGTAGCTCGACAGCGGCAGCGCCATCAGCGTGATCAGCAGCACCAGCTCGCGGACTCCGAATCGCATGGGTTAGCCCTCGCCCTTGTTGGCTTCGTCGCTCTCGTCGGACCCGTCGTCGGCGTCCGCCTGGTCGTCATCGTCCTGCTCGGCCAGCAGCGCCTCCAGATCGAGGCCCACGCCGCCGTCGTCGGCTTCGGCTTCTTCGGACGCGTCCTCGGCGGCCGGTGGGACGGCCGGCGCAAACGGATCGCTCGCGGGCGCCTGCTCCGCGTCGGCCGCGTCATCGGCGGGAGGCTCGTTCTCTGTTGCGGCGGCCTCCGGGACGGCCTGCGGAGCGGCGGCGGGCTGCGGCTCGTCGCCGTCGGCGTTGCGGCCCATCTCCTTGAGGGTCTCGAAGGTGGCGCTCAGGAACCCGATCGCGGCCTCGCCGGCGGACTCTTCCTCGGACGGGCGGACCGGATCGCCGTTCTCGTCGAACTGGCTCGGTGGGACGAACACGGGCGTCGTGGGGACCAGGTCGGTCGGGTCCAGCACCTCGGGCAGGTCGGCCGGGTCCTCGGGGTCGACGATGCCCCGGGCGTCGACATCGCCGCGGACCTTGGCCAGCAGCTCGAACTTCCGCAGCTCGACGCCCTCGATCTTCTGCCGCTTGATGTACTGCAGCTCGATGTTGTCGAGGATCGCGCAGTCGCGCAGCGCCTCGATGTAGTCCGCGATGTCGTCGTTGCTCAGCCCCACCCCGACCATCGACAGGCTCTGGCGGTACTGCGGGACCAGCGGCGCGTCGCTCTCGTCCTTGCCAGCGCCGGGCTTGCTCGAGCCGCCCGAGCCGGAGAGCGTCCGCACGCCCGCGGACTTGCCCGTCTTGCGGGCCGTGGTCGACTGTTTGATCAGCTCGCTCTCGAGCTCCAGCTCCAGCAGCTTCACGTCCCGCGGCATGCGGCTGACGATCTGCGCAAAGATCAGCGAACGCGGCACGCGCTCGACCAACGCCGCGGTCACCTCGGCCTTCTTGATCAGGTCGTCGCGCTGCTGCTCGAGCGCCTTGAGCTCGTCGATCTTGCCGGCCTCGCGGACGTACGCGGCGTTGATCGACTGCTTCTCGCTGCGGACGGTCATCCACCGCTTGTTGGTCGCGAAAAACGCCGCGACCACGGCGAACATCATCACGCCGAACAGCGAGAGGCTCAGCAGGTTCGCCCGCCGCTCCCCCTTGCTGCGGACGTAGTCCTCTGGAAGGAAGCTGCTGTCCTGCTCCCACGTGCTCAGCGGCTTGCCGGCCTGATCGCTCATCGCGCGTTCCCCACTGCCCGAAGCGCGGCCGGTCCCGGCCGCGCGGTCTGTCCTTGCTTCACCCGCCCGTGCTTCACAGGTCCGTCGGGCACATGCCCAGCCCAAGCACCGCCGCCCAGCCCGGCATGGGCTGAGCCAGATCCACGCCCGCCGAGGGCTCCTTGCCCGTCCGCCCGATCGCCCGCGCCGGGTCGCCGGCCTGCACCGACACCCGAGCCGCACCCGCCACCCGCCGGCACAGCCCCAGGTGCCGCGACTCCCCGCCGGTCAGCACCACGCGGGTCACCGGCGACGAGGGGAACAGGCTCTGGTGGTACCGCAGGCACATCGACACCTCGTCGCCGAGCATCTCGAGCGACTCCCGAACGTCGGGCAGCACACTCACGCTCTTCCGGCTGTCGGTCATCGCGGCGGGCATCCGTAGCCCGCTCTCGCCCACTCGCGCCACTCCACCGCCGCCGAGCGCCGTCACAGACGCCACAGGCGGCTTTTCGACGCCCGAGAACTCGATGCAGCCCAGCCGAAGCTCGTGCGAGCGCTCAGCGCTGACCTTCCGCCGCTCGGCGATCTCTCGGTCCAGCGCCGCCCCGCCCAGCTCGATGGTCCGCGCAAACAGCAGCTTCTGCCCGTGCGCGATCAGCGCCTTGGTCGTGCCGTAGCCCAGGTCGAGGTACAGCGTCGTCTCGGTCTCGCTCGTCAGGCCCAGGCTCTGGAACCCGCGGAGCAGCGCGACCGGCTCGGTCCGCATGCCCACCGGTTCCAGCTTCGCGCCGGCCAACGCCTGCATCAGCCTGTCGACCGTCCGCCGCGGCGAGGCCATTGCCAGAACCTCGAGCTTGCCCTGGCCCTGGTTCGACGGGCCCACCTCGTGCCACCGCATCACCAGCGAGGCCGGGTCGCAGCCGAGCTGCGCCCCCACCGCGATGCGGGAGGCACCTTCGATCATGTTGTCGTCGCCCTTGGGCACCTGCAGGTGCGTTGTGTATGTCAGCGGCGCCGGCAGCAGGCAGACCGCCCGCTTGCCTTTGAACCCCGCCGAACGCACCAGCCCGGGAAGCTGCTGGGTCTGGAACGCCAGCCGACCGGCCGGGTCGGCCAGCAGATCGTGCGGCGTGTCGATCGAGGCCGCGGACACCAGCGACGGCCGATCGCCCCCGGTCAGCTGCATCACCTTCAGGGCGTAGGTCCCGAAATCGACACCCACCGGACGGAATCGGCCGGGCTTCGACGGCCCGCCCATCGAGCCGAGATGCTTCAGTGCTCCGAGCGACCCTCGCGCCATCTCTGCCCTCGTTCAGTCCGGTTCTGATCGATCGAACGGGTCGGACAACCCGCTCGACTGGTGCATCGGCGGGTGGCGGTGCGATGTTGAGAGCCAGCCGGGCTGCCCCAGCCCACACGAGCGGCCGAGGCGGCACGACCGGAGCAGACGGATCAGCCCCAGACGCGTGGCTGAGCCCGGCAGCGTGAATCAACAGTTATCGGACGATCAACGCCCGTGAGAGCGACGCCGACAGCGATGACAGCCCCATCAATGCCTCGTCAAGCCGCCACGGGTATCGGCCGCGATCGCCCACAACATTGCTGATCACCCGGACCTCGGCGAACGGCACCCGGGCCAGGTAACAGGCGAAGGCGACCGCTGCCCCCTCCATCGCCTCCGCCACCGCCCCGGTCCGCCGCGCCAGCTCGGCCGCGGCCGAGTCGGTCCCGGAGACCGCCCCCACCGTCGCGATCGGGCCCTCGGCATGGGCCAGCGGCCGGATCCGCCGCGAAAGCTCAGAATCCGGCATCTCCCAGCCGGCGTCGTCCGCGGGCGGGAACCCCATCGCGGCGAGGTCTTCAAATCCGTCGGCGTGGAGCGCGCCGTGGTCGGCCAGCAGCGACCGCGTCGCCAGCACCGTGCCGCCCAAAGGGACGGCCAGAGGGACGGTCGGAAACCCGCTGCCCGGCCTGCTGTCTGGCCCGCTATCCAGACCCGGATACGCGCCCGCGACCCCGAGATTCACCACCCCGTGTGACGGATGGTCCGCCAGCAATCGGGCCGCGTGGACCGCCGCGGGCACGGGCCCGACCCCGAGCCGTACAAGTGACAGGCCCTCCGCGAGCCGGACCGGCTCGCCCGGGTCCAGTTCCCGTGGCGGGCAGCCGCAGCCCCGCAAGACTGCCGCCGCCTCCGCCGGGGCCGCCACGGCCAGCGCGATCTCCTGGTGCCCGTGCATCGGGCCAGCCTAGCTCTCGCGTGCCGTCGGCGGGACTTCTTCGCCTGTCGGCATCGGAACGCCCGGCCGCGGCGAACCATGACAGGCCGGGGCGGTATCACCCGCGAGCCGGTTCCCCGATCTCATCCCCGGAAAAGCGACCCAGAGAGGCCAAGAACGATGTCGACGATGCGCAGCGGCGGTGCACTTGTCAAGATTCTCGCACCCGTGGTCCTGATCGGCGCGGCCGGCGGTGCGGCCTGGCACTTCGATCTGCTCGGAGCGATGTCGGGCGAACAAGGCAATGCCGGTCGGCCCACGACCGCCGATGTCATCGCCGCCGGCGTCCGGACGTTCGACATCAGCACGACGGCCTCGGGCGAGCTTCAAGCGATGGACCAGATCGAGATCCGCTCGACGCTCGAGCGGCAGACGACAATCGTGGAGCTGATCGCCGAGGGCACCCGCGTCGAGGCGGGCGAGGTGCTGGCGGTGCTCAACACCGACGACCTGCAGACCGAGCTCGAAGATGACGAGATCGCGCTCGAGAGCGAGCGGGCCGAGCTGATCGCAGCCGAGAACGCCCTGGAGATCCAGCGGTCGGACAACGCCAGCGCCGTGCGCGACGCCGAGCTCAAGCTGCGGCTGGCCGACCTGGCGCTCTCCCAGTGGGAGTCGGGCGACCACGCCCTCAAAATGCAAGAGCTCGGGCTCAACATGGAAGAGGCCCGGCGGGAGCTCGATCGCCTCGAAGAAAAGCACGGCCGGAACATCGACCTGCTCGAGGAAGGGTTTATCAGCGAAGACCAATACAAGCAGGATGAGCTGGACCTGATCAAGGCCCGCGCCCGGGTGCAGACCGTCGAGCTGCAGAAGTCCAGTTACGTCGAGTTCCAGCAGAAGCGCGACCGCGAGCAAAAGGAGTCCGACGTCGCGCAGGCCCGGGCCGAGCTGGACCGCGTCGAGCGGCAGAACGCGATCAAGCTCGCCGACGCCCAGGCGACACTGACCTCACGCCAGCGGCGAGTTGCCCGGCGGACAGCCCAGATCGATGACCTGATCGAGCAGATCGCGGCGGCAACCGTGACCGCCCCCTCGGCTGGCCTCGTTGTCTACGGCTCGACCGTCCAGCAGAGCCGCAACCGCTGGAACAACGACGGCCCGATGCAGATCGGGCAGAACGTCTACCCGAACCGGCTGATGTTTGCCCTGCCCGACACGAGCCGGCTCGTGGCCGAAGTCCGCGTGCACGAGAGCCTGGCCGGACGAATCCGGGCCGGCCAGGACGCGCAGATCCGCGTCAACGCCGCCAACGACCGCATCTTCACCGGCACCGTGACCGAGATCGGCGTGCTGGCCGAGAACGGCGGCTGGCGGGACCCGAACCTCCGCGAGTACACCGTGACCATCGCGATCGACGCCGCCGACGACAAGAGCGACGTGCTCAAGCCCTCGATGCGCTGCGAAGCGACGATCACGCTGGGCCGCGTCGAGGATTCGCTGGCCGTGCCCGTCACGGCGGTCTTTAACGAGGGCCCGGTGCGGTACGTGTATGTCGATGAGGGCTCGGTCTTCCGCCGCGTGCCGGTGCAGCCGGCCCGGGTGAGCGACGCGTTTGTCGAGATCGCCGCGGGCATCGACGCCGGCACCCGCGTGCTGATCCGCGAGCCGACGCCGGCCGAAGTCGCCGACACGCCCTGGGAGCAGGACGAACTCGAGATGGTCGGCCTGACGCTCAACGAGGAGGGGCAGCCGACCCGTATGGCCAGCCAGAGCCGGCCCGGCGCCGTTGTGCCCGCGTCGCTCCCGGCCGGCGGCTGAGCGTTCGCCGAGAGGGCCGCCCGACTCGTCAGCCCGCGTCGCGGAGACCGCCCCGCCGACCGGCTTCGCCGGCGCGTGCCCGCTCGGTTTCCGCGGCGTTGTGCAGACGACGGTTCGCCACATCCAGCATGAATTCTGTCGGCCGGCTCGGATAAAAGTTCTCCCGCCCGACATCGGCGCCATCGGCAACCGCGACGCATATGCCGCGCGACGCCGACAGATCCACGACCGGCCGATCGACCGACTTTTCCGGGTCCAGCGGATCGAACGGCTGCACACGCGGGCGGCACGGGTCGGCGTCGTTCCACCCCACCACCACGCCGCGCACCCCGTCGGACAGCGTGACCATCGTCCCGGGCGGGTAGGGCGGGCAGACCGCCAGCAGCGCGCAGAACGCCATGCGGTCGAACTTGCCGGCGTTGGTCTGCTCGAGCAGACCCGCCAACGCCCGGACCCGCGGCCGCTCACCGCCCTCGTCGTCCCGCGTCAGCCGATCGAACACGTCGGCGACAGCGATGATCCGGGCGTAGACATGGATCCGATCGCCGGCGATCGGCTCCGTCCGGCCGTCGGCCATCTGACGCGCCGGAAAGCCCGTGCCGTCGCACCGCTGGTGGTGGTGCAGCACGGCCGCAGCGACCGTCGCCGGCACCCGGCCGCGGACCATCCGGTGACCCAGCTCGACGTGCGAGCGGTACGTTTCGTCCGACGGGTCCGGCTCGCGGCGGAACGCGGCCCGGTCCTCCTCACGCAGACGCGTCATCCCGATATCGTGCAGCATCCCCGCGACACCCAGCGGCACCACGTCCCGCGCCTTGGCAGGCCGCACCCGTGTCCGCTGGTGCTCCAGGTACGGGATCAGCTTCAGACCCATGAGCGTCGATAGAAACCCGACGGTCGACGCGTGCTCGAACTCGTGCTCCGACACGCGGGACAGCCGGTCGACAAAGAGCGCCGCGTCCGGATCGGCCACGAGTGCCTCGGCAAGCCCGGCCACGCTCCGGGCGTACTTGGTATATTCAAAGGCCGCGTCCGAACGCTCCCGAAGCTGGTCGAACAAAAACGCGACCTGCGACGACAGGCTCGCGCGGTGCCGCGTCACCTCGGGCGAGGCGTGCTTGAGCAGGAACGAAAGCTGCGGGTACGCGATCCACAGCGCCCGCACGCCCAGGTCGGCCAGCCGCCCGATCGTCCGTGCCTCGAGCTCGAAGCCCGCGCGCAGCAGGACACGCCCCGCCGCGTTGGGGTGGAAGACCGGCAGCGCCAGGCGCATGCCGGGCATGACATCATCGAGGCTCGTCCGCAGCACGACAGGGCTATCGGCCCATCCGACCCGAGACTGTGCCCACGGTACCGATCTGCCCACGTATCGGGGCCGGCTACTCGCCGCGCATGAGGAACAGAGCCGCCATGTAGCCGGCGTAGAGTCCGAGAAGCACCACGCCCTCGAGCCGGCTGACGTGCCGCATCCGCCCCAGGATCGGCAGGCAGGCCAGCGAGACAAAAATCAGCACCCAGGCGTCCCGACGCCACAGCTCAGCAGGCACCGGCAGCGCGTTCGGCGAGATCAGCGCCGTCAGCCCGAGCACGCACAGAATATTAAACACGTTCGACCCGACGATGTTGCCGATCGCGATGTCCGGCTGCTTCCGCAGCGCCGCGACCACCGAAAGCGAGAGCTCCGGCACGCTGGTCCCGAATGCGACGATCGACAGCCCGATGACCGCGCTCGAGACGCCGATCATCTCCGCAAGCACCGTCGCCCCGGTCACCAGCATGCCCGAACCGAAATAGAGCATGACAAGCCCGGCGATCAGCAGCGCGATGCTCAAAGGCAGCCGCGGCCCATCGCCGACCGACAGCTCCTCGTCGAGCTCCTTCGCGGCCCTGGCCAGCTCGCTCGCCTCGTCCGGCGATGCCCTTCGGCCCGACAGATACGCCCGCAACGTAAACAGGATCAGCCCGGCGGTGAGCACGATGCCCTCGATCCGGTGCACCGACGGCCCGAGCATCGCGATCAGCCCCGCCGCGGTCGCGATGAGCATCGCGATCGTCTCACCCCGGATGCCCTTGAGCCTGACCGGGATCGGGCAGATCACCGCGGCCGTGCCCATGACCAGACAGATGTTGGCGATGTTCGAGCCAACAACAGCGCCGATTGCCAGATCGCCGTCGCCCTCGAACGCCGCCCGGAGCGAGCCGCCGAGCTCGGGCGCGCTGGTGCCGAAGGCGACCACGGTCAGGCCGACGACGAACGAGCTGATCCCGAAGGCGTGCGCAAGCCTCGCGGCGCCGCGGACCATCAGCTCGGCGCCGATGATCAGCAGCGCAAGCCCGCCGGCGAGTTGGAGGATCGGGAGCAGCACGGCCATCAGCGGAGACTAGCGTGGCCGCCGCGGGCGCGTTGCCCGCCAAGCGTCAATTCCCGAGCACCGCCGGGAAGACCGCCGGCACCCGCGGCACGATCACCACGATCGCCCGCCGCCGCGCCGACGCCGGGTCCGAAGGGTCGACCGCCGCGGTCAGCATCGCCTCGCCGAGCGTCGGTGGCATGGGCGCCGGCGGGCCGACGAACGCAGGTCCAACCGCGGCATTCCCTTCTGACACAGATCCCTCTGATGATCGCCCGGCCGCGGCGTCGGACGCCTCCCCGCCGATCGGCACGATCAGAAGCGCCGCGTCGCGCTGCATCTCGACCGCCGTCCGCAGCCGCGGGAAAACCAGCCCGGTCTCCAGCTCGCTCTGGGCCCCGCCGAGCCCGAGCAGCGGCGCCTGATCATCCGCGAGCTGCACCGCCAGCTCGACGTGCAGCGCGGCGTCCCAGCCACGCACCCCCGGCACCGTCCAGCCCCGTGTCAGCAGCCGCAGCACGCCGCCAGAGGACCGCATCGGCCCGTCTGCCAGCGAGAGGACGCCGCCGGGCCGCACGCGCCGGCCCCGCACCGCCTCGCTCCACATCGGCACCTGGCCGAACCAGTCGCGCTGCTCAGGGCCGATCAGTTCCATCCGTTCGCGGATGACCGCGAGGTCCTCGATCGGCACGCGGAGCACCCACAGCCCGCTGTCGATCCAGGCCTCCCGCACACTGTCGGGCATCGGCGTGGGCACCCGGCCGTAGACGTGAACCAGAGCGCGGACCAGGTCCGCTTGCCCCTCGATCGACCAGGTCCGCAGCTCCAGGCCGTTGGTCCCGCCGCGCACCGCCGGCCGGGCGAGGTCATCGAACCGGTCGGCGGACGCCGCCTGGACCTGAATCTCGGGTTCCGCCGGTCCGGCGCAGCCGACCAGCATCGCGCCGCCGAACGCGGCAAGCCATCCGAACGCAGCCCGGGCGGGCCGCGGCCGTCGCGATCGCCGGCGTGCGCTCATCCCGAGCCGGCTTCCAATGGTGCCCCCGACTCGGCACGCGGGCCGAAGCCGTTCAGCCGGTCGATCAGCTTCCGCACCAG
>JBCDEF010000071.1:0-12815 GCA_039179915.1 Planctomycetota bacterium | reverse complement strand
GTCCCCGCCGACCGAGAAATTTGATGCAGGCGTTGCGGGGCTGGCCGCACGCGAACTGATCCGGCCTCGCCGGGGTGGGCCCGTGCTGCTGCGGCGGTCATCGCTGGATCCAGGCTCCTTGTGGTCGGCCGTCCGCCGGGTTGGAAAGATCGCCGATGCCTGACCTCGCTCCCATTGTCTTCGAGCCGATACTGCTGCCCAAGGTCTGGGGCGGCGGCGCATTGGCCGCGTACGGCAAACCGCTGCCCGCCGGCGAGCGGATCGGCGAGAGCTGGGAAGTGGCCGACCTGGCCAGCACGGCGGCTTCGGGCGCTGGGGGTTCGGCGCAGCGGTCGGTCGTCTCCGCCGGGCCGCTGGCAGGCCGCACGCTCGGCGAGCTGATGACCGCCTTCGGGCCGGACCTGCTGGGTGATGCCAAGCCATCCGCCGCCGGCGGCTTCCCGCTGCTGGTCAAGCTGCTCGACGCCCGTGAGACGCTGTCGGTCCAGGTGCATCCGTCACCGGCGTACGTCGCGGCGAACCCCGGGGCGCACTTCAAGACCGAGTGCTGGTACGTGCTCGATGCCGAAGATGACGCCCTGATTTACAAGGGCCTACGCCCCGGCGTCTCGGCAGAGGATCTGAAAGCGGCCGTGACAGATGGTCGCGTGCCAGAAGTCCTCGCGAGCGAGCCGGCGGTGCCGGGCGAGCTGCACGAGCTGCCCAGCGGCACGATCCACGCGCTCGGCGCGGGCGTGGTCGCGGCCGAGTTTCAGACCCCGAGCGATACGACCTTCCGCGTCTATGACTGGGCGCAAGAGCTCGACCGATCGCCCCGCGAGCTGCACGTCGAGCAGGCACTGGCCAGCATGGACCTTGCCGAGCCGCCAGCAGCCGCGACCGGGCCCGGGACGCTGTGCGAGAACGACTTCTTCCGCGTGCGCGAGGTTCGCGGCCACTGCGAAGAAGTGGGGCTGGCGATGACCGGTTGCGCCGTGGTCATGATCGTCGGCGGCAAAGGCGCCTCGATCGCGTCGGCCTCGGACGCGTTCGAGGAAGTCCCGGGCCGGCCCGGCTCGACGGTGCTGGTGCCCGCGGCGTGCGCTGCTGATGCGGTGCTGCGGGCTAGGCCGGGCACGGTATGCTTGGTGTGCGAGGTGCACACAGGGGGGTAGGTCATGGGCGCGTTTTATACGAACTTCTGTGTGCGGTCCGACGATCCCCAAGCGATCGGCGGCTTGCTGAAGGCCGAGGGTCGGGCTGCGCTCGTGAGCCCGTCGATTGGTGGGTGGGTTGTCGTGTTCGACCAAGCATGTGAATCGCAAGAGATCGATGAGCTGCAGCGTCTTGGAGAGCTGCTTTCGGTCAAGACGGGCTCGGTCGTGTTCTCAGCACTCAACCACGATGACAGCGTGCTACTGCTTGATATTTTTGACCGCGGACAGCCGGTTGATACATACAACTCTTGCCCGAACTACTTTGATGAGGAAGGTGCTGAAGAGCCGGAAGGTGGCGATGCGAATGCCGTCTGCCGGGCCGTTGGCTTGCCAGAAGCAGCCAGCGCCTTGGAAGCTGTGCTCCATGCGAGCAACGAGAGTGATGAGTACTTCATGGCAACCGACCGTCATGCCGGTGTGGTTGAAACGCTGGGGCTTCCGGGGCTATCTGTAGGGACGGGATACACTTACGCCATGGAGGATCCGGAGATGCTTGAGGGGGTGACTTTTGGGGACCTTCTCGAGATCGGTTGATCAGCTGTACGCCGCGGCGACCTTGTTGACCGCCTCGGCCACGCCCTTGATCTGATCCTCGGTCAGCTCGTGGTGCATCGGCAGGCTCAGCACGCGGTCCGCCAGCTTGCGGGCGATTGGCGGATGGTCGTTGCCGTTGGCTTTGACCACATCGGCAAACGCCGGCTGGTCGGTCAGGCTCTTGGGGTAGTGCACGGCATTCGGCACGCCCTCGGCCATCAGGGCCTTGCCGAATTCGTCCCGCGTGCAGTTCAGTCGGTCGATGTCGAGCTTGACCGAGTAGAGGTGCCACGCCGAGTCGGCGCCCTTGGTGCGCGTCGGGCTGGCGACGGTCTCGATCGACGCCAGATGCTGGTCGTACAGGTCGGCCGCGGCTCGGCGCTTGTTGGTCTCGTCGAGCAGGCGCTGGAGGCGCGAGAGGCCGATCGCGCCGGTGATGTCGTTCATCCGGTAGTTGAAGCCGATCCGGGTGTGCAGGTATTTCTCGGGCTCGCCGTGGCTGCGGATCAGGCCGATCTCGGTCGCCAGGTCCTGGTCGTTGACGGTGATGATGCCGCCCTCGCCGGTGCCCAGGTTTTTCGTCGCATAGAACGAATAGGTGCAGGCGTCGCCGAAGGCGCCGATGCCTTTGCCGTTGTATGTCGCGAGGTGCGCCTGCGCGCTGTCATAGATGACGGCCAGGCCGTACTCGTCGGCGATGTGCTGGATGGCGTTGATGTCGACGGGCATGCCGTAGATGTGCGTGACGGCGATCGCTTTGGTGTTGGGCGTGATGCGGCGTTTGACGTCTTCGGGATCAACCTGCATGGTGTCTTCGAGCGAGTCGCAGAAGACGACCTTGCAGCCGCGGGCGACGAGCATGCTGGCGGTGGCGATGTAGGTCCAGGCGGGGCAGATGACCTCATCGCCGGGCTGGAGGAGGGCCTCGTAGGCGAGCTGGAGAGCGCAGGTGCCGTTGGCGCAGGTCAGGCCGTGGGCGGCGTCGGACTTGGCCGCGAACTGCGTCTCGAGCTCGGCGCAGTTGCCCGCGGCGCGGAGCATGCCGGATTCGAGCACGGCGGTGGCCGCGTCGATGTCCTCGCGGTGCAGCTTGGGGGCCATAAAGGGCACGGGCGAGTCGAAGACGGGTGTGCCGCCGCTGAGCGCGAGGGTGTCGGTGGTGCTGGTCGCCATGGGTTTCGGTCCTCCGTGCCCGTGAGTTGTGAGCGGCCGGGTGAACTCACCGGGGGTGTTGTCCGAAACACCCGAAAACGGTGCCGCGCGCACGCTCTGACCGATAGTAGGGTTCGGCGCGGGCCGTCCGCCCGCCGAGAGGGATCGATCATGGCGAAGACTGGCATGTGGATGTGGGCGGCGGCGCTGACGGCGCTGGCATCGGTCGCGGGTCGGCCGGTGGCGGCGCAGCCCGGGGCCGAGGCCGACGAGTCCTTCGGGATCAAAGCCGTCACCCGGCCCAGCCAGGACGCGACCATGGGCTTCCGCTTCCCGACCCAGGTCGCCGAGGTTCTCGTCCGCGACGGGCAGGCGGTCGAAGTGGGTCAGCGGCTGGTCCGGGCCGACGACGCCGAGGCCCAGGCGGCCTACGACGTTGCGCTGCTCCGGGCCCAGAGCACGCTGGACGTCGACCTCCAGACCGCGGCTCTGGAACTCGCCCGCGTGGAATACGAGGCGACCAAGTCCGCTTTCGAGGGCGGCGGCGGCTCGTCGATCGAGCTCGACCGCTCCCGGCTCCAACGGGATACGGCCGTAATCCAGCTCGACGCCGCCCGCCAGCGGGACGTCGAGGCCGACCGCCAGCTCGAGCAGCTCGCCGCCCGGCTCGATTCGCTCCGTCTGGTGGCGCCGTTCTCCGGCATCATTGATGCCGTGCTTGTTGATGTCGGCGACTCGGTCCGCGATACCGACCCGGTTGTGCGGGTGGTCTCGGTCGATCCGCTGCTGATCGACGCGGCTACGCCCACCGAACTGACCCTGGGCCTGTCGCCGATGGATCCGGCCTGGGTGCTCGTGCGGATCGGCGACGAGCCGCGGGTGCTGTCGGCTAGAATCGTCGGGATCAGCCCGGTCGCGGATTCGGTAACGGGTTCGCGTCGTGTTCGGGTTGAAGCCACGAATCCAGCCGGCCTGCCCGCGGGGCTGACCGCTTTTGTTCGCTTTGAGCCGCCGGAGGCGGCCTGGACACCCGCGATGACCTCGCCGGCCCAGCATGAGCCGGACGACGACGGCGACCAGGATGGTCAGCCCGGCCAAGACGACCAGCCCGGCCCGAACGGGCGGCCCTGAGCGGCTCCGAGCGGACACGCCGCCCGGGCCCGAGCGAAGGCCCCGAGCACAGGTGAACGCGTGAGCAAGACGCACGGTGTCCCGCAGGCGGCGGGCTGGCAGCAGATCATCGCGGGCCTTTCGGCGGCCGCCGAGCGCGACGAGGCGTTCGCCGACGCCCTCTTGGCGGCCTTGGCGCGAGTCACGGGCGCCCGGCAGGCGGCCCTGCTGGTCGCGGCCGGCGCTGAAGATCCCGCCGGCCCGACTGCCCTCGACCGAGAGCAGGCCCGGCCGAGCGCTTCCGATGCCGGTGCGGGTATCCGGGCCGTCCGGCTCTGGCCCGAAGCCGGCGGCGGCGAGCCGGATGCCTCTTTAGCCGAGCCCGATGCGATGCGATCCTCCGCCGCCTCGGTGCTGGTCTCGGGCCAGCCGGCGACCTTCCCGCTCTCCGCATCACGCAGCGATGGGCTCTACGAGGCGGCCCGCGGCGAGGCGATGGTCCTGGCCGTGCCCGTCGGGCGGACCGAAGACGCGTCGGGCCGGCCCGGCCGGCCGATGTCCGCGGCGGTGATGGTCCTGGACCATCGAAGCGCATCGGCGATGCAGACCACGACCGCTCTGGCCGAGCTGATCGCCGGCTACGCCCAGCTCGCCTCTGCCCGGCAGCAGCTCGCTCGGACACGGTCGTCGGCCTCGGCGCTGGATCTGGCGACGCGGCTGATCGCCTCAACGAACACGGCCGAAAGCTTCAAGGGCGCGGCGATGCAGTTGGTCAACGACATCTGCCGGCAGCTCGGGGCGGACCGGGTCGCGCTGGGCTGGCGCGTCGGTCGCGGCGGCGCGGCCGCGGGTGCCCGCGGCGGGGCCGAGTCCGTTGTCTCTGAGCGCGACAGCGTGCCCGTCCGCGTGATGGCGATCAGCGACACCGAGCATGTGGACCGCCGCATGGCGATGGTCCGCAAGCTCGCGGCCGCGATGGACGAGTGCGTCGATCAGCAGCAGCCGGTGGTCTTCCCGATCCCCGAGCCGCCGGCCGGCACCGAGCCCGACCCGGTGCTGACCCGGGCCGTCGTGCACGCCCACCGCGAACTGGCCGCCAGCGACGCGAACCTCAAGCTCGCGTCGCTGCCGATCCGCGACGGCGACGAGACGCTCGGCGTGCTGACGATCGAATCGGCCAAGCCGGGCCAGTCGATCGAGGTCCGCATGATCGAGGTGCTGCTGGCGACGCTCGACCTGGTCGGGCCCGTGCTGCGGCTGCGTCGCAGCGACGACCGGGCGGTGCCGCTGCGAGCAATCGATTCCTCGCGGAAGGCCGCCGCCTGGCTCGTCGGCCCGACGCACACGCTCTGGAAGGCGGCGGGCGCGGCGGTGCTGCTGCTGATGGTCGCGCTGGTCGTGGTCGATCGGCCCTACCGGATCGAGGCGCCCGTCTCGCTGGCGCCGGTCGATCGCCGGGTGATCGCGGCGCCGTACGACGCGACGATCGTCGAGGTGCTCGCCGCCGCCGAGCCCGGCCGGCGGGTCGAGGCGGGCGAACTGCTGATGCGGCTGGACACGAGCGAGATGGAGCTGAGCGCGATCGAGGCGCGGGGCCAGCTCCGCCAGGCCGAGGCGCAGTCGGACGACGCGATGCGCCGCGGCAACGGCGCCGAGCAGCAGCAGGCCGGCGCCCGCGCCGACCAGGCCCGCGCCCGGCTCAAGCTGTTCCAGCGACGCATCGAGCAGGCCGAGGTCCGCGCACCGATTTCGGGCACCGTGCTGACCGGCGACCTGCGCGACCGGATCGGCGGCACACTGACGCGCGGCGATGTGCTCTTCGAGATCGCGCCGCTGGATTCGATGCGCGTCGTCGCCAGCGTCGACGACCGGGACATCGGCCTCGTGCTCGAGGCGATGGAGGCCGAGGGCGCCGCCGCGATCGGCACCGTCGCGACCCGGGCCTACCCCGACCGCCGGTACCCGGTCGTGATCGAGCGCGTCGTGCCGATGGCCCAGGCCGAGGGCGGCCAGAACGCCTTCGAGGTGCACGCCACGCTCGACGACGCGGCCGCCTGGATGCGGCCGGGCATGCAGGGGCTGGCCAAGCTGGAGGTCGGCGACCGCTCGCTGCTCTGGATCGGCTCGCGGCGCATCGTCGATACGCTCCGCCTGTGGCTCTGGTGGTAAAGGGACCGACCGCATGAGCGACCGCCCGACCTTCAGCCCGCACTGGCACCGCGTCCGCGCGACCAAGCCCCGGCTGCGCCCGCACGTGCAGGTCACGCGGCAGCGCTACCGCGGCCGGCGCTGGCACGTCGCGCACGACCCGGCCTCGAACCGGTTCTTCCGGCTCAGCGCGGTCGCCCACGAGTTCGTCGGGCTGCTCGACGGCCTACGCACCGTCGAGGACGCCTGGCAGATCGTCGCCGAGAAGCACGGCGACCGCGGGCCCACCCAGCCCGAGATCATCGAGCTGATCTCCCAGCTCTACAACTCCAACCTGCTCAGCGTCGAGGCGAGCCCCGAGACCGAGCAGCTGCTCCGCCGCGGCCGCGACCGGCTCGCCCAGAAGGCCAAGGGCCAGCTTTTGGGCATCATGTATTTCCGCGTCAAGCTCTTCAACCCCGATGCGATTATCAGCGCCGTCGAGCCCGTGCTGCGGCCCGTGCTCAACCGGTGGGGCCTGCTGGCCTGGGCGGCGTTCGTGCTGTTCGCGCTCTCCAAGCTCCTGCCGGAGTGGGGCCGGCTGGCCGAGGGCTTCGAGGACGCGATCGCCCCGAGCAACTGGCTCTGGATCGGCGTTGTCTTCGTCGTCGCCAAGCTGCTCCACGAGCTGGGCCACGGCGTGGTCTGCAAACGCTTCGGCGGTCAGGTGCCCGAGTTCGGCGTGCTGCTGCTGGTGCTCGTGCCCAGCCCATACGTCGATGCGTCCGCGTGCTGGGGGTTCGCGAGCCGGTGGCAGCGCGTCGCGGTCGGCGCGGCGGGCATGGTCTTCGAGCTCGGGCTCGCCGCGGTCGCCGCGTTTGTCTGGCTCAACGGCTCGCCGGGCGAGCTGACCACCCAGCTCGCCTACAACGCCATGCTCACCGCCGGCGTCTCGACCGTGCTCTTCAACGCCAACCCGCTCATGCGGTTCGACGGCTACTACATCCTCTCCGACCTGCTCGAAATCCCCAACATGATGCAGCGGTCGTTCAAGATGCTGCAGTTCCAGATGCAGCGGTTCGTCTACCGCCTCGAGACAGCCGAGGCGCCCACCACCGACCCGACTGAGGGGCTGACGCTGACGATCTACGGCCTGGCCGCGATCGTCTACCGCGTCTTCCTGTTCATCACGATCACGCTGTTCGTGATGGGCAAGATGTTCGCGATCGGGCTCGTGCTCGCGGTCTGGACGGCCGCGGTCTGGTTCATCATGCCGGTCGGCAAGTTCGTCAAGTGGCTCAGCGGCAGCCCGAAGCTGGCGCACGACCGGGCGCGGACGATCGCGGTCTCGCTCGGCATGATCGCGCTGGCCGCGGCGCTGATCGGCCTCGTGCCGGCTCCGGATGTCCGCCGCGGCGTGGGCGTGGTCGAGTCGCGGCAGCGGACCGGGGTCTTCGTCGGCGCCGAGGGCTTCCTCCGCGAGGTCCTCGTGCGGCCCGGCGAGCGTGTCGAGGCCGGCCAGGCCGTCGCGGTGATCGACAACGACGAGCTGCAGCAGCGGCTGCGGCTGAGCCTGGCCACGCTCGCCGAGTTCGAGAGCCTCGAGCGGCAGATGACCGCCGAGAACCCGAGCGCGGTCAACGTCGCGCGGGACCGCGTGACGGCGCAGCGGCGGGCGGTCGCCTTCATCCGCGAGCAGGTCGGCCGGCTCACCGTGACCGCGCCGCACGCGGGTGTGTTTGTCGGCGGTGATCTTTCGAGCCGCATCGGTTCGTCGGTGACCGAGGGAACGCCCGTCGGCGAGGTGATCCAGCTCGACGACGTCCGCGTGACGGCGGCGATGGACCAGCTCGAATCGGCGTGGCTGTTCGACTCGACCGAGGCGTACGGCGTGCGGCTCAAGCCGGTCTCCCGCCCGGCGCTCGAGTTCCGGGCCGCCAGCGCCGAGGCCGTCGACGCCGGCCAGCTCTTGCTTCCTCACGCCGGGCTCGGGTTCGCCGGCGGCGGGACGATCGCGACCGATCCCGAGCGCGGCCAGGGCCGCGTCGCGCAGACGCCGCAGTTCATCGTCTACATCGAGCCCGAGGCCGACGCCCGCTGGACGCCGACGCCCGGCGAACGCGTGCACCTGCGGTTCGACCTGTCCGCCAAGCCGCTGCTGGTCCAGTGGGCCGACCGGCTGCACAAGCTCGCGCAGGGCCGGGTGCGGCTGTGAATTCTCCAGCCGCGGGGTTGTCGTCGTACGCGGCCCTGTTCGAATCCGTCCGCGCCCGCACGCGGGCGCCCAAGCTGCTCAAGGGCCCCGACCGCGCCGTCGCCCGGCTCGGGCTGCGGCTGCGCCACCGCCGCTGGCGACTGGCAACGCTCCTCGACGAGGCCCGCGCGATCGACGCGATGTCCCCCGAGATCCGCTCGCTGACCGACCGCCGGCTCAACGACGAGGTGCACGACGTACGGGCGGACATCGTCCTGGGCCGGTGCCCGCCCGAGACACTCCGCCGTGCGCTCGCGCTCGTGCGCGAGGTGGCATCGCGCGAGACGGGCGAAGAGGCGTACACCGTCCAGCTCGCCGGCGCGCTCGCGCTCGTCAGCGGCCGTATCGCCGAGATGGCCACCGGCGAGGGCAAGACGCTCACGGGCTCGCTCGCACTGCCGGTCCTGTCGTGGCGCTTCAGGCATGTGCATGTGCTGACCGTCAACGACTATCTGGCCAAGCGCGACGCCGAGAGCCGCGCGTGCATCCTGGAACGGTGCGGCGTCAGTGTCGGCTCGATCCAGCAAGAGCACGAGCCCTCCGAGCGGGCGGGCATCTACGCCCGCGGCGTGGTCTACGGCACGCCAAAGCAGATCGCTGCCGATTACCTCCGCGACCAGATCGCGCTGCAGACCGTCGGCACCGCATGGGCCGGGTGGGCCGGCCGGTCGAGCGCGCCGCCTTTGGTCCCCGGGCTGCACGCCTGCGTGGTTGACGAGGCCGACGCCGTGCTGATCGACGAGGGCGTCACGCCGCTGATCATCGCCCGTGCCCGCGAGGCCGACAAGCAGGGCGCGCTCTACGAGCGCGCCTCGTCGATCGCGGCCGAGCTCGTCGAGACCGCGCACTACCGGGTCGAGCCGCTCCGCAAACGCGTCGTCCTGACCGAGGCGGGCAAGGACGCCGTCCGCGATCGGACCCGCGACCTGCCCGAGGCCGCCTGGCGCATTTTCCGCCGCAGTGAGGAATTGGTCAAGCAGGCGCTGGTCGCACGGCACTGCTACGCCCGGGGCCGGCAGTACGAGATCGTCGACGGCCAGGTCGTCATCGTCGACGAGTACACCGGCCGGTTCCTGCCCGACCGCTCCTGGGAGCACGGGCTGCACCAGGCCGTCGAAGCCAAGGAAGAGCTCGAAGTCACCGCCGACCGCGAGACGCTCGCCCGGATCAGCTTCCAGCGGTTCTTTCGCAGCTATCGGTTCCTCTGCGGCATGACCGGCACCGCGGCCGACGCCGCGGGCGAGATGGAAGCGATCTACAGCCGGCCGGTGACCGTGATCCCGACCAACCGCCCCGTCGCTCGCGTGCAGCGCCCGACGCGGGTGTTCAAGACGGCCGATGCCAAGTGGGCCGCGATCCTCGAATCGGTCGAAGCCGAGCACGAGCGGAACCGGCCCGTGCTGATCGGTACACCCTCGGTCGAGGCGTCGGAGCACATCAGCTCGCTGCTGGCCGAGCGCGGCCTGCCGCACGCGCTGCTTAACGCGCATCAGCACGAAGAAGAAGCCAGCACCATCGCCCACGCGGGCGAGGCCGGCACGATCACCGTTGCGACCAACATGGCCGGCCGCGGCACCGACATCAAGCTCACGACCGAGAGCCGCGCCGCCGGCGGGCTGCACGTGATCCTCAGCGAGCTGCACGGCGCCCGCCGCGTCGACCGCCAGTTCATCGGCCGCGCCGGCCGGCAGGGCGACCCCGGCAGCGCGCAGACCTTCGCCAGCCTCGAGGACGACCTGGCCGTCCGCTACGCGCCGCACCTGGTCGAGATGGCCGGCCGCTCGGGCGATCAAGAGCTGACGCAGTCGCGCCTGTCGCAGACCGTCTTCAAGCTCGCGCAGTCGCGGAGCGAGGCGAGGGACCGCCGCAGCCGGGCCTCGGTCCTCAAGCAGGACGACTGGATCGACCGCTACATGCCCGGCGGATGAGCGCGAGCGCCCGGACCCGTCGCACGAATCGCAGCGCAGCCGTACGGATCGCTGCCCGGGCCGTGTTCGTGATGTACGCTGCCCCGTCACCCGCCGAGGGAGCAGCACATGCCACAGCCGATCGATTCGTCCGAAGACACAGCCGCAGCGGAAACATCCGCGGTGCCGAGCATCCTGTCGATCGACGGCGGCGGCATGCTCGGCATCATGACCACCGTCTACCTCGATCGGCTCGAGCAACGGCTCGACTGCGCCCTTCGCGACTGCTTCGATGTGATCGCCGGCACATCGACCGGGGCGATCCTGGCCGCCGCGATCGCGATGGGCAAGCCCGTCGCGGATATCCGGGCGCTCTATCGCGACCGCGGGCGGGCCATCTTCGCCAAGAGTGCGATCGACGATCTCCGACGGACGCTGACCAGCGGTATCAGCAAGCCCGAATACAGCGATGCCGGCCTTGAGGCCGAGCTCAAGCGCGAGCTGGCTGTCGATGGCTCGCCCGTCCGCTTCGGCGACCTGCCCGGGCTTGTGATCCTTACGGCCTACGAGACCATCCGCCGCGACGCGTGGGTCTTCAAGAGCGACCGGAGCGCGCTCCGCGACATCCCCGTCTGGGAGTTGGTCAAGGCGTCGAGTTCTGCGCCGACGTATTTCCCCGCGCACGGCATCGACATCGACGGCGCGATCCGATCGTTCATCGACGGCGGCGTCTTCGCCAACAACCCGTGTGCGCTCGCGCTGGCCGAGGTCCTGGCCAGGGGCGGCGGCTCGGTCGACCCGCGGTCGTGCGTGGTCGCCTCGTTCGGCAACGGGGAGCACACGCGGCCGATCGGCCTGAGCCAGGCCCGCGAGTGGGGGGCCGCCGAGTGGGCCCGGCCGATCATCGGCGTCATGATGGACGGCGACCAGGACACCACCGCCTACATCTGCCGCAGCGTCGTTGGCAACGACCGTTTCTTCCGGTTCGTCACGCCGCTCGAGCGAGGCTCGGACGACATGGACGACGCCTCGCCCGGCAATCTCGAACGGCTGGTGGCCGAGGCCGAGGGCTACATCGAGCAGCCCGCGCAGCAGCGCGAGCTCGATCGGCTCGCGGCGATGCTGATCGAGTCGCGATCTACTTGAGCAGCCGCTCGAGGTAGTGGATGTCCACGCCGCCCGTTGCGAAGTCGGCGTTTTCCATCAGCCGCAGGTGCAGCGGCGTGGTCGTGTGGATCGGGGACACCGTCAGCTCGGCTAGCGCCCGCTTCATGCGGGTGATGCATGCTGCGCGATCTTCGGCGTGCACGATCAGCTTGCCGATCATGCTGTCGTAGTTCGGCGGCACGCGGTAGCCGGGGACCACGTGCGTGTCGATCCGCACGCCGGGCCCGCCGGGCAGATGCAGCGTCTCGATCAAACCGGCCGAGGGCATGAAGTTCTTGTCCGGGTTCTCGGCATTGATCCGGCATTCCATCGCGTGGCCGTTGACCTTGATGTCGCGCTGCTTGAACGGCAGCGGTTCGCCGGCGGCCACGGTGATCGAGGCCTTGACGATGTCCACGCCCGTGATCATCTCGGTGACCGGGTGCTCGACCTGCACGCGGGTGTTGACCTCGAGCATGTAGAAGTTCTGGTCGTCGTCCATGAGGAACTCGACCGTGGCCGCGCCGGCGTACTCGGCGCTCTTGACCAGCTTGGCCGCGTTCTCGGCGACGCCCTGGATCTTCCGCCGCTCGATGCCGGGGCCGGGGGCCTCTTCGATGATCTTCTGGTGGCGGCGCTGCATGGAGCAGTCGCGTTCCCAGAGGTGCACGGCATGCCCGTGCTTGTCGCCGATGACCTGGATCTCGACGTGGCGGGCGCGCTCGAGGAACTTCTCGATGAAGACCGCGCCGTTGCCGAACGCCGCGAGCGCTTCCTGCTTTGCTTTCTTGAGGTTGGTGCGGAGGGTGGCCTCGTTGTGGCAGACGCGCATGCCGCGGCCGCCACCGCCGGCCGCGGCCTTGATGATCACCGGGTAGCCGATCTCGGCGGCGACTTCGACGGCCTCTTCTTCCTCTTCGATCGCACCCTCGCTGCCCGGGAAGACGGGGACCCTGGCGGCCTTGGCGTATCGCTTGGCTTCGACCTTGTCGCCGAGCTTGCCCATGGCTTCGGGGCTCGGGCCGATGAATTCGATCTTGCAGTCTCGGCAGATCGCGGCGAAGTCGGCCCGCTCGGCCAGGAAGCCGTAGCCCGGGTGGATCGCGTCGACATCGGCGATCTCGGCCGCGGCGATGAGCCGGGGAATATTGAGATAGCTGTCCTTGGCCGGCCCGGCACCGATGCAGATCGCGCGGTCGGCGAGCTTGAGGTAGGGCGCGTCGGCGTCGGCCTCGGAGTAGACGCAGACGGTCTCGACCCCCAGCTCCTGGCAGGCGCGCATGATGCGGAGGGCGATCTCTCCGCGGTTGGCGATCAGAACACGTCGGAACATCGGGGCGTCATCCGGCACCCGGCATCCGGCATCCGTCGGGTCGCGGCACGCCGGGT
>JBCDEF010000070.1:0-12825 GCA_039179915.1 Planctomycetota bacterium | reverse complement strand
CGGGCCGTGCTGCCCTGGATGAGCGAGCACCTGACCGACGGCGCGGGCATCGCGGGGCTGCGGGTGATCAATCTGCCGATCACCGCCGCGGGCGACGAGCAGGACGCCGCGGCGATGCTGATCGTCGATGAAGATTTCAAGACCGCGGTGCCCAGCGATGTGCAGCGGCAGTCGCTGGTCGCGGCGTGGACGGCGGCGGTCTCCGCGGCCGTGCGAAGCGACGCGGTCGACCGGCTGGCCGGCGAGCTTGCCGACCGGCACGCGGACCTGGCCGAGGCGCAGGCCTCGCTGGCCGAGAGCCGCTCGATGGCCAAGCTCGGCGAGATGACCGCGGGCGCGGCCCACGAGCTGAACAACCCGCTGACGGTCATCAAAGGCTACGGGCAGATCTTGCGCACCGAGGCCGAGGGCACGCGGTTCGAGGACGCGGCCGCCAAGGTCGCCGACGCGGCGCAGCAGCTCAGCGATCTCATCACGAGCCTGCACCTGCTCGCCGAGCCGCCGGAGCCGGCGATCACCCGGGCCGTGGTTTCGGAGATCCTGAGCGAATCGATGCGCCGGGCGAAGCTGCGTGCGGGCTCGGCGTGGACGGCCAAGGTCGTCGTACCCGACCTGACGCCGGCGATCCACACCGACCGGGAGCTGCTCCAGCAGGCGCTGACCGAGCTGGTGGTCAACGCGGCCGAGTCCGATTCCGATCAGATCATCGAGATCCGGGTTCAAACCGACCCGTTCGATGACCGACTGATGGTGGTGGTCAGGGACCACGGCCGGGGCATGGACGCCCACACACGGCAGCACGCCTTCGACCCGTTCTTCTCCGGAAAGCCGGCGGGGCGGGGCACGGGGCTCGGGCTGTCGCGGGCCAGGCGGCTCATCGAGCTGATGGGCGGCACGATCACACTCGCCTCGGAGGTCGGCGAGGGCACGAACGCAACGATCACGCTGCCGGGCTGGCGCGTGAACCCAGAGGAGAGCCCGGCCGGCCGCGACGCGGCCTAGCCGAGAGCAGCACACACACCATGACCCCGCCTCCGAACCATCCCGACCGTCAGCCGGCACACACCAGGCGTCCCAGAGCGGTGCGTAAGCCGGCGATCGAGCCCGCCCACGCGTCGGCCGCGCCGCAGCAGCCGACGCGCGTCTGGATCATCGATGCCACCGGCCGCGCCGCCGACCGGCTCTTGCCCGTGCTCGACACGCTCGACACCCGCGCCGAATGCCTTGGCAGCTACGGCGTGCTCGCGACGCACCTGGCCCGGCCCACCACGCCCGCCGGCCCGACCATCGTTGTGCTGGCCAACCCGGCGACCGGGCTCGAGGACCTCAGGGCGTTGACCGCCGACCATCCCGGCGCGGTCGCCGTCGTGCTCGACGAGCGGCCGACGCTCGACTCTGCCGTTGAGGCGATGCGTCTGGGCGCCGCCGACCTGATCACCGCCGACGACTCGGCCGACGAGCTGCAGGCCGCGCTCGGCCGCGCGATCGACCGCGCACGCAGCGAGCACCGCCGCGACGCTCGCGTCGAGCGGCTCCGCGGCGTCTGCCGCCGGCTCAACGACGCCCGCCAGCAGATCACCAGCCAGGTCTCGGGCATGTGCAACGACCTGGTCGATGCCTACCAGGAGCTGTCGGGCCAGATCGATACGCTCTCGCTCTGCGCCGAGTTCAACGGCGTGGTCAGGCAGGAGCTGGACATCGAGAGCCTGCTGCGCGTCAGCCTCGAGTTCATCCTGGCCAAGGTCGGACCGACCAACGCGGCCGTCTTCCTGCCGGCGGCGACCAGCGAGTTCAGCCTCGGGGCATACGTCAACTGCGACCTCGCGTCCGACGCGGTCGAGCCGCTGCTCGACCACTTAGGCGAGACCCTCGCGCCGCGGTTCGAGCACCGGCCGGGCATCCACGTCTTCGCCGATCGCCACGAGACCGCGCAGCTCTTCGGCGGCGATCCGCTCTGGCTCGAAGACCGCGGGACGGTCGTTTTCCCCTGCCACCAGGACGACGAGTGCCTCGCCGTGGTCGCGTTGTTCCGCGACGAGCGGCAGCCGTTCTCGGCCGATGACGCCGCCGCGTTGGACATGATCTCACGGCTGTTTGCCGCCCAGCTCTCGCGCGTGATCCATGTGCACCACCGGCACCTGCCCAAGGACCAGTGGGGCTGGCCCAGCGATGAGCTCGAGAGCGTTGACGACGATCAGTTCGACGGGCTGACCGACGACGAGCCGAACGGCTGGGCCGAGGACGACCTCGATCAAGCGGCATGACGAACTCCGGCGTCTCACGGACCGCGTGCCGCTCGCACAGGCTTATCCGCCGACGGCTTCGGTGTCGAACCGCCACGCCTCGGGGTGATAGTCGAAGCCGCTGCCGCGTGCCGTGAGCCGAGCAAACCCCGGAAACGGCAGGTGCGTTCCCGCGATGCGGATCCGATCGGCTGCGATACGGTCCATGAGGCGCGTCCGTGTCACCGCAGCCGCCACCGGATCGGTATCGAATCCGATGTGCCAGTCGGGGTTCGCCGTCATCACCGGCGGGAAGAAGATCGCGTCACCGACGAACAGCAGGGTCTCGTCGCCGTCGGCGATCTGGAACGCGGTGTGCCCCGGCGTGTGGCCCGGCGCGGGCACGGCCGTGATGCCCGGCAGGACCTCGACCTCGCGGGAGCCGTCGAACACCCGGAGTTGCCCGCGAACCGCGGCCAACGCGTCGTTGGCGATCTTGACGATCGCGGGCTTCATCGCGTCGGGCATGCCCGACGCCTCCAACGCCGGCCCGCCGCGCCAGAACTCGGCCTCGACGCCGGCGATATGAACGGCCGCGTTCGGGAAAGCCGACTCGGTTGGAGCGCCTGGGACCATCAGACCGCCGACGTGGTCGAGATGGGCGTGGGTGACGAGGATGTCGGTCACGTCCGCGGGCATGACGCCGACCTCGGCGAGCCGTGCGATCAGCCGGCCCGTCGTCGGCGCGAACGTCTCGCCCGAGCCGGCATCAATCAGCGCGACGCGCCCGCCGGTCTGAACAAGAAGCGCGTTGACCGGTGCGTACCCGTCGAGGTGCGCGGCCCGGACTGCGGCCTCGAAGAGCTCGCGGGGGACATTCGCGCCGAGCGAGCCGTAGATCGGATCAAACGTGAAGTGCCCATCGGTGAGCATCGAGACCCGTGCGCCGCCGACGCGCGTGTGGTACGCACCGGCGTTGGATGCTGCAGATCCAGCCCGCTTCGTCTTCGGCTCGGCCCGAGCATGCGCGGGGAGCGCCACGGCGCCGGCGGCGGCCAGCGCCGCAAACTGACGACGGTTCAGGCGAGGGGTATCCATGCGGGCCTCCGGCTTGGAACGTGTGTTCATCCGAGTCGTGCGATGCCAGCCTAGGGCATGCAAAACAAACCGACCGGGCCGGCAAACACCACCCAACGCGGTCAGTCGTCGAAGAGCGCCTCGACGTCGGCTTGGCTCATCTCGCCGGCCCAGTCGGCATCGGTAAATACGCGGCTGTCCGCCTCGTTGGCGTCGCTTTCGAGAATCGCCGCGTCGCTCTCGTTGTCCTCGAACGCTGCGGTCTCGACCGGCCGATCGGCGTCCAGTCCCGTGTCGTAGCCGCGCGGCTTGCCGCGCTCTGTCCGCTTGCGGCCCTTGATCCGCAAACGAATAGGCACCTCGCCGAACGGGAGTTCTTCGCGGAAGCGGTTCATCAGGAACCGCTGGTACATGTTCGAGAACAGGTCCGGGTTGTTGACCACCAGCGTGATCGTCGGCGGCCGGACGCCGGTCTGGGCGGCGTAGTACACCCGGGCCTGCTGGCCCAGCTTGTTGCTCGGGCCGCGGGTCGTGATGATCCGCTGGATGACGCGGTTGAGCTCGCCCGTGCCCATGCGGACGCGGCCCTGGTCGCGCATCTCGAAGGCCAGATCGACCGTCTCGCGGACGTTAAGCCCCTCGGTCGCGCTCATGAACGTGACCGGCGCAAACGCGAGCCCGCGGAGCGTCTTGCGGAGGTAGGTCTCGTAGTCTTCGGGACCGACGGGCTTGCCCTTCTTGCCGATCGCGCCGCCGGCGATGTCCCACTTGTTGATCACGATGACCACGGGCGTGCCCGCCTCGATGACCATGGCCGCGAGCTGATCGTCGACGTGACTGATCTGCTGCGTCGCGTCGATCATGAACAGCGCCGCGTCCGCCCGGTTCAGCGACCGCTCCAGCCGCTCGAGCGCCCACCATTCGACCCGGCCCGAGAACGATTTCTTCTTGCGCAGGCCCGCGGTATCGATCGCGGTGATAACCCGGTCGCCGAAGTCGAATCGGACATCGACCGCGTCGCGCGTCGTTCCCGCGATCTCGCTGACGATTACGCGCTCTTCGCCCGCGAGACTGTTGATCAGCGTGCTCTTGCCGGCGTTGCGTTTGCCGACGATCGCGAGCTTCATGTCCGTCGGCGGCTCTGGCGTGCTGTCGACCTCGGGGACCAGGCTGTACAGCTTGTCGAGGAAATCGCGGCGGAAGTAGTTGTTCTTGCTGCTGATCATCAGCGGCTCGCCGAAGCCGAGCGCCGACAGCTCGTAGCCGTGGACCTCCCACTTGGGGCCGTCGGTCTTGGTGCCCACGACCGCGACGGGCACCGAGCCCTTCTCGCGTCGGCGCTGCGAGCCCAGCCGCTGCTCGCGCAGCATCGTCGCGATCTCTTGGTCCCGCGGGGTGATGCCGGCCTGGACATCGACGGCGAACAGGACCAGGTCGGCGGTCGCGACGGCCTCGGCGATCTGCCACTCGATCTTGTCGGTCAGCGCGGCCAGGTCCTTGCCCGCGTCGTCGACCTGCTGGCCCTCGGCCGTGTAGACCCCGAAGCCGCCCGTATCGATCAGCTCGACATGCCGCACGGGCCCGGCGTTCTGCGGGTGCTCGATCTCAACGATTACCGAGACCCGGTCGCGCGTGACGCCGGGCAGGTCGTCGACGATCGAGACCTTGGCGTGGGCCATCAGGTTGACCAGGGACGATTTGCCGACGTTGGGTCGGCCGACGATTGCGACACGGGGCAGGGGCATCCTCCATGATAGGGAAAGTCCGGGGCGGGCTCATCCCGGCGGCGCCTCGGCGGTAGCACGGGCATGATCCACGCCCTGATGATGTCGGCCGCACTCGCCCAGCCGGCCGGAAACGAACTCTCGCCCGAAGCCGCCGATCTGCTTGAGCGGTCCGCGGTCATCGCCTCGATCGATCCGACGCTCGAAGGCGATCGCTTCGCCGACCTGATGCCGCTCAAGGCCGCCATCGGCGATGCCAGGGTCGTCTGGCTCGGCGAGCAGAGCCACGGCGAAGGAGCCGCCTTCCTGGCCAAGGGCCGGCTCGTCAAGTTCTTGCACCAGGAGATGGGCTTCGATGTGCTCGTCTGGGAGGCGGGCATGGCCGAGGGACCGACCGTCGACCGGGCGATGCAGGACCCGGCCGTGACCGGCCTCGAAGCCGCCAAGCTCAGCGTCTTCCCGATCTGGACCGACGCCGCACAGGTCCGGCCCACGCTCGACTACGTCAAAGCGACCCAGGCGACCGATCGACCGATCACCACCGCGGGCATGGATGCGCAGATCACGAGCCGGCCCGAGCAGCGCGTGCTCGAAGGGCTGATCGCCGAGCTGTTCGAGCCGCTAGGAGCCACGCCCGCCGGGATCGACGCGTTCCGCGAGCCGCTGACCCGCTTCGCAGCATCGCAGTCTGTTGACGACGGCCGCGCAGCGGTCGAGGCGCTCGAGCGGTCGATCGGCATGCTCGATGCGGCCCGGCCGGCGCTCGAAGCGCACCACGAGCCGTGGCGGATCAGGTTTGTCGAGATGTCGCTCGGCGACGCCGCCGCGTTCACCCGGTCGCAGGTTGCGTTCCACGAATCGGGCGGCGACATGTCGAAGATGGACCACGCCGTGCTCAACGTGCGCGACCAGCGGATGGGCGACAACCTCGTCTTCCTGGCCGACGAGGTCTATCCGGATCGGAAGCTGATCGTGTGGGCCGCGACGTTCCACGGCATCTACGACCTGCGGAGCATCACGGTGCCTTGGCGGGCGGGCATGTACGACACGATGTTCGCCGCGGGCAAGACAGCGCACGAACGGCTGGGTGGCGAGCTGTACCACATCGCGTTCATCGCCGAGAGCGGCGCGGTCGGGAGCGTCTACACGCCGCAGCCGCGGCCGATACCGCCCAAGCCCGCCGGCTCGTTCGGCGCACTTCTAAGCGAGATCGACCAGCCGTTCCTCTTCACCGACCTGCGCGGCCTGCCGGAGGACCACCGGCTGCGCAGCGAAACGACCATGGCGCCGCTCGGCAACTTCCCGATGTCGGCGGTCTGGCCCGAGCAGTTTGATGCCGTCTTTTCGATCGAGACCGAGTTCCCGGCGAGCAAGACCGAGCTGCACCCGTTCGACTATCGGCTGACCGTCGGCGGCATCCGATAGATCTGCCCAAAGATACGGGTGTGAGCGACACGCCCGCCCCACAGCCGTTCCCCGTCATCTGCGGGCCCACCGCGTCGGGCAAGACCGGGCTGGCGGTCGGGGTCTGCGAAGCGCTCGCCGAGCGAGGCAAGCCGGGGGAGGTCGTCTCGGCCGACGCGTTCCAGGTCTACCGCGAGCTGGATATCGCCAGCGCGAAGCCGACCGCCGACGAGCGGCGTGGGATCCCCCACCATCTGATTGATGTTGTTGATATCGCGTCGCGGTTCACCGTCGCGCAGTGGCTTCGGCTGGCCGAAGCGGCGATCGCCGACATCCGCGGCCGAGGCGGGGTGCCGGTGGTCGTCGGCGGGACGCACTTGTACATCAAGTCCCTGCTCGACGGGCTGTTTGACGCCCCCGAGCCGGACGCCGAAGTCCGTGCGGCCGTCGCCGCGATGGACCCGGCCGACCGGCGGGCGGAGCTCGAACGCCTCGACCCGGAAGCGGCCGCCCGGATCCATCCCAACGACGACCGCCGAACGATCCGCGCGATCGAGGTGGTCCGACAGACCGGCACACCGATCACCGAACTCCAGTCACAGTGGGATCGGGACCAGCCGAGCCGCGCGGATCGGCGTTTGGTCATCCTGCATCGCGAGACCGACGAACTCAACGGCCGCATCAACGCGCGCGTCAAACAGATGATCGCCGACGGCCTGCTGGCCGAAACAAAAGCCCTGGCCGACCGCCTCGGGCCGACCGCCCGCGAAGCCCTGGGCACCAAGCAGATGCTGCGGCACCTCGCGGGCGAATGGACACTCGACGAAGCCATCGAGCGGACCAAGATCGAGACCCGCCGCTTCGCCAAGAACCAGCGGACGTGGATGCGCCGGCTGGCGGCGCACAAAAACACCCTCTCGCTGCGGCCCGACGATACGGACGCGGCCGAGAGGGTGATCGAAGTGATGGCTCTGTGAGACCGGGGGCTTAGCGGCGGCGGGCGGCGGCCAGGCCGCCCAGGCCCAGCAGCGCGGCCGAGGCCGGCGCCGCAAGCACGGCAGGCACAACTACACACATGGTCTGACGCATGTCTTGCTCCTTCCCGGAACCTCACCCCCAGCGGCACGCGGCCCCGAACAGATGCGGAATCGGTTCGCTCTCTGGCCCACCCGCCAACGAGCGGACCGCTTCCCACGGGACGGTCCCCGCCGCCGGTCGGCGGGCCGGCCCGCGGCGCGATCTGAGCGCAATCTCTGCGCGGCGATGATCTTCCGTATGGAATACAGTCGGGTCACCACGGGTTGACTCCGGCCGCACCGGGCTTGACATCGGGCCGCCGGCGCGGTTTGGTCTCGGGCGTCCGGGCCGAGCGGCAGGCCGGGCAACAGCCCGGCGGTAATGGGGTTCCATGGCAAAGAAGACGACCAAAAAGAAGGCGAGCAAAGCGACCTCGGCGACGGCCGCCTCGAAAAAAGCCGGCTCCAAAAAAGCCGCTTCCAAGAAGGCCTCGGGCCGCAGGCCCTCCGGCAAGGGCCGCGGCCTGGGCTTTAAAAAGGGCGACGCCGAGGGCCGGTCGCTGGTGATCGTCGAATCGCCGGCCAAGGCCAAAACCATCAACAAGTACCTCGGCAAGGACTACATCGTGCTGGCAAGCGTGGGCCACGTCCGCGACCTGCCCAGCAAGGCGCCCAAGGGCACCAAGCAGCCGGTGCCGGGGGTCGACATCGAGAAACGGTTCACGCCGAGCTATCAGGTCCTTGACGGCAAAGAGGCCGTCGTCTCCGACCTGAAGAAAGCCGCCAAGGAAGCGCTCAAGACCGGCGGGGACATCTGGTTCGCGACCGACCTCGATCGAGAAGGCGAAGCTATCGCCTGGCACCTCGCGCAAGAAATCGGCATCAAGCCCGAGGACGCCAAGCGGGTCATCTTCGCGGCGATTACCAAGACCGAGATCGAGCGGGCGTTTGACAAGCCGCACGCGATCGATGTCGACCGCGTCAACGCGCAGCAGGCCCGGCGGATCCTCGACCGGATCGTGGGCTACCAGGTCTCGCCGCTGCTGTGGAAGAAGGTCGCGAGGGGGCTGAGCGCGGGGCGTGTGCAGAGCGTGGCCGTGCGGCTGGTGGTCGAGCGTGAGCGGGAGATCGACGCGTTCATCCCCGACGAGCGGTGGGAGATGAACGCGAACTTCGTGTTCGATGAAACCAAGGCCGCCGGGCTGGTCGCGAGCTGGCGTGAGTTCCTTTCACAGAAAGACGCGAAGGGCGCCGGCCCGCTTGTCAAGGACCAGAACGCGTGGCTAGCCAAGGCCGGCGCGATCCGGGCCGACCTGGTCGAGGTCGGCGGAAAGAAGCTGGATGTCTCGGCAAAGGGCAGGCGCGAGGGCGATCCGGTCGACCTGACCGCGAAGATCACCCAGATCGCCGAATTGGCCGGGCTCAAAGACATCCAAACCTCGGTCAAAGAAGACGATCGCGGCAAGGGCCCGGCGAAGTTCCTGCGCACCGTCTCCGGCACAGCCGACCCCTCGGTGCCGTGGGCGGTCTCGAAGATCGAGACCAAGCGGACGACCAGCCGGCCGAGCCCGCCGTTTATTACCTCGACCCTGCAGCAGCAGGGCAGCAACCGGCTGGGGTTCGGCGCGCAGCGGACGATGCGGGCGGCGCAAGGCTTGTACGAGGGCGTCAACGTGCCCGGCGAGGGCCCGGTCGGACTGATCACCTACATGCGGACCGACTCGACGCACATCGCGGGCGAGGCATTGAACGCTGCGCGGTCGTACATCGATTCGACCTTCGGCAAAGACTATTTGCCGGACAAGCCTAACTTTTACTCGTCGAGCAACAAGGCTGCGCAGGAGGCCCACGAGGCGATCCGCCCGACCGATCCGCGCCGCACGCCAGACAGCCTCAAGAAGTCGCTGACCGAGGATCAGTTCAAGGTCTACAAGCTGATCTGGGACCGGTTCGTGGCGTGCCAGATGACGCCGGCGAAGTGGGATGCGACGAGCGTGTTCATCGAGGGCGGCACGGATAGCTCCAAGCCGCTGACGTTCAAGGCGGGGGGGCGTGTGCTTGTTTTCGACGGGTTCTACCGCGTGATGGGGGTGCCCGTCTCGAGCGACGAGCAGACGCTGCCGGCGGTCGAGGAATCGCAGCCGCTGAGCGCGTTCAGCGTCGAGCCGACGCAGAAGTTCACCAGCCCGCCGCCGCGATACACCGAGGCGAGCCTGATCAAGACGCTGGAATCCGAGGGCATCGGCCGGCCGTCGACGTACGCGAGCATCATCAGTGTGATCCAGGACCGCAACTACGTCGAGCAGCTCCAGCGCCGCTTCCACGCGACCGACCTGGGCGAGGTCGTGACCGACAAGCTGATCGAAGCCTTCCCGGGCCTGATGGACCTGGGCTACACCCGCGACATGGAGGACCAGCTCGACAAGGTCGAGGAAGAGCACCTCGATTGGATCGAGATGCTCGAAGGGTTCTACGGGCCGTTTAAGGACGCGCTCGAACGCGCCCACGAAGAGCTCCAGCACGCCAAGGCGGAGCTGATCCCCGCGCCCGACGAGTACCGCTGCGAAACGTGCGGCTCGACCCTGGTCTACCGCTTCGGGAAGAACGGCCGGTTCCTGAGCTGCTCGACCTACCCGGACTGCAACTACGCGGTGCCCTGCGACCGCGAGGGCCGGCCGAAGTTCGCGGAGTACGTGAACATCGCCTGCCCGGCCACGGGCCGCCCGTTGGTCAAGAAGTCGGGCCGGTTCGGCGACTTCCTGGCGACGCCCCTGGAAGAGGGCGAGGTCGCGGCCGAGGTCGGCGTGATCGTCAATATCGACAAGAAGGGCTTCGCGGTGCCCAAGGCGCCCCCGCCTCTAGAGACCGACCTGCCCTGCCCGACGTGCGAGAGCCCGCTGAATCTGCGTGATGGAGCGCGCGGCCCGTGGCTCGGGTGCAGCCGGTTCCCCAAATGCCGCGGCAGGGGCAAGTGGGCCGAGCTCGAGGACGAGCAGAAGAAGCAGCTCGAGCTCAAGCTCAAGAACCACATGAAGGACAATCCCCTGCCGATCCTGCGCACGCTCGACGGCGAGGCCCTGACCGACGAGAAGGGCAAGCCCCTGGCCGAGGCGCCGAAGGTGGCCCAGCTGCTGATCGAGAGCGAGGAAGAACTCGAGCGGCTGCGGGGCGCGCCGACGGCCTGACGCGGAGATCAACATGTCCGTTCGTCTGCACCACATCAACGCCGGCCTCCTGCATGCTCCGCCGAACCCGGAAGCGGCGTGTCACTGTTGGATCATCGAGACCGATGGCGGGCTGGTGCTCGTCGATTCGGGCATCGGCCTGGAAGACGGCCGCGACCCGGAACGGCGGATCGGCCGCGAGGCGATCGAGATGGCCGGCTATACATTTGATCCGCGAAACACAGCGGCGAAGCAGATCGAGCGGATCGGGCTGAGCCCGGCCGACGTCCGGCACATCGTGCTGACCCACGCCGATCCGGACCACGCGGGCGGGCTGGCCGATTTCCCGGATGCGACCGTGCACATGACCGGCGAGGAGCACGACGCGCTGCACGGTGGCAACCCGAGGTATTCGCACGCACAGTTCGGGCACGGGCCCACGATCCGTTTGTATCGCGATGACGATGCCCGGTGGCAGGGCCTGGCGGCACGAACGATCCGGATCAGCCACGTGCCGGGGCTGCTGTTTGTCCCGCTCTTTGGGCACACGGCCGGACACGCGGGCGTCGCGGTCGAGATCGATGGTTCGTGGCACCTGCACACGGGTGATGCCTACATGGTCCGCGACGAACTGACCGACCATGATCACCCGGTCGGTCAGTTCGCCGAGATGATCGCGGTCGATAATCTGCGCCGGCTGGAGTCGCTCGACCGTTTGCGCGAACTTGAAGCGTCCGGCACGGTCCGCATGAACGGTTACCACGACTTCACCGAGTTCGAAACGTCCCCCGCCGTTGTGAGATAACCGCATCGCGGGGTGGGGCCCGGCCGCTACAGTCCGCTCCGTGGCCGGCGCGCTGTCCAATCTGATCTCGTCGACCCGGTCGCGGTTCAGCCGCAAAGGCGACGCGGGCAGCGCCGCGGGCGACTGGTGGCTCGTCGGGCTCGGCGCGGCGATCGGCACGCTGACCGGGCTGGGCGCGATGGGCTTCGCCTGGGTGCTGCACGAGGTCGAGCACGCGGTGCGGCACGCCCCGAGCGAGAACATCTGGATGGTGCTGGTCATCCCCGTCGTCGGCATGGGGCTGACGGGCGTGCTGGTGCAGGCGTTCGCGGCGGAGGCCAAGGGCCACGGCGTGCCGCAGGTGATGAAGGCGCTGATAAAAAAGCACGGCATCATCCGCTGGCCGATCGGCGCGACCAAGGTCGTTGCCTCGATCCTGACCGTCGGCTCGGGCGGGTCGGCGGGCACGGAGGGCCCGATCGTGCAGATCGGCGCGACCGTCGGCTCGGTCGCCGGCCAGTGGCTGCGGATCACCCGGGAGCACATGCCCACGCTCGTCGGCTGTGGGGCGGCGGCGGGGATCGCCTCGATCTTCAACGCGCCGATCGCGGGCGTCTTCTTCGTGCTCGAGATCCTGCTGCGTGATTTTTCCGTCCGCGCGTTTGCGCCGATCGTGGTCGCGAGCGTGATGAGCACCGCGACGACCCAGGCCGTGCTCGGCCAGAACGAGGCGCTGTTCGCCGGCCCGGAGCAGCTGCACGGCTATGTGTTCAGCATCGCCGAGCTGCCGAGCTACATCGTGCTGGGGCTGGTCTGCGGCGGGGTGGCGGTGGGTTTCAACAAGATGCTGCACGCGGGCGAGGACGTCTACGACGCGTGGCGGATCCACCCGCTGCTGAAACCGATCACGGGCGCGCTGGTGCTCGGCGGGCTGGGCATCGGCAGCATCTGGGCGATCCAGACCATCGCGCCGGGCGAGGGCGGCGGAGTGCCGGCGTTCTTCGGGAACGGCTACGAGACGATCACGAGCCTGCTCACGCCGAGCTCGTACGCCTCGGGCGATCTGGTCGTTGCGTCGCTCGGGATGCTGGTCTGGCTGGTGATCCTCAAGATGGTTGCGACGACGGTCACGCTGGCTTCGGGCGGTTCGGGCGGCGTGTTCGCACCGAGCCTGTTCCTTGGCGCGACCGCGGGCGGGGCGTTCGGTCTGCTGCTCGAGCGGCTCGGACTGATGCCCGCGGGCGGCTCGCCGGCGGCGTACGCGCTTGTCGGTATGGCGGCCGTTGTCGCGGGCTCGACGCACGCCACGCTCACCTCGATCCTGATCCTCTTCGAGCTGACGCGGGATGTGTATGTGCTGCTGCCGATCATGCTCGCGGCCGTGGTCGCGACGCGGTTCGCGGCTGCGATCGAGCGCGACTCGATCTACTCGTT
>JBCDEF010000069.1:0-12887 GCA_039179915.1 Planctomycetota bacterium | reverse complement strand
GGCTTCCGCGGCGATGATGCCGGACGAGGCGTTGGTATGGCCGGATCGAGCGAGCGGACCGTTTCTGAGTGGTGCCGTTGGCGGCGGCGTCTGCTTCGTGCGGCCGGCGGCGGGGTGCTGCTCGCGGGTGTCGGTGTCGCGCTGCTGAGCTGCGCGTTGACGCCGCCGCGTGTGGGGAGTGTTGATGGTGTGTCGCGGCTGAACTCGGTCGATGGGTCGTGGCCCGGGCTGGGTGCGGCGGTGCGGATCGGGTGGGACGAGCACCTGATCCCGTCGATCGAGGCCGAGAGCGCGGCGGATGCGGCGTACGCGATCGGCGTGGTGCACGCGCACCTGCGGCTCGTGCAGATGGAGCTTTTTCGCAAGATCTCGCAGGGCCGGATCTCGGAGGTGGCGGGTCCGCCGACGGTGGAGATCGACGCGGCGATCCGCGCGGTTGACCTCGGGCGGGCGGCCGAAGCGATCGAGGCCGGGCTCGATGCGCGGACACGGGAGTGGATCGAGGCGTACGTCGCGGGGATCAACGCGTACCGCGAGCGGATGGATCGGCGGCCTTCGGACGCGCGGGTGCTTGGGATCGGTCTGCGCGAGCCGTGGACGGTCCGGGATGTACTGACGTTTGGGCGGCTGGCGAGTGTTGATGTGAACTGGGGGCGGTGGATCACGCTGGCGGGGCTGCGTGATGAGGCGGGGGCCGAGGATTTCACGGCGCGTCTGTGGCGGTTTAGTGATGCGGGTGTGTCGAGCTTCGGCGCGGGCGAGCCGCACCGGCTGGATGTGCTGACGGATGTAGGGCGGAGCGGGAGCAACGCGTTTGTGGTGTCGGGCTCGCGATCGTCCTCGGGCGGTGCGTTGGTGGCGAGCGATCCGCACCTTGGGCTTTCGCAGCCGAACACGTGGTGCATCGTGGGGTACCGCACGCCGGGGTCGTCGGTGGTGGGACTGACGATCCCGGGGCTGCCTTTTGTGCTTGTGGGTCGGAACGAGCGGGTGGCGTGGACCGGGACGAACATGCAGGGCTCGTCGTCGGTGCTGTACCGGTTGCCGGAGGGCTGGGAGGCGGAGTCGACGCGGACGGAGCCGATCGGCGTGCGGTTCTGGTTCGATGCGGAGCGGTCGGTGCGGGAGTCGGCGTTTGGGCCGGTGATCACGGACGCGGAGCTGCTGTCGTCGCTGGACGATGGCGATGTGGCGCTACGCTGGCGGGGGCACACGGCCAGCGACGAGTTCGGGTCGTTTCTGCGAGCTTCGCTGGCGACGGATTGGGACGGTTTTCGTGGCGCGTTTTCGGGGTACGCGGCGGGCGGCCAGAACCTGCTGTATGGGGACTCGGCCGGGAACATCGGGCAGCTGATGGCGATCGAGGCGGTGCCGGCGGCTGCGGCGGCGAGCCGTATCGGCGTGGTGGATGCGGGGGACCGGGCGTATGCGTGGAGCGAGGGCGTGCCGAGCGACGAGCTGCCGACGGGGTTCAACCCGGAGTCGGGTGTGCTGGTCTCGGCGAACAACGTGCCGACGCCGATGGAGCCGCCGTTGGTGGCGCAGGGGAACGCGAATGACCGGGTGCTGCGGATGCAGGGGCTGCTGGGTCAGGCCGGGCCGCTTTCGTTGGACGACCTGGCTGCGGTGCAGCGGGATGTGTATTCGGAGCCGTCGCACCGGGTGGCGGCGCGGCTGGTAGAACTCGGTGCGGGCGTGGCGTCGGGCTCGGCGGCGGCTGGGCTTCGCGACGAGTTGGCGGCGTGGGACGGGGCATACGAGCGGGAGTCGCGCGGGGCGCTGGTGTACCAGGTGGTGCTGGCGGCGTTGATCGATCCGCTGTACGCCGATCGGTACGGCGAGGGGATCTTGCGTGTGCTGCGGTCGGCGGGGTACCTTCACGATTTTGTGCGCGAGGATTTGGCGGGCGATGGTGCGGCCGGGCTTGTGGCGTTGGCGTTCGAGTCGGCGGTGGACGATGCGCCGGCGGGGAAGGTCTGGGGTGCGATCCACGAGCTGCCGCTGGCGCACCCGATCGGGTTGGTGCCGGTGCTGGGGCGGGGGTACGTGTTCGACCGGCTGGCGTATCGGGGGTCGACGACGGTGGTGGCCAAGGCGGCGCACTCGGTGACGAGCGGGAAGCACACGCCGCGGTTCGGGGCGAACTCGCGGATGCTGATCGACATGGGGACGCAGGACGACAACCGCGTTGTGCTGCTCGGCGGTCAGGACGGGTGGATCGGGAGCGACCGGATGCTGGACATGGTGCCGCTGTGGAGTGGGGGTCGGTACGTGCCGCTTCCGCTGACACGTGAGGGGCAGGCGTCGCGTCGGGTGCGGGAGACGGTGTTGGAGCCCGGCGGCTGAGCCGGGGCTAGGGCGTTTTCCAGACGAGAGTGGAGGCGATCGCTTCGGTGAGGAGTTCCTCGCTGAGGTGCTCGTCGTATTTGCGTCGCTGTTTGGGCTCGACGTGCTCGGCGAGGGTGAGCAGGTCGGGCTCGTGGGACGAGAAGTGGCCGATGGCGGCGTCGAGGTCGCTGAGCGGGCAATCGCAGATGAGGCCGATGGTCTCGGCCCGGGCCTGGATGCCGACGGAGGCGAGCATGGCCTCGGCGGTGGTGGTCTCGGCGGTGCCGGTCCAGGTGAGCCAGAGGGACTTGGCTGCGGACAGCTCGGTCGTGCCGCGGCGTGCGAGGTCGAGGTCGCGGGCGAGGTCTCGGGCGTGAGCGAGGGACTTGGCTGCGGCGTCGTCGAGATAGGCGATCGTTGTGCGGTCGGCGAGTACGGTGCGCATGCGATCGACGAGTTGGTGGTGGACCGGGCCGCCGCTGCTGGCGAAGAGGGGGCGTTTGCTCTGGCCGGCGGGGGCGACGTGGATCTCGCGTCGCTCGGTTTCGACGAGTGTGACCCGCCAGCGTCTGGCGGCGAAGACGAAGCGGTCGTTGGTCTGGGGGAGGCGCTCGACGGGGAGCGTGCCGAGCGTGGTCCGGCCGGCGATAACGCTGAACTCGGTTCGTGTTGAGAATGCGGCGTAGTAGTCGCGGGCGGCACGGAGCTTCTCGCCGAGCAGGCCGAGGATGAGCGGGCCTTGCGGGTCTTGCTCGATGATGTCTTGTTCGCCGAGTGATCGGAGGAGGCGCGCGAAGAGGTCGGTGCCCACGGCTCGGAAGGGACCCTTTGTGCAGAGCGTGGCGTGGAGGTCTTGGGCGGTGATTGCGCCGAGCTCGGCGATGGTGCCGATGATCTGATGGGTGAGTGTGCTCAGGTCGAGGCCGTGCTCGGCGGGGGGCTCGACCCAGCCTTCGAGCATGAGCTCGCAGGCGGCGACGGTCTGAAGCAGCTCGAGCGGGAGCTGTCGGGCTGGGTGTGTGGCCTCGGGATCGACGGTGCAGTCGGCGTAGCAGCGGAGCCGCCGGTGCTCGCCGGGTTGCCGGCCGCTCCTGCCGAGCCGCTGGGTGAGCGAGGCGACGGACCAGGGGGCGCCGATCTGTCCGACGAGGCGGACGGCGCCGATGTCGATGCCCATCTCGAGGGTGCTCGAGCAGAGCGCGGTGGTGGGTCGGCTCGACTTCATGCGGGCCTCGGTGTCCTCTCGCGCTTCGTTCGAGAGCGAGCCGTGATGGACGAGAAACATCGGGGCGGCGGCGAGGCTCGCGCAGTGCTCGTTGGCGGCGTCGGCGATGACCTCGATGTCGCCCTTGGCGTTGGCGAAGAGAGGTTGGTGCTGCGCTGACAGTGTGAAACGAGGTCGCGGGCGATGGCCTCGTCGACGCGCTGCTCGGGTGGGTTGTCGTTGTCGTTGTTGGTTTCGGGTCCGGCGGGTGGTGCGAGGCGGTGGCCGTCGTAGCCGTGGACGCGGAGGCGGGTTTCGGTGGTTTCGCCGGCGTGCCGGATGACGGCGACGCGTTCGGGTTGATCAGGGTCGAGGTATCGCTGGCCGATGGACCGGTCGCCGATGGTTGCGGAGAGGCCGAGGCGTCGGGGTCTGGGCTGCATCGGATCGCGGTAGCGGTCGATGCGGTTGAGGAGGCTGGCGAGGTGAAGGCCGCGTTCGCCGGTGAGGAAGGCGTGGAGCTCATCAATGACGACGGCTCGCAGTCCGCCGAGCATGCCGCGGAGGTGTGCTGTGCGGTTGACGAGGAGTGATTCGAGCGATTCGGGTGTGATGAGCAGGACGCCGCCGGGCTCGGCGACGAGCTTGTCCTTGCTGGCCGCGCCGACGTCGCCGTGCCAGCGGTGGACTGGCATATCGAGGTGGGTGCAGAGGGTCTGGATGCGTTCGAACTGGTCGTTGATGAGGGCTTTGAGCGGTCCGATGTAGAGCGCGCGGACGGAGCCCCGGGGCTCGTCGGCGATGGCGGATAGGACGGGGAGGAATGCGGCCTCGGTCTTGCCGGCGGCGGTCTGGGCCATGAGCATGAGGTGGTCGGTGCCGCCGAGGTAGGCGCGGATGGCGTCGGACTGGAGCGGGCGGAGCGCGGGCCACTTCATGGCGTAGAGCTGGCGCAGGATGCGGCGGTCGAGCATGTCGAACGCGGGGTGATCGGGCTTGGGTGGGCCGCCGGGGGGCATGGTCAGAGCTTGAACGTGACGAGGTCGTCGTCATCGTCCTGCGCGTTGGCAGCGGTGCTCTGCTCGGGCCGGTCGTCGCCGATCTGGGTGTCGTCCGGGTCGTCGATGGGTTCGCCGAGGTCTTCGGTGCCGGCGGTTGTTTCGATCGAGCCGATCAGGGTTTCCCACCGGGCCTCGGGGTTCTGTTCGATGACGCTGAGGAGGCCGACGAAGTCTTTGATGGTTTCCCGCGGTGTCTGGAAATAGGCAGCGCCCATGCGTTGGTGGCAGCTTTCGAGGTAGCGTTCGATGGCGGTGTTCGGGAGGAGGGCGTCTTCGGCTTCGCCGCGCATGAAGACGCGCCGGATGTTGGCGAGCAGGACGAAGCAGTCCTCGGGGGTGAGGGTTTCGAGCCGGATGACGGGGCCGGAGAGGTCGACGAGGCCATCGGTGGCGAAGCGGTTCTCGGCGAGGCGAGTGGCGAGGGCTTCGTAGCTGAACAGGCCGCGGCGTTGATCGGTGAGGCAGTCGTCGGTGGCGGCGAAGAGGACCATGAGCCCCTCGACGGAGCCCTGGAGGCAGTCGTTGACGATGCGGAGGATGGCCTCGTAGTTCCGGTCGCGGCTTGTGCGGTTGTTGAGCCGGTGTGAGAGGACGACGAGCTCGTCGAGTGAGACGAGCAGGCCGCGGTACCCGGCGAGGCGGACGAAGGCGGCGAGCAGCTTGAGGTAGTCGTAGATGCTGGCATCGTCGATGATGGTCCGGACGCCGAGGTCGCCGCGTGCTTCGGTTTTGGTGGCGTATTCGCCGCGGAGCCATCGGATGGCGTTCTGCTGGAGTGTGCCGTCGTGTTCGGCGTGGCCGCGGGCGTAGGCGGCGAGAACGGTGGCGAAGTCGTAGCCGCTGACGAGCTCTTGAAGCGGCTCGAGCTCGGTGCGGATGCGTTGGGTGAGGTCGGCGGAGCCGCCGCCCTCGGTTTCGACGGCGTGGGCGGTGTCGGCGATCCATCGCTCGACGATGCTGGCCAGTGCGGCGCCGTCGGGCCTGGCGCGGGTGGCGGTGTTGCGTGTCAGCTCGCCGTAGAGGGCGCGGGCGACGCCGCTGCCCCCGGTGAGCCGGCGTTCGGTGGTGATGTCGGCGGAGAGGACGACGTGCCGGCGTTCCATGGCGATGGTCTTGACGAGGTTGAGGAAGAAGCTCTTGCCGGAGCCGAAGCGGCCGACGATGAAGCGGACGGCGGCGCCGCCGTTCTCGACGCGTTGGAGGTCGTCGATGAGCGCTTCGAGCTCGGGCTTGCGTCCGACCTGGATGTGGTGGAGGCCGATCGAGGGAACAACGCCGGCGGCGAGGGAGCTGAGGATTGCGGCTCGTTCTTTCTCTCGGATCGTGGGCGTCATGTTGCTCGGCTCCGTTCGTCGTGCTCGTCGAGGAGTGCTCGGTCGATCACGAGGCGTTCGCCCTCGTCTTCGATCAGGGGTGCCCCGAGTGCGTCGAATGCCCAGTCGTTGATGGTTTCCAGGCCGGCGTCGAGCATGAGGCCGTGCTCGCGTGCGATTGTATCGGCGTCGCTGCGGAGCCAATTGTTCTGTGCGATGAGGGCAGTGTATAGGATGTCGTAGCGGCCGCCGGGGCCGGATGTTGGATGGTGTGATGGGTCTGGAGCTGGAATTGGTTCTGGTTCTGGTTCTGGTTCTGGTTCGGGTTCGGGTTGACCTTTTGGATGTTCATCGAGGTCGGCATCGGTGGCGTCCATGGCTTCGGCGAGCAAGGTCGAGACCTCGCGGGTTTCGGAAAGGATTGAACTGATGGCGGCGTGGTTGAGCCGGAAGCCGCTCTCGGCTGGGCGTGCGGAGTCCGTGGGGGTGGTTGATTGTTCAGCGCCGTCCGTGGTGTTGCCGGGGTCCGGTTCGGGTTGGCTCGGGAGCACCTCTTCGATGGTCTGGTTGAGGAAGCCCTTGTCGAGGCCGAGCGCGCGGAAGGTGGCGGTGAGGGCGCGGCGTTCGTCGGCGCTGATGCCGTCGGTGGCGGCGGCGATGACGACGAGCAGCCGAGCGACGCTCTTGCGGGCGGCTTCGGGGAGCATCTCGCGGACCCGGCGGGCGATGGGGCGGATGTCCGAGCCGGTGGCGATGAGCAGGTCGCGGAGGGCGGCGATGCGTTGCTGCTCTTCGGGCGCGAGGTCGAAGACGGCTTCGATGTGATCGGTCAGGACGCGGAGCTCGCCGTGGTCGGCGTCGCCGTCGGCGAGGGCGACGCGGAGTCCGAGGCGGAGCACGCAGGCGGCGGCGTTGTAGCGGGCGGTGTCGACCGGACCGCTGCCGAGCCCGGGTACGAGCGCGAGACGGTCGGCCCAGCCATAGCGGATTGGGGTGATCCTTGCGTCTGGGATGACGCCGTAGCCGGTGTGCTCGAGGAGTGCGGCCAGCGCGCGGCTCTGGGCGGCGGTGAGCTTGGGGCGCTGCTCGATATCGGCGAGGTTGGCCAGCTCGCCGGCGGGAACGATGGGCGTGGGGCTGTCGTCGGCGTGGCGGCGGACGACATCGGCGACCGGCTCGGTCAGCGGGTGGTCGACATCGGCCCGGAGCTCTTCGGGCATGGCGTCCCAGGCGGCTGGGGTGAGCGTGCCTTCGGTCATCGAGGGCGAAACGCGTGAGAGCTTGCGGAGGTCGGTGACGCAGCCGTTCCAGATCCCGGGGAGCTTCTTGAACTGGCTCTTGATGCCGAGCGGGTTGTGCACGCGGACGCGGGCTTCGGTGAGCCCGCCGTTGGCGGGGTGATAGGTGTGCCAGGTCGGTCGTTTGGAGACTCTGAGGCGCATGCCTTCGTCGCCGAAGGCATCGCGAAAGCGGGTCTCGAAGAGCTCATCGAACTGTTCGGGGATGCGTCGTGTGACGACGCTGCGCTGGGCGGCGGAGTCGGCGGCGGCGAGGTGCCGCGCGAGCACCGGTGGGAGCGGGTGGTCGTTCTCGGCGAGCCAGGCGAGCGGCGCGGTCAGGAGCTGCGGCGTCCACTGATCGGTGAGGTCAAGGATGCGGTGGAAGGTTGCGCTGTCGAAGGCCTTCGGGGTTCGGGCGATCTCGAGCCAGAGCAGCGATATGCACGCACTGCGGAAAGAGCGGCCGGCATCGGACTCTGCCATCGGCCGGGCGAGTCCGTGGAGGCGGACGATTTCGCGGAGCGCCCAGACGCGGTCGTCGGCGTCGACGAGCAGGCGGCGTTCGATGCCGAAGAAGTAGAGCGAGAGGTAGCCGGGGTCGGGTGGGATCTCGGTTCGGCCGGCGGCGAGCCACTGGAGGTAGGCGTGGCGCTGCATGGGCAGGAGGCGGGCGTACCACGGCCAGGGGCCGAGGGGTGTATGTGCGTCGGATCGTTTGGTGTTTTTAGGCCGGCGGACCGGGGCGTTGAGGGTGATCTCGGAGGGGTCGGTCGCACGGCGGGTTTCGCCGGGATTGTGGGCGGAGGCGTAGACAAAAGGGTCGCGGATCGTGAAGCCGCCGACTTTGAGGCGTGTGCCGGGGCCGAACCAGGTGATGCCGAACCGGTGGCTTCGGCGGGGCTTCTTGGGAGCATTTGATGAGCGCGGCCGGCTTTGGGTTGGGGGTGCGGTGCGGGTGCTTCGACGGGTATGGCTTGATCGCCGGCGACGCGTGCTCTTCTTTCGTCGGGTGACCAGTGCGGCCGTCACGCCGACCGCGAGAATTGTCCCCATCGCGATCAGCCACTCCATCGGTCGCTCCTGCTGCTCGCGGAGAGTATCACGGGCCGTGCGCAAAACGGTGTGCTGTTTTGGCCCGGAGAGCATCTATGCTAGCAGAAAACGTTTCTAGATCGTTTCGTGAAAGGTTGATCGATGGCATCCGTGAGGCAGATCGCATCGGAGGCGGGGGTCTCGCCGGCGACGGTGTCGCGGATTCTGAACAATGACCCGGACGTGGACGGGTCGACCCGGGAGCGGGTGCTGCGGATCGCGAACAGCCTGGGGTACTCGCCGCGGATCGGTCGCCGCGTGAAGACGATCGTGGGTCTGGCGTTGCCGTCGGACCCGCCGCGTGATCTTGGGTCGTTCGACGGGTCGATGGTCGCGGGAGCGATGCGCGGCTGTCGGGACGAGGGGTTCACGCTGGCGCTGGTGGACCTGGTGACCGAGCGGAAGCCGGGGGAGGCGTACTCGTCGTTTTTTTCGAGGCTCGGGATCCGGGGGATCATGCTCCGTCGGCTGCCGATGCTCGAGGAGATCCTTGAGGGACTCGGTTCGGAGTCGTACCCGCACATTCTGCTGGCGGACCGGACTGAAGACGAGCGGATCTCGTGGATCGATACGGATTCGCACGCGCCGAGCCTGCGGGCGGTGTCGCATCTGATCGAGCTTGGTCACCGGCGGATCGCGGTGGGGCGGTACTCGCGGGGCGGGCACGACGCGGCGGATCGGTTTGCGGGGTATGTCGCGGCGCATGAGCAGGCGGGGCTTGAGGTCGACCCGCGGCTGGTGGTGGACTGCGGCGACGAGCTCGAAGACGGGGCGCGAGCGGTGGACCTGGTGATGAGCCTGCCGGACCCGCCGACGGCGTTGTTTCTGACGCACTCGATGTCGTCGCTTGGTGCGCTGCGGCGTCTGCTGGAGCGAGGGCTGCGGGTGCCCGGGGATGTGTCGATCGTTGGGCTGGACGACTGCGAGTCTCGGCTGATCTCGTTTCCAAAGCTGACGAGCGTTCGGCAAGACGCGTACGACATGGCGTACCGGGCGGCGCGGTGGCTGGTTCGCGCGGTGCAGACGCCGCAGGCGCCGCTGCGGGAGCGTGTGCCAGGGATTTTTGAGGTGAATCAGACGACATCGCTCGCGCCCGAGGTTCCGACCCGGGTGCTTCCCGATGGGCGGCTGGTGGTCGGTGAGTCTGTGCCGTAGCAGGTCTTGGGGCTGCGGTCAGTCGGCGGCGGCGAGGGCGTCGCGGGTTTTGGTGTGTCCTAGGCGTTCGGCGTCCTGCACCGGGGTGTTGCCCCAGCGGTCGCGGCTGTGTGCGTGCGCTCCGAGTGAGAGGAGCAGGACGACGGCGTCGAGGCGTCCTTCGGAAGCTGCAAGGTGGAGCGGGGTCCGGCCGTTGTAGTCGGCGGCGTTGACATCGACGCCGCGGAGCAGGAGCCGCTGGATGCCGTCGCAGTCCCCCTCGCTGGCGGCCCAGCAGAGATCGATAGACAGCGTTCGTTCGTCGTTGTCGTGCCTCCGGCGGGGGTCGATTTTGTGTGTCGCGCCGGTGCCCAGCCCGTCGTAGACGTGGAAGTGGAAGGTATCGACGAGGCGTGTGCAGAACTCGATGCCTCGGACGCTGTTGCCCTGTGTGTCGAGCCTGGGCGACCAGGTGCAGAGGCCGAGGACGTTCGGCACGACCGTGAGCACGACGCCCGAGATGCCGCTCTTTGATGGGAGTCCGATGCGGAAGGCCCATTCGCCGGAGTAGTTGTACATGCCGCAGGAGAGCATGAGTGACAGGCAACTCTGGACGGTGTTCGGGCTCAGGACCTGCTCGCCGGTGAGCGGGCAGAGCCCGCCGTTGGCCAGTGTTGCGGCGACGACGGAGAGCGAATCGACGGTTGTTTCGAGCGAGCAGCACTGGAAGTAGAACTCGAGGCAGGCGAGCATGTCTGCGTTGCCCGGGAAGGCGCCCTGCTCGCGCATGGAATAGCCGAGGGCGAAGTTCCGGTCGGCGGTGGCTCGTTCGGAGAGGTAGACGGAGTTGCTAAAGCCGGGTCGGATGCCGCCGGCGAGTCGGGTCCACATGGACATGACGTGCTCGAAGCGGTCGGCGACGGGGTCGTTCTGTCGGATCATGGCGCAGCTCATGATGCCGCCGGCGTTGATCATGGGGTTGTGCGGCAGCCCGTTTTTGTTGAGGGCGAGCTCGTTGAAGCTGACGCCGCTGGGCTCGCACCCCATATGCGTGTGCACGGCGTGCTCGCCGTGCTCCTCGAGCGCGATGCAGTAGTTCAGCGGTTTCGAGACGGACTGGATGCAGAACGGTGTGTCGGCGTCTCCCTCTTTCGTGCGTTGGCCGTCGACGGTGCAGATGGCCATGCCGAACTGCTCCGGGTCGACGCGGCTGAGCTGGGGGATGTAGTCGGCGACGTGGCCAGCGGGATTGGACTCGGCTTGGTGGAAGATGTCTCGTGTTGTCTGGGTGAAGGTATCGAACTCGGGGATGATCAAGAGTCCGGCGGCGGCGGCTTCGATCACGAGCAGGCCGGAGCGCGTGAGGTCGCGGAACTCGGGCTCGGAGAAGGTTGTGTCGCGGCGGGTCTCGCTGAGTTTGTGAAACACGGTTTCGAGGCGAGGGTCGTCCTCGCGGAGGCCGCACACGCGGAGGACGCGGCGGATCTCGGCGGCGCGGACGCGGTCCTCGCCGGAGACCAAGAAGGATTGGAAGATGCGGCTTTCGCGGGTCGACTGCTCGGTGCTGTCGCCCGGGGACGTGTTGTGTTGTGGCTCGTTGGGGTCGTGGGCGGTCATGGTCGTTCTCCGGCACGATGGTTGCCTCGCTGTACGGCTGGAGGCAAGCGGCCGGGTGCGGGGGCCGGGCGAGGGGCCGGCGAGGGCCGGGCGGTTGCATCGCTGTGTGCCCGTTCATCGGTTTGGTTCCGGTCTTCTCGCTAAACTCGGGTGTGGGTGTTGAGGGATCAGCCGGGTTTCATACGACGCAGTGGAGCCTGATCGCGGCCCTGCCGGGGGGAAGCGGTGACCGCGAGGCTGCGCGGGCCGCTGAGGCGTTGGAGCACCTGTGCGGTGCGTATTGGCGTCCGCTGTACGCGTTTGCCCGCAGAAGCGGCAAGAGCTCCGAAGACGCCGAGGACCTGACGCAGGCGTTTCTTGCCCGTCTCATCGAGACGGACGGGTTGGGCGGCGCGGACCCGGACAGGGGGCGGTTCCGCTCGTACCTGCTTGGTGCGATGAAGCACTTCATGTCCGCGGCTCGGCAGCGGTCTGAGGCGCAGAAGCGGGGCGGCGGGCGTCGGTTTCTGGCGGTTGATATCGGCGAGATCGAATCGCTGCTGGCTTCGTCAGAAGCTCGGGGGACGCCCGCCGATGCGGAGCTGGCGTTCGACCGGGTGTGGGCCCGGGAGACGACCGCTGCGGCATTGCGGGCTCTTGAGGCGGAGTGGTCGGAGCGGGGGCGGGCCGAGCAGTTCGCGGTGCTGCGTCCGGTGCTGAGCGGGGACGGCCCGGCGCGGACCGGGCTTGCGGCGGAACTCGGGATGACCGAGAACGCGGCCGGTGTGGCGATCCACCGGGTGCGGCAGCGGTACGCGGCCTTGGTCCGCGAGGCGGTTGCCCGGACGGTCTCCGACGAGGCGGACATCGAGAGCGAGGTCCGGTACCTTGTCGATGTGCTGCGAGAAAACTAGTGCTCGCGGTGTAAGCTCGGGCTCGGAATTCTTCAGGACGTGGTGGAGCAACCCCCGGGAGGCCAGCCATGAACCGAGCAGAGCAGCAGGCGTGTCCGAGCTGTGGAGTCGGGCTTGATCACGACGGAGAGGACGCGCTGTGTCCGGCGTGTCTGATGTCTCGTGTGCTCAGGGCCGATGCCGAAACGGTGCCCGCCGGGGCCGAAGCGGGTGGAGGTTCTGGGAGGGGTCTGCCGCACGCGGCGGGGGGCGTCCGGCCGCCGCCGGCGGTTCCGTCGGAGCTGGGTGGGTACTCGCTTGTCTCGGTGCTGGGTCGCGGCGGGATGGGCACGGTGTACGAAGCGGAGCAGCGTTCGACGGGCCGCCGGCTGGCGTTGAAGATGCTCAGCCAGCGTCTGGACTCTCCCGAGATCCGGAGGCGATTTCTGCGCGAGGGGCGGCTCGCGGCCCGGGTGAATCACCCTTCGAGCCTTTACGTGTTTGGGAGCGAGGAGATCGACGGCGTCCCGGTGATCACAATGGAGATCGCGGCGGGGGGAACGCTGCAGGACGCGCTTGATGAGCGAGGGCCGTTGGGAGTGACGGATGCCGTGGACGCGGTGCTGGACATGATCGATGGGCTCGACGCTGCGCTGGAGCGGGGTGTTTTGCATCGGGACATCAAGCCGTCGAACTGCTTTGTCTCGCCGTGCGGGACGGTGCAGGTTGGTGATTTCGGCTTGTCGGTCTCGACGCTGCCGTCGGCGGACAGTTTCGTGACGGCTACGGGCGGTGCGATGGGCACGCCGGCGTTCGCGTCGCCGGAGCAGCTGCGGGGCGACGAGGTCGATGCCCGATCCGATATCTACGCGGTGGGCGCGACGCTGTTTGCCTTGCTGACAGGGCGTGCGCCGTTCGAAGGCGACAACGCGGTGCAGGTCGTTGCGAATGTGATCGATACGCCGGCGGCGGATGTGTCGGGCTTG
>JBCDEF010000068.1:0-12954 GCA_039179915.1 Planctomycetota bacterium | reverse complement strand
GTCGAGCGCGTGATGGCCGCTCTGCTGGCTCGGCCGGGCGTGCGGCCGGCCGAGCCCGGCGAGTTCTCCGCCCGCGCGTACCTCGCCGGCAGGCTGACGATCGACCAGGCCCGCGGCGAAGTCGATGCCGGCCTCAACGAGGGCGAGCGCGGCGGCGACGGCGTCGGACCAGCCGCGGGCCGCGTCGCCGAAGGAGCCGTCGAGCAGCTCGCGGGCCGCGTCGAGCTGGCGTGCGTTTGCGGCGGCGATGGTCGCCTCGACGCCGCGGGCCTGGTCGATCGTCAGCCTGCCGGCGAGGTACGCGCGGGCGGAGAACTCGCCGGGCTCGGCCGGCCGCACGCCCGGCCGAGCCAGCAGAGCGGCCATCACGCGCTCGACCACCGCGGGCGAGCCCGGCACCAGCAGCTCGAGCGCGTCCTCGCCCGTGTACGACGCGGGCGCGATGTATCGCAGTGCAAGGCAGGGCAACGCTGCGCGACCGATCGCAAGCCGCACGGCCGAGGCGCCGCGGGAGGTCGGGAACGGCGTGAGCAAAGAACGGACGGGACCGAGATCGCCCGAGAGGCGAACGATCGCGCGGTCGGCGTGGCCCGGCGCGGAGGCGAGCGCGGCGATCGTGCCGCCGGCGGTCACTTGCCGCCTCGCCCGCCCTTGCGCATGGCCCGCTGCGCGGCGGACTCGCCCGGCTTGCCGGGCCGGCCGCCGCCTGGGCCGCCCTGACGGCGGGCCTCCATCTGCTGCTGGCGGAGCTGCTGCTGCTGCTCGGCCATCGCCTGGAGCCGAGACATGAACCCGCCGGGCTTGCGCGGCTTCTTGGTCTTCTTCACGTCGAGCAGGTCGTGCTTCTTGAAGTGCGCCCGGATCCAGGTGTTCTCGAGGATGCCGATCGTCGAGTTCGCGATGAAGTAGATCGCCAGGCCGCTGGGCGCGTTGTACATGATGATCGGGAACATGCCGACCATCATGTATTTGGCGATCTTCTGCGTCTGCTCCTGCTCGGGCGTCATCGTGGCGTTGGTCGGCGGGGTCATGAACTTCATGTGGATGAAGTAGACCACCGCGAGCACCAGCGGCAGGACGTTGATCGATGAGATCAGGCCCATCAGCGGGACGGAGAAGCGGGCGGCCTCGGGCAGCGGGATGAACCCGTCGGGCTCGGCCAGGTCGGCCAGGAAGAGCCAGTTGCCGCCGGTGATGGTCTGGACCAGGCCGAAGAAGGCCGGCTCGTGCCGGAGGTCATAGAGGAAGTAGAGGCTGGCGTAGAGCGCGATCCAGATCGGCGACTGGAGCAGCATCGGCAGGCAGCCGAGCGCGCCGGCCGGGTTGACGCCCTCTTCGCGCCAGAGCTTGGCGGTCTCCTGCTGGAGCCGCTGCTTATCGCCTTTGTACTTCTCTTGCAGCTTCTTGATCTTCGGCTGCATGTCCTGCATCTGCTTGCCGAACCGCTGAACACGATGCTGGGACCAGCGATTGACCGGGTGCAGCACGCCGCGGACGACCAGCACGAGCAGGACCATCGCGATCGACCAGTCCGGGATGATCCCGTGCAGGAAGCGGAGCAGGTCGACCAGCGGGGCGGTGAGCCACGTGAAGGTGCAGACCGCGCAGGGCCCGCCGAAGTTGTAGACGACGATCTCGTCGACGCCAGCGGCCAGCGCCTTGGGGCTGTCGGCGATGGTCGGCTCGTGTTTCGGGCCCGCGTAGAACCGGAAGCCCAGGTCGGCCGAGGAGGCCGGCTCGAGGACCGCTTCGGGCGAGGCCAGCCGCAGGATCAGCGTCGGATCGAGCGCAACGCCCGAGACGAAGTTCTCCAGCACGACCCGGTCGACGCGTTCGACGGTGCGGAAGGCCTTGCTGACCGGGGCGGGTGCCGGCGACGCGGGCGCCGAGCCGTCGACGGAGCCGTGCACCGCGACCGCGAAGTAGCGGTTGGTCATGCCGGCCCAGACCAACTCGAGCTGGCCCTCGATCGAGTCGGCGTTGGGCCAGATCTGCTCCTCGGCCATCCGCGCGGTCGCGGGGCCGATGACGTTGTTGCGCGGGGTCAGGAACTTCTGCGCGGTGACGACCGACCGGCCGGGGTCGAGCTCGGGCCGCAGCAGGTAGCCGAAGCGGACGCGGCGCTTGTCGCCGCCGTAGGTCACCGCGTCCTGCGCAAGGTCGACCGGGCCGAAGGAGACCAGCCGGATCGTCCGGGGCGTCGCCGAGAGGTTCTCGACCGTCTGCTCGAGCCCGACATCGAGCGAGCCGTCCTCGATCGTGTAATGCCGCTCGACGCGGGCGACCGCCTGGCCGGACTCGTCTTCGAGCACGGCTTCGAAACGCCCCGGCGCGAGCTGCCGCCAGACGTTGGGGCCGGTAAGCAGGACCAGTTGCCCGTCGACCTCGGCCCAAAGGAGCGCGAAGGGCGTGATGACAGCGCCCATGGCGTTGGTCTGCTCGGCCTGGATCTCGACGTGCTCGTCAGGCTCGTGCTGGCCGGTCGAGCGGTAGCGGGTCCGCTCGGCGACCGAGTTGAACTCGCCGGCCAGCCGGATCGACCGGATGCCGGCGCCCACCGTGCTGAACTCGATCCGCAGCCGGGACGCGGCGTCGGGCTCGATCGAGCCGATGGGCGTCAGCGGCCTGCCGCCGGCGTGGGCCCGAGCGCGGAGCGCCGGAGCAGGCTCGTCGGTCGCGGCTTCAGGTGCGGCGTCAGGTGCGGCGTCAGGTGCGGCGTCGTCGGATGGCGCGGTCGATGCCTGATCAGCCGTCAAGGTCTCGGCTGGCGTCGCGGGCTCGACTTCGGGAGCGGGCTCCGCTTCTGGAACGGGCTCGGGGGCGGGCTGTTGGGCCTCAGGCTCGGCCGTGTCCGTCTGGGCCGTGTCTGCCTGGGCCGTATCTGCCTGGCTCGCGTCCGGCAGCGGCGCATCGGCCGCGGGAGCGGTCGAGCGCGACGTATTGACCATGACCGCCCAGGCCGTGAAGACCGCCACGCCGAGGAGCACGAGCGGGACCAGCAGCCGCAGCGCGGTGTTCGGTTTCGGTGGCGCCATCGATCAGCGGCCCTCGTACAGACGCTCGCCCAGGCTGTTGCTCAGCTCCTGGGTGTCAAAAATGCGGCGGGCGGTCGCCTCGATGTCGTACTCGACGCGCACGAACTCGATCCGATCCGGATGGAGCACCGCGTAGCTCGCCCGCGGGTCCATGTCCCGCGGCTGGCCGACCGATCCGACGTTGATCACGGCTTTCTCGCCGTTCTCGATCGTGAACGACGCGTTGTTCAGCTCCGCCGGCGGGTAGAAATCCGGCTCGTCGGTAAAAACGCCGGGCACATGCGTGTGGCCGACGGCGGCGATCGCCTCGATCCGCTGGAAGATCGAGCCGAGCTTGTCGGGGTCGGCGACAACGTCGTCCGGGAAGATGTACTCGTTGATCGGGCGACGCGGCGAGCCGTGGACGTAGAGCAGCGCCTGCTCGGAATCGGGGGCGGCCTCGACCACGCGGACGCGGAGCCGGCCCAGAAAGTCGTAGCGGCTGGCGCGGAGGTCGTCGTCGGGCTCGTTGTCGAACTGCTCACGAGTCCAGAATGCGGCGGATTGGGCGACGGGGTTGAAGTTGGTCGGCTCGTAAAGGACGCCGAAGTCGTGGTTGCCCATCAGCGACCAGTCGCAGCGTTCGCGGACGAGGTCGACGCACTCGAGCGGCTGGGGGCCGTAGCCGATGATGTCGCCCAGACAGATGATGCGCTCGACGGAGCGGGCATCGATGTCGGCGAGCACGGCCCGGAGGGCTTCGGCGTTGCCATGGATGTCGCTGATGATGGCGGTGGGCACGGTCTCGGGCTCTCGCAGCTGGTGCCGGGTCGGCGTCCGCCGGTGGCCGGCGATGTCCGGCGTGGGCCGCGGCCCGGGACCGGCATAGTAGGGCCGGCCCGGTGCGTGAGTCTGCCCGCGGCGAGCAACCGACAGGCTCGCGGCCGCTGGGCGCCCTTCCCGGCGTCCGCGCGGGCCAGGACGGCACGAGCGATCTAAGCTCCCCGGCTCGAACAGCCGACAAGCCTCAAAGAGCGGCGTGGCCGCACCCGGCTTGCAAGCCGAGGCAGTTCGAGACGGAGACCCGACCCATGCCAGCCGCAGGCGTCAGCTACCAGCGCACCCGCGAGATGACCATCGACGAGCTGCTGCTCGAGAACCGCATCGTCTTTATGATCGGCGAGATCAACCATGCCTCCGCGGCGCGGGTGATGATGCAGATGCTCTACCTCGAGAACCAGAAGCGGGGCCAGGACATCAGCCTCTACATCAACAGCCCGGGCGGGGCCGTCGATGACACATTGGCCCTCTACGACACGATGCGGTTCCTGACCAGCCCGGTCAGCACCTACTGCATCGGGCGGGCCTATTCGGGCGGCGCCGTGCTGCTGGCCGCGGGCACCAAGGGCAAGCGGTACATCCTCCCGCACGCCAAGGTCATGATCCACCAGCCCTACGGCGGCGTGACCGGCCAGGCCGAGGACATCAAGATTCAGGCCGAGCAGATCATCAAGATGAAGCAGACGCTCAACGGCATCCTGGCGGACTGCACCGGGCAAGAGATCGACCAGATCAGGCAGGACTCGGAGCGGGACAAGTTCTTCAGCGCCGAGGAGGCAGCCGCCTACGGCCTCGTCGACGAGGTGCTCTCCGAAGCCCCCCCCGAAGCGGTCAACCCGACCTTTAGCTAGGCCGACCTCCGGCGAGGCCAACCTTCAGCGAGCCAGAGCCGTCCACCAGACCGACGCACCCCGCAAACGCGAGAACCCCCAATGCCCGATCCTTCCTCGTATCTGGTTCCCATCGTCATCGAGCAGTCCGGCAAGGGCGAGCGGTCGTACGACATCTACTCGCGGCTGCTCAAGGACCGGATTATCTTCATCGGCGGCGGCGTGACCGACGAGATGGCCAACCTCGTCGTCGCCCAGCTGCTCTTCCTCCAGAATGAGTCGCCCGACAACGATGTGCACCTCTACATCAACTCCCCGGGCGGCAGCGTGACCGCGGGGCTGGCGATGATCGACACGATGAAGTTCATCAAGCCCGATGTGTGCACCTACATCATCGGCCAGGCCGCGAGCATGGGCAGCCTGCTGGCCTGCAGCGGGACCAAAGGCAAGCGGTACGCGCTGACCAACGCCCGGAACCTGATGCACCAGCCGCTGCTCTCGGGCGTGATGGAGGGCCAGGCGACCGACCTGGAGATCGAGGCCCGCGAGATGCTCCGGCTCCGCGACCGGCTCTACACGATCTACGCCGAAGCGACCGGCAAAGACTCCGAGACCATCGAGAAGGACTGCGACCGCAACAAGTGGCTCGACGACCAGGAGATGGTCGAATACGGGCTGATCGACAAGGTGCTCCAGTCGATGCCGGGCAGCGAGTAGCCGCGGCAGCCAGCCCACGCAGAGGGCCGCTGCATCCCGGTGGCCACCCGGACGTAGACTCCGATGATGAGAACCGCCGCCGTCACGCTGTGCTTCGCCCTGCTGGGCGGCAGCCCCGTCCTGAGCGGGTGCCAGACCAAAGCGCGGCTGTCTCGCACCAACGACGAGCTGCGGCTCCAACGCGAATCGCTCCGCGAGCGGGTCGACGGTCTCGAGCTCCAAGTCGCCGAGCTGCGATCGAAGCTGGCCGAATCGCTGATGGCCCAGCCCAAGGCGCCGCCGTCGGACGTCATCGACGCGTTGCCGCGGGTCGCGTCGCTGCGGCTGACGCGGTTCAGCGCGGTCGCCGTCGACGAGACCGACGCCGAGCCCGTCGCCCGGCTGTTTGTCATGCCCGTCGACGGCCGCGGCCGGTTTGTCCAGGCGACCGGCTCGCTGAGCGTTCGGCTGGTCAGCCCCGGTGCCGAGGGCCTCGAGCCGTCGGTGCTGTTCGAGCGGTCGCTCTCGCCGGGCGAGCTCCGCGATGCCTACGTCGTCGGGCTTTCCGGGCCCTCGTACCGCCTCGATCTGCCGCTGGGCGGCGGCCCGCTCGGCAGCAGCATCGCGGTGAGCGTAATCCTGGCCGATATGGTCACCGGCGTCTTGCACGAAGCCGAGACGATCCTCCCGACCCAGTCGGCCGAGGGGATTTCCGCGGGCGTCCGCTCCGCGAACTCGCTGACGGACGACGAGTAGACCCGCGAAGAGCCGCTTTAGAACTCGACCATCAGGCCGGCATAGATCTCAGCCGTGAAGATGCTGAATTCGCTGACATCGGTGTCCGTGTCGATATCGGGGATGAACAGCCAGCGGCATCCGAAGTCGAGCCACAGGTGGTCGATCAGCTGCACCTCGACGCCGAGCGGGAACTGCACCGCGAACTCCGTCGTGCTCTCGGAGACGCCGTTGAACTCGATGTCGACATCGGCGGCTCCGAACCCGACGCCGAAGTAGCCGCGGAACTCGCCGGCGGCGATGTCGATCAGGATGTTGCCCATGTAGGTCTGGACATCGACGTCGCCGTCGACATCGAGCACGAAGATGCTGTCCTCGTCGAAGAAGTCGTCGTCCTCTTCGAACAGGCCGTCTGGCTCGTAGGACCGGTCGGCGAACTCGGCTTCGATCCGGACGCCCACGCCCGGCGTGCCGAGCTTCGGGCCCGGGCCGAGCCTGAGGCCGAGCGCCGCGTAGTACCCGCCGCCGATCTCGCTGCGGAACTCCAGGTCGGTGGTGCCGACGCCGAGCGTGTCGCTCTCGGCATCGGTTGCAAACGGGAAGACGATCATGCCGCCGCCCTTGGCGTAGACACTCGGCCGCGTGTTGCGGAAGGCGCCGGCCAGCAGGCCGCGGCTGGGCCGGTAGCCCGTATCGACCTGCGTCCGCCCGTCGGTCTCCCACGAGAGGTCGGGCTCGACGGGGTCGACCGTGCCCCGGTCTTGGCCCGCGGCAGAAAGAGCGATGAACGGTGCGGCCAGCAGCGTGGCGGCGATCGACGCCGGGCTCGCTGGGCGGAGAACAGAACTGGCCATGGCGACACTCCCTTGCTTCCGGCCGGCGATGGTCACAGAACGCTACGCGATCGGCGCGGCCGCTTTGTGGCCCGGCAGCGGGAATCGCTCGCACAGCTCGCGGACCTCGCCCCGGACCTGTTGGGTCACCCGCGCGAGTTCATCCTCGCCTGACAGCCCGGCCGAGAGAACGCGGTCGATGTACTGAGCGATCGTCGCCATCTCGGGCTCGCGGAAGCCGCGGGTCGTCGTCGCCGGCGTGCCGAGGCGGATGCCACTGGTGACCATCGGCTTGCGCGGGTCCTCGGGGATCCCGTTCTTGTTGCAGATCAGACCGGCGTCCTCGAGCCACTTCTCGGCGGCCTTGCCCGTCAACTCGCCCTCGAAGCCCTTCGGGTCTTTGGCCGAGAGATCGACGAGCATGAGGTGGTTGTCGGTGCCGCCGCTGGTGATGCGGAAGCCGCGCTCGGTCAGCGCTGTCGCCAGCGCGTCGGCGTTGACCACGACCTGCCGCATGTAGTCGGTGTACTCGGGCCGGAGGGCCTCACCAAAGGCGACCGCCTTGGCCGCGACGATGTGCATCAGCGGGCCGCCCTGCATGCCGGGAAACAGCGCCCGGTTCGTCTTCTTGTGGATGTCTTCGTCGTTGGTCAGGATCAGCCCGCCGCGGGGGCCGCGGAGGCTCTTGTGCGTCGTGGTCGTGACAACGTGCGCGTGCGGGAAGGGGCTGGGGTGCTGCCCGCCGGCGATGAGGCCCGAGATATGCGCGACATCGGCCATCAGCAACGCCCCAACCTCGTCGGCGATCTCGCGGAACGTGGCGAAGTCGATAGTGCGCGGGTACGCGCTGTAGCCGGTCAGCAGCATCTTGGGCTTGTGCTCGAGGACAACCTCGCGCACAGCGTCGTAGTCGATCCGCTCGAAATCGGCGTGGCCGCGATCTCGCACGAGCGGGTAGTGCACCGGGTTGTAGTAGTGGCCCGAGAAATTGATCGGCAGGCCGTGGCTCAGGTGCCCGCCGTCGGCCAGGACCAGGCTCGCGAACGTGTCGCCGGGCTCCATGAGCGCCATGAAGACAGCCGCGTTGGCCTGCGCGCCCGAGTGCGGCTGCACGTTGGCGTATTCGCAGCCGAACATCTGCTTCGCCCGATCCTGGGCAAGCCGCTCGATCGCGTCGTGGTGCTCGCACCCGCCGTAGTACCGCCGGCCGGGGTAGCCCTCGGCATACTTGTTGGTCATCACGGTGCCCGCGGCGTGCATCGTCGCCGGGCTGGCGTGGTTCTCGCTGGCGATCAGTTCGATGGTCGACGCCTGCCGCTCGGCCTCGGCATCGATGATGGCGGCGGCCTCGGGGTCCTGGGCGCGGATGAGGGCGGTGATCTCGTCGTGGATGGTCATACCGAATCCTAGTCGGCGCCGCCGGGATTTAGGAGGTCGGATCGATCAGGACGTAGCGGACCCACTCGCGGTCAGCGGCGGCGAGCACGTATGTCAGCACAACGGTCGAGAACAGCGACACACACAGCAGCGGCAGCACGAACGCCGCCGGCCGGTCGAGCCGCAGGTATCGCTTGGCGGCGAGCCACCACCAGAGCGTCTGCCACGCCGCAACCCCCAAGAAGCAGAGCCATCGCTTGGTTTGCAGGTCCTGCACCAGGATCCGCCAGTCCCAGAACAGATCCCACGCCGGGGTCCGTCTCGACCAGATCGATGCGTTCGCCCAGCGTTCGAGCTGGCGGTCGGGCTCAAGCCCCATGCTAATGATCGCGATGCACAGCAGACCGGGCAGGCTGTAGAGCGAGAGACGAACGATGTGCCGGCGCAGGATCTTTTTCGACTCGAGCGACTGCCACGGCATCAGGAACAGAAACCATGTCGACGCTGCAACCGAGAGCGCGATCGTCATCGACGGATGCACAACGAAGTCGGCGTGGTAGTCGAAGTCGACATGGAACAGATCCGCGCTGTAGCGTTGGAACTGGACGAAGCCCCATTGTGCGGGGGGCCAGACCACGTGGAGCGCGAGATCGAGCAGCGCGTTTGTTCCGAAGAGCTTGCCGGTCGGCTGCAGAATCGCCAACTGGGCGAACCGGGTCGCGGCACGCAGCACACCGACAATGACACCGAGGACAAGCAACCAGCCGAGCAGCCTCGGGATGCGAACAGTGTGTTCCATACGGATCGACCGCAGGAACGCAAACGGATTCAGCGTGCGGATCGTGGTACCGACCGGGCGGCGCCACCAGCCGGACGCCCGCCTCTCGACGAACCACCTGGGCGCCTCCGCCGCGAGGTGTACGTCGCACCATGCAAACCCGCACCCGCACTCGCTGCACACCGCTTCGAGCGGGCAGGCGTCTCGATAGCTATCGAGCTGGCCGGAGAGGTCGTAGCCGCAGCGTGGGCAGGCGGGCGATGAGCGGGGTGCCGGGGTGTGCGTCACGTGGTGTCACCCGCTCCGCAGGATGTTTTCCATCTTCTTGCCCCGGGCCAGCTCGTCGATGACCTTGTCCAGGTATCGGGCTTTTCGCGTCAGATCGTTTTCGATGTCTTCGACCCGGTAGCCGCAGATAACCCCTTTGATCAGCCCGGCGTTGGGATTGAGCGTCGCCTCGGCGAAGAACTGCTCGAAGGTTGTCTTGCGCTCGATCTGGTCCCGGATGGCCGTCTCATCGAACCCGGTGAGCCACTCGATGACACGATGCAGCTCTTCGACGGTCCGGCCCTTCTTCTCGACCTTGGTGACGTAGTGCGGGTAGACCGACGCGAAGGTCATGCTTGCGACGCGGGCATCGTGTTCGGGGGTGGTTGTGGGCATGCGCCGAGTGTACATCACGGGCCGTGATTGCTGCAACGGCGTCGCCGGCTACTCGACGATCCGCCGGACCATCGCCATCGCCTGTTCCGGGCTCGGCATGTCGGCCAGATCCAGCGGCAGGTAGACGCCCAGCTCGTGGTCGCTGCTGAGCACCACGGCGTTGGGCGGCACGAAGCTGGCACCATTCGGCGCGTGCTCGTGTCCCAGGATGAACCAGTTGACCCCCCACCGCTCGACCAGGTCTTCGAGAAGCTCGGCGTCGTAGCCCCGGCCCCAGGTCATCAGGTGTGCCGAGCCTTGGCGGGGTGTGTAGTCGTCGTCGGTCAGGTCGCGGCCGAGGATGGTCGTGTCGAAGCGGGCCATCATCGCGGGGTTGGGCAGGCTGTGAGCGCAGAGGACGTCGAACCCTCCCGGCCGCGAGCCTTGGCATCGCAGCGCGAGCGGCATCGATCGGATGAACTCGTTGATCGCGAACGCGACCGGCTCGGCGTTGTCCGCGAAGGCGTAGTGCAGCGCTTCGTCGAAGGCTTTAACGCACTGCACGCCGTCTTTGAGGATCGCGCTGCGGAGCATCTGCGCCAGCTCGTGGTTGGCCAGCAGCGTGTGCACGTGCTCGGGGTGGTGCGCTTTGAGGTCGGCAACACGTGCCAGCGCCCGGTAGCTGAAATCCATGCCGTGCATGAGCCGGTCGGAGTGGATGATCTCGTGCAGCGTCAGGTGCTTGCGGACGCTCGGATCGCTCTCGGTCGTGAGGCCGGCGATCTCGACAAGCCGCTGGAAATGGACCGGGTTGTCGTGCAGGTCGCCGGTGGCGATGAGCGTGCCGGGGGGCCGGATCTCATCGATCGATCCGCGTCGGCAGTCGGCGTTCAAGTTGGCTTCGGTGCCGCGGCGGAAGACGTCGATGACCGCGTTGGCGTCCTGAAGATCGATCACGGGCGGGTTCCTCGCGGGGCGCCCGCCGGTCAGGATCCGACCGTGGGCAGCTCTCCGCTGCGGTCCTTGATGCCCGCCTTGAGCATCGCGTGGATCAGCTCCAGGCGATCGACGACCTCGGTCATCGCGGGCCGGTCGTCGGGCGAGACAGCCAGGCACTCCATGATCAGGTCGTTGAGCTTGGCCGGGATCCGCGTGTTGATCTCGCTGGCGGGTGCCGGCGGCTTCATCAGGCTGTCGTCGATCGAGCCCATCAGCGAGTTCTCGCCGGCCATCGCGGTCGGCACCTTGCTGCGCGTCAGCACGAAATACATGCTCGCGCCGAGGTTGTAGACATCGGTCTTGGGCGTGATCGCCCGGCGGTGGACCTGCTCGGGGGCGATGTAGTCCGGCGTGCCCTGGATCCGCTTCTTGACCGTGCCGATCGGGCAGGACTGGCCCAGGTCGATGATCTTGACGACATCGCCCTCGCACACGATGACGTTGTTGGGCTTGAAGTCGGCGTGCACAAAGCCCTTGCTGTGCATCTGGGCCATCGCGCTGGCGGCCTGACCGAAGATGTGGCACGCCGTCTCGAAGGTCTTGGGCATGACCTGATCGAGCGGCTGGCCGTCGACGTACTCCATCATCAGGAAAAGCCTGATCGTATGGATCAGGCCCTTCTTCTTTTTGACGATGCGGTCGATCCGCCGGATGGCGGGGTGGTCGAGCTTCTGGGCGATCTGGTATTCTTTTTCGGCTTGCTCGAGGAAGCGGACGGACTTCTCGTCGGTCTTCTGGACGTCTTTGAGCGCCCAGATCTGTCGCGTCTTCTCGTCCTGAGCGAGATAGATCACCGAGGCCGCGCCGCGTCCGACCTCGGACATGATCCGGCAGCCCTCGACGACATCACCCTTGCGCAGCAGTTCCAAGAGGCTCTCCCGCGCCGGCCGGCTTGGTCGCCGGCTCGGCCGAGGTTCATCGGATCGGTCCTGGCGCCGGCCGCGGACGGCGATCGGCGGCAGCATGGTAGCGTGGACGAGCGGTGGCGAACAGAGTACGGCCTACAGGGCCCGGGCCGGGCTCGGCCGGCGTGGGAGCCGGCCGATGAGGACCGGCATGAGGACAGGCCACGCTGTCCGTTAGCGGACCAGCTGGCGGCGGAGGGTCGCCGCCGGGAACCGCACGCCCGGGCTGCTGGTCTCGGCCAGCTCGCGGTGGAGCTTGACCGAGGTCGCGGGCAGGTCGAGCCGTCGCTGCAGCTCGTTGACGAGCGCGACCAGCCGCTGGATCTGCTCGGGCGAGAAGTCGCGCCGGTCGCCGTCGCCGACGAGGCAGATGCCGATGGTGTTGCGGTTGTACCAGTCGCCGTGTTCGCCGGCGGTGTGGGCGCCGAAAGCCTGGTCGAGCCAGCGTTCGCCGACGTGCAGCTCGCCGTTGCCCGCGCCGGTGCCGTTGCCGATCACGAAGTGGTAGCCGAGCTTGCTCAGGCCCATGTCCCGGTGCTCGGCGTCGAGCGTGGTGGCAGAGCCGTGGGGCGATCCGGAGTGGTGGATGACGATGCCCTGCCACCGCCGTGTGTCGAGCGGCGTGGCGGTCTCGAAGATCGCGTCGAGGCTCCGCGGGCCGGTCGTCGCGACCAAGGCCGGGATGCGGAGCGCCGCCGCGTCGGGCCGCGGCCCGCCGTCGAGAATCCAAAGCAGCCCGCCGACCAGGGTCATCGACCCGATCAGCGCGGCGGTCACGATCTGATTGCGGCTCAGGCCGGCGTATGCCGACCGAGGCTGCTGCGATGTCCGAGCGGTGCTCACGCGACGCATCCCTTCGCCTGATGCTGAGTTGAGCGACCGGCAGCTCCGCCCGGTCCCGATGCCACATGCGAGACATCGGATCAGGTCATCGATCCGCTTGCAAAATCGACGACGCGCACCCACGCCACGCCGACCAAATGCCGAGTCCGACGCCGACGCTTACTGCGGCAGCAGCCGACCACGCAGGTTCGGCACCGAGTTGCCGCGGTCGTCGTCCACGTACGGCGGCACGGTGCCCGCCCGCACCCGATCATACCGCGCATAGGGGCTCCGCTCGTCCGCGTCGCGGAACAACACACGACGGCACCCCACGCTGCCGACCACGACCACGAGTAGTCCGGCCGCGACCGCGGCACGACATATCGTTGTACAGCGTCGTGATGTCGTGCGTGCCCGAGCCATCAGGCAAGCGTACCGCTCGCCGGGCCGGCGCGGCTGCCCAGCGCCGCCGCGGCGTCAAAG
>JBCDEF010000067.1:0-13174 GCA_039179915.1 Planctomycetota bacterium | reverse complement strand
CCGGCGGGTCCTCGACACGAGGGCCGAGCGGGCGACCGCCGGCGACGGTCCGGGTTACCTCACGCACATCGATCACAGCGAGGTCGAGTGGTCGGCCGAGCAGACGGCGTGGGCCCGTGATCTGGCTCGCATCACCCCGGATCTGCTGCGATTCGAGCTCGGGTCCATCGAAACCCGCGAACTCGGGCGGTACGCCGATGGGCAGCTCCGCGTCACATGGAACACGCCCAACTGGGACGGCCCGGACCGGGTGATCGAGCTGCCGGTTTCTTTCCGCCGGTCCGACGGCGGGACCTGGTTCTATGGCGGCCGTCGCTGGAATGAACTCGATGCCGAAGGTCTGCGTGTCATGTACGCCGAAGGGCTCGAGGGATACGCCGAGGCGGCCGTCGAGTTCTGGCCCGCGGTCAAAGCGCATGTTGATAAAGGCTTCGCGACCGAGCTCGATCATCCGCAAGTCATCAAGCTCTACGACACCATGGCCGAGCTCCAGTTCTCGATCTTTCCGGCCTACGTCGAGCCGCTCGGCGGCTGGAACGAGCCGGGCGAATCGATCAAGCTCGTCGCGGGCGAGTATGGCCCGGACTACTTCCGCTCGACCATCGCGCACGAGTATGCGCACGCCCTGACTTTTGCTATGGGTCCGGACGACCTGACCGAGCAGATCGAGCACGCGCACAACCTGCCGTGGTGGGTGGCGGAGGGCACGGCCGAGCTCGCGGCGCTCGAGTTCAGCGGCTCTTGGGGCCGGGTCCGCCGCGCCGTCCGGGCGTGGCACGCCGAGGGCCAGCTCATCAGTTGGGATCGCATCACCGATTTCTACACCACAGACCCGGCGGACTACCGCTATGTCTATGTCATGGGCTGCCACATGGTCGGCTACCTCTCCGAGCGGTTCGGCCGGCAGGCCCGCAACGCATGGCTGGCGGCGATGATGAACGGGAGCACGCTCGACGGCGCCTGCCGCGAGGCCTTCGGCGTCGGTTTCGAACAGCTCGATGCCGAGTGGCGCGCGTCGATCGACGGCGGGTGATCACTCGTCAGCGTCGGGCTCGTCTCCGGCCAGGCCATGGTCGGGCTCGGCCGTCACCAGCATCGCGTCCGCGTCGGTGGTTGGCGTGTCCTGCTGGCTGCTGACCGCCAGGAAAAACGCCCACACCGCGACGGCGTTGAACAGCGTGACCGCGGCCACCCAGCCCACCGCATCGCGGACATACGCCGGCGGACTGTCCTGCGGCCGGCTAAGCACCGCGGCCGCCGTCTCGCCGACCGTGCCCTCACGCGGGCCGTCGCGATGCAGCGCCGACGACGCGAAGGATCGACGCGGTTTCGGTTCCGGCGAGGACGCTCCGCCCGGCGACCCGTCCTCCGCGGTGTCAGACTGTCCTGATTCGCCGGGCTCGGAGCCGGCCGACTGCGACGCGTCCGCGCCGCCAGCCGGAGACGCCGCCGCGGCCGCGCTGTCCTGATCTGGAGCAGCAGCCGGATTCTCGTCGCTCGGCGATGCGTTCACATCAGCACCCGCGACCGTGTCCGCCGAGGCTGCATCTGGCGCTGCTGCCGGATCTGGTCCGTCAGCAGAATGCTCAGACGCGGGCGACGAGTCGTCGTCCAGCCCGTCCGCAGCAGCGGGGGCCGCCGCGTCGTTGTTCGCATCTGTTGAGCTTGGCGACTCCGAGTCTTGACTCGCTGGATCGTGTTCCCCGGAATCCGGATTCCCGGAAACCTCATTCCCGGAAGCTTGGTTCTCGAGCTCCTGGTTTTCTGGGTCGTGGCTCTCTGGGTCCAGGGCTTCTGGATCTTTCGAGGTCGGCACGGCATCCAGGGCTGCCGACCCGTCGGTCGGTTCGCTCAGCACCTCGTCGATGTCATCAAAGTCACCCGCCAGCAGCTCGTCGGCAAACTCCGCCAACTCCGCGTCCAGATCGTCGACCGCTGAAAGGCCCGGCATCGGGTTTGCCGCCGCGTCGGCCGGCGCCTCGAGCCCCGCGACAGCGTCGACGGCTTCGGCCGCTTCCTCAGCGGCGGGTTCGAGAACCACGGGCTCGTCGGGCTCGTCAGCGGATGCAACATCCGTCTCGTCTGGTTCGTCCGGATCGGGGAATTCGTCGAGCGTCGCCGGCTCGGCCTCGGGCGAGTCTGTGATCATCTGGTCGACCTGGTCGGCCAGACCCGCGGGCCCTGCCGACGGGGCCGAAGTCTGTGCAGGCTCTGCGGCCGCGTCGAGCGGGTCCGACACCGCCGCGTCGGCAGTGGGATCCATCGGCGGCTCGTCCGCAGCGTCCGATTCCGGCTCCGGCTCGGGCTCCGGCTCCGGCTCCGGCTCCGGCTCCGGCTCGTCCTCGGCCTGGTCAGCCGCCGGCTCCGCATCCGTTTCGAAGTCCGGCTCGGTTGATGCCGCCTCGGAAGCCGGGCTGTCATCCTCAGGTTCGCTCTCCGCCGGTTCGTCGTCGGGCCCGACGAGGTCGTTCAGCGGATCGTCGGGGCCGAAGAGCGCCTCCGGGTTCGGCGGGTCGTCGTCGCTGGCGGTCATGGTCGCCTCGATGCGCGCAGAAACCGACTCGATCTCCTCGGCGAGGCGGTCGACGCTCTCGGCGAGCGCTTCGTCGGTTGTGGTACTCTGCTCGTTGGTCATCGTGGCGCGTTCCCGCCGGATCATCGGCGTTCCGAGACCAACACTCAAGGCCGAGCCGCCACCAGTATCGGGGAAGACCAGCCTGCGGGCACCGAACCCCATCCCGAATCTCATCCGGAACCCATCCCGAATCATGCACAGAATCCTCGCTCCATCTCTCTCGTCCGACGCCGCGGGTGCCCTCGTCGAGATCGATGGCGACGAGGCGCGACACGCCGCCCGCGTCAAGCGGCTCGAGCCGGGCGAGCCCGTCGAGCTGCTTAGCGGTGCCGGGCTTGTCGGCATCGGTCGGCACCTCGAGGCTGTGAAGCTGGGCAAGACCCGATCAAATGCCCCGGGCTGGGCGATCCGGATCCGGGTCGAGCGGGTCGAGGACCGACCGCCGCCCGTGCCGGCGCTGCATGTCCGAGCCCCGGCCCCCAAGGGACCGCGGCTCGAGGGTCTCATCGAGCAGCTTAGCCAGATCGGCGCCGCCGCCTGGGGCGGGTTGAGCACCAAGCGGTCCGTGGTCGACCCGCGTCAGGGCAAGCTCGACCGGCTCGAGCGGACCTGCCAGGAATCGGTCAAGCAGTCCGGCCGGGCGTGGGCGATGTCGATCGGTCGGACCGTGCCGCTCGCGGCTGCGCTCGACGAGGCCGGCCCGGCCGTGGTTGCTGATGCATCGGGCGAGCCGTACCAACCGACAGGCGACGCCCGGCTCACCCTGCTCGTCGGGCCCGAGGGCGGCTGGACCGACGCCGAACTCGACCGATGCCGGCAGGCCGGCGCCCGGGTCTGCTCGTTTGGCAGGCACGTGATGCGGATCGAGACCGCCGCCGTCGCCGCCGCGGCGATCATCCTCAATGCCGAGCGCAGTCGCGGACCGAGCTAGCATTCGCGGGGAGTCCGACCTCCCCAAACCGTCCTGATCAACAAGGAGCGAGCCGATGCGGAGCATCTTCAACTGGCTTGTCGCGGGTGCGGCGGCGATCGGCACCCACGCGCAAGACGCCCCGACGTTCGACGAGCGGGCCGAGGCGTTTACAGGCGCCGCGATCGAATATCTTCGCGAGCAGCAGGACGCCAGCGGCGGCTGGGCCGTCAACCCCGATGGCCCAAACTTCCCGGCGATCACCGGCCTGGTCGTCACCGGTATGTTGCTCGACCCGGCCATCGATACGACCGACGCCGATGTCGCCGACGCGATCGGCTTCATCCTCAGCTACCGCCAGCCCGACGGCGGGATCTACGATCGATTGCTCGCCAGCTACAACACCGCGATTTGTGTCTCGGCGCTCGCGCTCGCTCGTGAAGAGCTGCCCGAGGCCGACGCGACCATCGAACCGGCCGTCTCGTTTCTCCGCGAGCTGCAGTGGGGCAGCACTGCCGGCGTGCCCGCCGCGCTCGGCGATGAGGTCGCCAGCGTGCCAAAGAGCCACCCCTTCTACGGCGGAGTCGGCTACGGCGGCTCGGGCCGGCCCGACAACTCGAACCTGTCTCTCTGGATGCAGGCGATGGAGGACGCGGGCGTGCCCGGCGACGACCCGGCTGTGCAGCGGGCCCTGACGTTCCTTGAACGCACGCAGATGCTCGGGAGCGTCAATGACATGCCCTACGCCGAGGGCTCCACACAGGGTGGGTTTATCTATGCGACCAGCCCGTCGGGCGACGAAGCCGATCTGGGCATCGGCGAATCGAAGGCCGGAGAGATCGAAGAGACTCTCAGCGACGGCACCCGCGCCAGCCGGCTGCGGGCCTACGGCTCGATGACCTACGCCGGCTTCAAGAGCTACGCCTACGCCGAGCTCTCGCCGACCGACCCCCGCGTGCTCGCCGCCATGGAATGGATCGCCCGCAACTACGGCTTCGACGAGAACCCCGGCATCGGGACCGACGGCTACTACTACTTCCTGATGACCGCCGGCCGGGCGCTCGAAGCGACGGGCTCGCCCACGGTCGACGTCATCACCGAAGACATGGTGGCGCGAGCCGACTGGCCGAGCGACCTGATCGACCGGCTGCTCGAGATGCAGCAGGCCGACGGCTCGCTCCGCGTCGTCGACGACCGCTGGATGGAAGACAACGCTGTGCTGATCACGGCCTACGGCCTGATCGCCGCCCAGCACGCCCGCATGGCGCACACCGCCACACAGGAAACGGACAACCGATGAAGAGCTACGACGATCTCGCACAGTACCTCCGCGAATCGGCGCACCTGGCCTCGGTGGGCAACATCGTCGCGTGGGACCACGAGACATACATGCCGCCCGGCGGGGCCGCGGCCCGGGCCGAGCAGAGCGCGCTCGTCGCTCGCCTGATCCACGAGCGGCAGAGCTCGCCCGAGCTCGGCGACCTGATCGCCGCTTGCGAGCAGGAGGTCGGCGTCGAGAGCAACTCGGTCGAGTGCGCCGACATCCGCGAGGCCCGCCGCGATTTCGACAAGCGCACCCGGGTACCGGCCGATCTGGTCAGCCGGCTCGCCGAGGCCCGCGCGCACGCCCAGCACGCCTGGAAAGACGCCCGAGAGCGGGGCGACTTCGCGGCCTTCCGCCCCAAGCTCGACGCCGTGCTCGACCTGACCCGCGAGCGGGCCGAGTGCCTGAACCAGACCGCTGGCGGCGAGCTCTACAACGCGCTGCTCGATGAGTACGAGCCCGGCATGACCGCCGCCGAGGTCGAGGCCGTCTTCACCCCGCTCAAGCGCGACCTTACCGAGCTGATCCGCGAGATCAACGACAACGGCACGCCGCCCACGACCGACGTGCTGACCCGGCCCGTGCCAGCCGCCAAGCAAGAAGCCTTCGGCCGCTTCGTCGCCGAGGCGTGCGGCTTCAGCTTCAAACGCGGCCGGCTCGATGTCACCACGCACCCGTTCTGCGAGGGCGTCGGCCCGGGCGACACCCGCATGACTACGCGCTACCGCGAAGACTCGTGGACCGATTCGCTCTACGGCATCATGCACGAGATGGGCCACGGCCTCTACGAGCAGGGCCTGCCGCGCGGCGAAGCCCATGGTGCTGGTGATGTTCCCGACCGCTTCGGCCTGCCCTCGGGCGAGGCGGTCAGCCTCGGCATGAACGAGAGCCAGAGCCGGCTGTGGGAAAACGCCGTCGGCCGCAGCGTGCACTTTTGGCGCTTCGCGCTGCCCAAAGCCAAGGAGCTGCTGGGCGACGCCGTCGCCGACCAGACACCCGAGTCGCTCGCCGCCGCGGTCAACACCTGTGCGCCCACGCTCATCCGCGTCGAGGCCGACGAGGGCACGTACAACCTGCACGTCATGATCCGCTTCGAGCTCGAGCGGGCACTGATCAGCGGCGACCTGTCCACCGCCGACCTGCCGGCGGCCTGGAACGACGCCTACAAGCAGTCGCTGGGGCTCGATGTCCCCAATGACCGCGAAGGCTGCCTGCAAGACGTCCACTGGAGCTTCGGGCTGATCGGCTACTTCCCAACCTACACGCTCGGCAACCTGCACATGGCCGCCCAGTGGAACGCGGTCAAACGCGACATCCCCGACCTGAACGATCGGATCGAACGCGGCGAGTTCGCCGAGCTGCTCGGCTGGCTGCGCACCAACCTGCACCGCCACGGCCGGCGGTACCCCGCGGCCGAGCTGACCAAGCGGGCGACCGGCAGCGATCTGTCCGCCGACGCCCTCGTCGAGCACCTGCGCGGGACGCTGCTGCCCAACTACGGGCTCGAGCACGCCGGGCAATCAGAAGGAGCCTCGTAGATGAACCGGACGAACCCGAAGCCGCTGCTGATCAGCGGACTGCTGGCCGGCGCGGTATCCGTCGGCATCGGCTGCAACTCCGCGGGCAGCGGGGCCGCCACGGGGGCCGGGCTGGGCGCGCTCTCGGGCCTGGCGCTGGGCTCGCTGTCGGGCAACGCGGGCTCCGGCGCCGCGGCGGGCGCGGTCATCGGCGGGCTGACCGGCGCCGTCATCGGCGACCAGAACCGACGCCGCGACGAGCTTGCCCGCGAACGCCAACGCACACGCGACCACTACGCCGAGCGCTACCGCGACCCGAGCCTGTCTCCGGCCGAGCGCGAGCGGCTCCGCATGCACGAGGCGGCCGACATCGACCGCGTCTCGCTCGTCCAGTTCGACGGCCGCTGGGCCATGGAGGGCTGGGTCGAAACCGAAGACGGCACCACGATCCAGGTCGAGGGCGCCGCCCGCGGCTACGTCGGCCAGCGATACTTCGTCGATGTCGACGTCGACGGCCTCGCCGACCCGCGATCCGGCGAAGCAATCACCGGCCGGTTCCAGCTCGCCTCCGAGCCGGGCCTGGGCCTGACCATGACCACCCGCTTCAGCACGGCGCCCAACAAGGGCCGCTACCTGGGCGATGTCGACGAGAGCGGCACGCGGTTCACACTCCAGCCTTTGCAGCTCGCCGACGGCCCGCGGGCGGCGACCGAGATCGAGCTCCGCTTTTTCGACGACGACTCCTGGACTGCCGCCGTCCGCCGCTGGTCAAAAGGCCGTCAGCGTGTCACCGAGCGATATACATTTACGCGGCAGTGACCGGATTCTGGCTTCCATCTCAGCGACGCCGACGGGACAACCCGCCCGCGATGCCAAGCCCGAGCATCACTGCGGCCGAGGGCGACGGTACCAGGTTCTGCACGAAGATCTCCTGGTAGAACGCCGGCGAGCCAAACGGACTGTTCCGGCTGAGCACGATCTCATCGAATGGCTCATCGGACACAATGCCGGCGATGCTCCGGATGATGGTCGGGAATTCTGAGGTCTCTTGGATCTCGACCAGATCACTGATCGCTACGCCGTCGCGGAAGAGCTGCACCGCGATGTCCCCCGAAAACTGCACGGCAAAGGCGGTCTGCGGCAGATCGAATGCGATGACCGATTCCTGATCGCCATCGGTCGAGCCGTTGCCATCGACGGTCACCTGATCCGGAAAGAAGAAATCGGTCTCGAGCAGGCTGTCCGGGTCGGTCCAGCGGACGCCGAGGTCTGCGAACTCGTCGGACAGGAAGGTGCCGTCGGGCACGCCAGCCAGGTCCAGCTGTGTCAGCGGGCCGGTGAAGCCCAGCACCTCGGCGACATCTGCGTCCGACGGATCGGGCGGATCGGCAAACGTGCCCTCTGTCACAATACTCAGGGACGCGAACTGCCCGTGTGCCGTCAATGCGAAGCTGGCAAATGCGGACGCAGCTAGACACGTCTTGATCATATCTTGCTCCCATGCATGCACCGAACCGGTGCCAGCGACCCGTTCCCGGGCACATGTTTTATCTTCCCACGCCCGCGAAGCGAACGCCCAAGCAAAAGACTACAAGAAGCGGCAAAACAGAACAAGCGCAATGCTCGGCTTGAACACCGGATCGCGATGCGATCTTGCGGCCGGCGAGTCAAGATCCCGCTGAGGTTTCATCCCTGCCGCTGCTCTCTGTCGAGCTCTTGAACCAGAGCATCGGCGAGATAGGCGTACTGCTCGATCGTGTTGTACACCTGCGCGCTCAGCCGCACGAACCGCCGGCCGTCGAAGGGCCGGCCCCCGAGCTGCGCACACGGCAGCCAGACCGGTACCTGCACGCCGTGCCTCTCAAGCAGGTTGTCCTGCAACGCGTCGGCGTACGTCGTCGGCCGAGCTTTCAGCCGAGCGCACAGGTCTGGGGCGACCTCCGGCAGCGGCACCATGGCCAGCGGCCCGATCATCGAATCGTCCACCGCCTTGGGCACGCCCAGCCGGTCGAGCAGCAGGTCGCGGCCCCGAAGCACCAACTCGCGGTTGTGGTCGACGATCGCCGGCCAGCCCATGCCCGTGATGCGCGGCAGCAGTTCGATGGCGTCGGCGATCGTGAGCCGCGCGGTGTAGTCGTCGGTGCCGACGTAGTCGAACTCGAGGTTGTACCGCGACCGGTCCTTGCAGCCCGCGGGCGCCTCGGCATAGTTGCTGATCGCCAGCGGTCGGAAGCCGTCTTGCAAGCCCGGCCGAACGTACAGGATCGCGGCACCCTTCGGCGCACAGAGCCACTTGTGGCAGTTGGCCGTGTAGAACGCCGGGTTCAGCCCGTCGATATCCAGCGGCAGGGCGCCGGGCCCGTGTGCACCGTCGAGGATCGTCACGATCCCACGAGACTCCAGGTCGCGGATCAGCCGCGCCGCCGGCACGATCATGCCCGTCGGGCTGGTGATGTGGCTCAGCAGGCAGACGCGAGTCCGCTCGGTCACGCCCGACATGATCAGGCCGTAGAACGCGTCCGGTGTCATCGGGCCGTCTTCCGGCACCGTGGGTATCTCGACCGTGCGAATGGCGGCCCCGGTCCGCCGCGCCGCATCGCGAACGATGTTCAGGCACGCCGGGTATTCGTGGTCGTTGACCAGGATCTCGTCGCCCGGGCCGAGCGGCCGCGGGTCGCCCGGCATGCCGCGCCCCCGCTCGAGGTTCATCATGATCGTCGCGACCGCGACCGTCGCGTTGGGCGGGAAGACGTAGTCCTCGGGCCGGCCCCCGATCATGCCCGCGACGGCCGCCCGGCTGCGGTCGAGCAGCGGGAACAGGTCTCGGCAGAAGAAGCTGACCGCCTCGGCCTCCATCCGGTCGCGGTGCCGCTGCTGCGCGGCTTGGACCGCCGTCGGGCACGCGCCGAACGAGCCGTGGTTCAGGTAGACCACGCCCGGATCGAGCCGCCAGTGCCCCGCCAGCGGAGAGGGGGCCGGCAGCGCTCGGACATGTTGGGTTGAACGCGTCGCCGGCATCCCGCGCAGCGTACCACAGCGCGGCGTAGACGCCTCGGTCGCGGATCAATTCAAAGTGGTTATCGAACCCGGGCGGCCGCCGGCTCAGGCGATGATGTCGACGAGCCCGCCCGACTCCGCGGCGGAGCGGCGGGTCGCGGCGGCGTTCTGATCGCTCGGGTTGGTGTAGAGCTTCATGGCCGCATTGCCCGCGGGTGTCGGCGAGGCAAGCGTCGCGGCCGGTGCCGCGATGTCCGGGATGTCCAGCGTCGCCGCCGCCGATTCGGTCACCGTGCCGGCCACCAGATTCGTCCGGATGCTCGCCCCGGCGTCCCGCGACGGCACCGATCCGCCGAGTTCAACGGTGTCCTGCCGGTCGATCAGCCGCAGGCGCGGCGAAGGATCGATCGCCCGCGGCCCCACCGGCTTGGCCGGTTGCAGCCCGAGGGTGCTCATCAGCGCACTGTTGATTCGGTCCATGCGTGGGTCTCGCGTTCCGTGCGTGCCAACGGTTCAGGGCCTCAAGCATACCCGCGTGGCTGCGGGCGGGTGCTCAGCCCCCGCGCAGGAACGCCGCGACCTGCTGGCCCAGATCGTCGTCCCGGCCCTCGGCCCAATCGGCGGCCGTACGACCCTGGCTGTCTGTCTGCGCCCGGGTTGCACCCCGTTCGACGAGCACCCGAACAAGCTCCAGATCCGCGCGGTCGGCTGCTTTCATCAACGCCGTGATCCCGTTCTCGTCCGCGGCATTGACCTGCGCGCCCGCGTCGAGCAGCTGCACGACCACCGACGGCTCCTCGATGTGCTCGGCCGCGGCGATCAGCGGCGTCATGCCGAACTCGTCCGCCGCGTTGACGTCCGACCCCGCGTTGAGCAGCGGTTCGATCGTGCCCGTCACGCCGCTCGCGCAGCCGACCAGGAGCGCCGTCTGGTCCCACTTGTTCTGCATCTGCACATCGGCGCCGGCGCTGACGAGCGTCTGCACGGCCTCGCTCCGCCCCCGGCTCGCCGCCAGCATCAGTGCTGTCCAGCCGAGGTCGCTCCGGGCGTCGAGCCGTGCGTCGGCCGCCAGCAGCATTTCGACCATCGGCGTGTCCGACCAACCGGCCGCGAGCATCAGGGCCGACTTGCCGTCACGCGTCCGCGCCTCGGGCGCCGCGCCGGCTTCGAGCAGCATCTTGGCCGCCTCGGTCTGCCCGGCGGCCACGGCTTCGAGCAGCGGCGTCCGGCCCGAGCCCGAATTGTCAGCGCCGTTCTGGACAGCATCCACATCCTCGCCACGCGCGATCGCGGATCGCACCGCGTCCGTGTCGCCAGAGGCCGCCGCCGCATGCAGGCCCGATCGAACGCCCGACGCCGGACCCCCGAGGTCAACCATCAGCTTGTCGACGGCGAAGAACAGCAGCCCGCCCAAAACGAGCAGCGAAACAATGATCACCGCCAGCGGAAGCTTGGTCCGAGGCTCGGCGGCCGCGGCTGTTGTCGAAGTCATGCCTGCTTCTCCCTCGTGAAGCGCGTGTTCCGGTCTTTATCAGTCTAGTGCAGCGCCCGGCCCTAGCTCAATCCTCGTCGCCATGCCCGCCGAACGCCGCCATGATCGTCTGCTGCACATTGGGCGGGGTTTGCTCGGTGTGGCTGAAATCCATTGTGTAGCTGCCCGAGCCGCCGGTGATGCTCTTCAGTGCCGTCGAATAGCCGTGCAACTCGCTCAGCGGGGCCTCCGCCTTGACGATGACCAGGTCCGACCCGACCATTTCGGTGTCCTGCACCCGGCCGCGCTTGGTCGACAGGTCGCCCGCGATATCCCCCGTCGCGTCGCTCGGCGCCGTGACTTCGAGGTGCACAAACGGCTCGAGCAGCGCGGGCTTGGCCTTCTCGACGGCGTTGATGAACGCCCGCTTGCCCGCCTTGAGAAACGCGACCTCTTTTGAGTCGACCGCGTGGTGCTTGCCGTCGAAGACCTCGACCCGCACGCCGGTCATCGGGTAGCCCGCGACCGCGCCGTGCTTGAGCACCTCGCGGATGCCCTTCTCGATCGCCGGCATGTACTGCCTCGGGATCGACCCGCCGACGGTCGCGTTGACGAACTCGAACGTCGGCTCGTCGCCCAGCTCCGGATCGATCGGCAGCGGCGCGACCCGCAGGTGCACCTCGCCGAACTCCCCCGACCCGCCCGATTGCTTCTTGTGCCGGTGGGTGGCCTCGGCGCCCGCCGTGATCGTTTCTTTGTACGCGATCCTCGGCGGCGCGGTCGCGATCTCGATGCCGTACTGATCTTTCAGCTTTTCTTCGACCACCCGCAAATGCAGCTCGCCCAGCCCCCGCATCACCGTCTCGCCCGTCGCGTCTACGCGCTCGATCACCAGGCATGGGTCCTCTTCCATCAGCTTGTGGGTCGCCGGGGCAAACTTGCTCTCGTCCTTGTGGTTCTTCAGCTCGATCGACAGCCCGAACATCGGCTTCGGCAGCGGCAGCTTCTGGAGGTGCACGGTGTCCGCGTCATGGTCGCCGTGCAGCACGCTGCCGAAGTGCACATCGTCGATCTTGCTGATCGCGCCGATGTCGCCGGGCCCGAGCGCCTCGACCTCGATCGACTGCCCGCCCTGCCGCTTGTAGAGGTGCGCGATCCGGACCGGCTTCTTGCTCGCCCCGATCAGGACTTCATCTTTCGCCCGGATCGTGCCCTGATGCACGCGGAAGACGCCGAGCTTGCCCACGTGCTTGTCGACCGTCACCTTGAAAACGTGCGCCAGCAGCGGCTTCGCGGCCTCCGGCGCGTGGGGATAGTCGCTCTCCGTGCCGTCATCGGCTTCGCTCACGAACGGCCTGGGGTTGCCCTCCAGCGGGCTGGGCAGGTAATCCGCGATCACGTGCATCAGGTCGTCGATGCCCGCGCCGGTCTTCGCCGAGCAGAAGCAGATCGGCACCAGATGACCCTGCCGCATGCACTCTTCGAAGGCCTCGTGCAGCTTCTTGGCGTCGAGCGATTCACCCTCGAAGTAGGCCTCGGTCAGCTCGTCGTTGACCTCGACCACCTGCTCGAGGATCTGCTGGTGGGCATCTTCAACGCTGGAAAAATCCGGCGGTGTGCCCTCGGCGTGCTCGGCCTCGAAGACATTGATCACCGAGTTACCCGCGGGCAGATTGATCGGCAGGCACTCGCTCCCAAACGCAGCCTGGATCTTCTCGACCACGCCCGGCAGGTCGATGTCGTGCTCGTCGATCTTGTCGACGATCACGCACCGCGGCAGGTTCCGCTCGACCGCGAGCGTGTACATCCGCCGCGCAACCGTCTCCACACCCTTGGCCGGGTCGATCACCACCGCCACCGTGTCGACCGCCGGCAGCGCGGCGACCGCGTGCCCCATGAAGTCGGCCAGGCCCGGCGTATCGAGCAGGTTGACCAAGACGCTCCGGCCCGACAGCCGGCTCTCGGCCTCGAAGTGCGTCATCTTCAGGCCGAGTGAGTGGTGGTGGTGCCGCTCCTCATCGGTGAAATCGCTGACGGTGTTCTCTTCCTCGACCGAGCCCATCCGCTGGATCACGCCCGCGGCCAGCAGCAGCCTCTCGACCAGCGTCGTCTTGCCCGAGCCGCCCTGACCGACAAACGCGACGTTGCGGATATCGGTCGCCGCACGTGTCCCCGCGAGTGTGGGTTGTCCTGCCATGGTCTCGGCCCGTCCTTTCGTCCCCGCAGAACACGGGGCCAGCGGGCCGATCGGTTCGGTCGTGCGAGCCGCCTCACGGGAACCGCGAGCACGCGCACGGCAACGGGCCGGTCGGCCCTGGTGTGCTGTCGTCCCGGCGGGAGTCGCCCGCCGAACTGTGTCAGTATATCAGATCGTCTGGAT
>JBCDEF010000066.1:0-13338 GCA_039179915.1 Planctomycetota bacterium | reverse complement strand
GTCAATTCCTTTGAGTTTTAGCCTTGCGACCGTACTCCCCAGGCGGTGCACTTAACAGTTTTCCTTCGGCCGGGACCGTGTCAGAACGGCCCCGACCTAGTGCACATCGTTTACGGCGTGGACTACCAGGGTATCTAATCCTGTTTGCTCCCCACGCTTTCGTGCCTGAGCGTCAGGACAGGCCCAGCTGATCGGCTTCCCCATCGGCGTTCCCATGAATATCTACGCATTTCACCGCTCCACTCATGGTTCCATCAGCCCCTACCTGCCTCAAGCCCAGCAGTTCACCCTGCAGTTCCACGGTTGAGCCGTGGGATTTCACAAGATGCTTGCCGGGCCGCCTGCGCACGCTTTAAGCCCAGTGATTCCGATTAACGCTCGGGCCCTTCGTATTACCGCGGCTGCTGGCACGAAGTTAGCCGGCCCTTCCTCTGGTCCTGGTCGTTGGTCCTCGGACCTGACAGTGGTTTACACGTCGAAGACGCTTCATCCCACACGCGGCATTGCTCCGTCAGGCTTTCGCCCATTGCGGAAGATTCGTCGCTGCAGCCTCCCGTAGGAGTCCGGGCAGTGTCTCAGTCCCGATGCGGCGGGTCATGCTCTCACACCCGCTACCCGTCTTCGGCTTGGTGAGCCGTTACCTCACCAACAACCTGATAGGACGATCGCCGCTCCCGAGGCGCCAAAGCTTTCCTCCGTAGAGCACATGAGGTATTACTGCCGGTTTCCCGACGCTATCCCTCACCTTGGGGCACGTTCGATCGTATTCCTCGCCCTTGCGCCACTTTCCCCCCGAAGGGTTCTCGTTCGACTTGCATGCTTTAGCCATGCCGCCAGCGTTTAATCTGAGCCAGGATCAAACTCTTCAATTGGTTGCCTGTTCCGCTCTTCAAGAGCGGGCGTATCGGAGCGTGCTCAAAATCACACTCCGAACCATTTCAAGTTGAAACTGGTGATACTGATCGAGCCCTCCCCAGACCCGGTGGGTCTGACGCAGACAAGACCAGCGTCGACTTGGATCAGGATTGCTCCCGATCACCGCCGGCCGGCTGGACCGACGGATTTGTTCTCTCGAGCGCTCCGGACGGGGCCGGATGAACAACACTCGAGACCGTGGGGCTGTGAATCCCCACGGAGCTTGCGATTATGTAGATGACGACCGACCCTCTCGGGCCATCCGCTGTTCAGCGGTGGACGCCATCCCACATTCTCGCGGGCAGACAATCACAACTTGTCAAAGAGCAGAGGGCCGGGCTGGCATCCGCTTGGAGGCGGGTCCCACCAGACCCGACCGTGCCTGCCGAAGCTCGGCGGGCAAGAGACGAGTGTAGCCTTGGCCTCGCGACGGTCAAGCTGCGTCGAGAAAAACCTCGGTTTGTCACGCTGAACCCGTCTCGCCGACGGCCTGGCCCGCCTGCGGCCCGGCGGCGCGACGGCCCTGCTCGAACGCGACCGCGGCCGCCGCCGCCCAGATCCGGGGACGCTCGTCCCACACCGGGATCGGCCGCATCACTCTTCGCCCGCCGTTGCTCCCGAACACGCCGCGTAATTTGCTGCCAGGACCCGGTGGACGCCGCCTCGTCCCGACCTCGCCAGCAAGGGCCTTGCAGCAGGCGTCCAGCGTCGCGCCCGTTGTTAGCACATCGTCAACCAGCACGATCAGCCGCGTGCCGGCATCGACACGACGCACCGCCTCGATGCGGTTCCGGATTGAGGCGCTCCGTGCGCTTTTCGGCACCGAAGCCTGCGTCGGCCCTGGGCTCTTGCGGAGCAGCTGGGCAACCTCGATGTCGGCGACCCGGCCGGCCGCCCGTGCGATCACATGGGCGTGGTCGATCCCGCGGCGGAAACGCCTGCCCGCGGGCATCGGCGCCGGCACGAGCACCGCCGAGCCCGGCTCGATCCCGGCGTCGGCGATCGCCGCGGCGATTCTCGCGCCGAGCCGCTTGCCGATGGCGATGCCCTGCGCGCGCCACGGGCCGTACTTGGTCTCCACGATCGCCTGCCGGAGGTCGCCCTGGTACGGCCCGAGCTGGATCAGTCGGTCCCAACGGCTCGATTCGGGTCGGCACCCGCTGCACCGGCCGTCGTCGGGCGAGACCTCGCCTTGGCCGACGGTACGGCCGCATCTCGGGCAGACCGACGATTCGTCGATCGGCATCCAGCCGTCTTGTTCGCGCAGCAGCACGCGGCGTGTGCCAAGCAGCGTCCGTTCGAGCACGGCGAGAACGGACTCCGATGCGCTGTCTTCGCCTGGCCGTGCCGCAGAACGATGCGTTGGAACCTCGACGGAGCCAATACCGGCGAGCGGCTGTGTCCGCGATGGTTCGACCGCGGGCGGTGGGGATGCTTCGGCCGACTCCTCGGTCTCGCTCGGGGGCCAGCGGAACCCGGAACGCGGCTGCATCACGCGATCGACCAGGCGGCTGCCCACTTGCGCACCATGGCCGCCCGCGAGGCGCGCAGCGTCTCGCTGGTCGTGCCCGGCACGGCTCGCTTGACATGCTCCGGCTGCGACGCCAGCAGCAGCGTTGAGATCTCCTCGAGCGTCGGGCCAGAGAGTACGCCGGCGGCCACCCCGAGCCGGACCTCGCTGAGCCGCTGGAGCGATTCGGAGGTTGAGAGACGCCGTGCATGCGTGAGCACGCCCACCGCCCGGTACACGGTGTCTTCTAGCATCGTCCGCCGGCTCGAAAGCAGCCGATCCCGTGCGCGGCGTTCGTAGGCGATGATCTTCGGCACGATCGCGTGCTCGAGCCGGTCCAGCAGCGTGTCCTCGGCGACACCGAGCGTGGTCTGGTTGGAAAGCTGGTAGAAGTCGCCGTGGCTGTCGGACCCCTCGCCCCAGAACCCGCGGACCGCGAGGGCCATGTCGTTGGCGGCCCGGCGGACCTTGTCGATCTCGCCGAGCAGGCGTAGCGCCGGCAGGTGCAGCATGACCGAGTACCTCGCCCCGGTTCCGACGTTCGTCGGGCAGGCGGTCAGGTAGCCGAAGCGTGCACTGAACGCGTAATCCACGGTGCGCTCGATCTCGTCGTCGGCCCGCGCGGCCAGTTCCGCCGCCTCACCCAGCGAGAGACCCGGAAGGATGGCCTGTATCCGGATGTGGTCTTCTTCGTTGAGCATCACCGCCAGCCGCTGATCCGGGACGCTCAGCAGCAGCGCACGGGCCGACTCGCTCCCGCGGTCGGGTTGGGTCTCGCCGCCCGCGGTGCCTCTGGCATGATCGGTCGAGATCAGATGCCGCTCGACGAGCAGCGAACGCTGGTGGCGGTCGAGCTTCTCGATATCGATCCACACGCGGACGCCGGTGGGCTCAAGCCCTTCGCCGGCTTTGTGCGAAGCGGCGCCGGCGCCGACGCCGGCTCGGATCAACGCGAGCACGGAACGCCGATCCGCGGCGTCCATCCGAGTGACGAAGTTGAACCCCGCGACGTTCCGTGCCAGCCTCACACGGCTTGAGATCACCACATCCGAGTCCTGGGCCTGGCCGATCCATGGGGCCGTCATCGAGCCCGTCGGGTCCGCGTCAGGGATCTTGTCCGGGCCATCGCGATGCTCGTCGCCGGACTCGGGCGGATGCTCAGCGGTCATCCCTGTTCTCCGGCCCGCTGCCCGGCCCGCTCGCGGGACCGCCGCCAGTCGGCTGGTCGTCATCGGACGACGCCGATTCATCGCCTCCCCGCTCAAGCCGGTCGATCAGGCGTTTGATCTCGGCCGCCCGCTCGTAGTGCTCCGCGGCGAGCGTGACCGTGAGCAGCGCTCGCAGCTCACGGATCCGGGCCGCCCGGGTTCGGGCCTGTTGCAGCGATCGTTCGATCGATGCGTCAGTATCAACGCTCCCGGCCGAGCTATCGCCCTCGCCGAGCCGAGTGGGCACTTTCCCGCAGTGGTGGGTGGCGCCCTCGTGCTCCCGCGCGATCACCGGGGCGAGCATGGATTCGAATACCGAATAGCACTCGCCGCAGCCGAGACGCTTGGCCGAGCGAAACGCACGCAGCGTCATGCCGCAGGACGGGCAGGCCGGCTCAGGCCCCGCGACGCGGACCGCGGCCTTGACAACGGTTTTCTGCGTGATGCCGACCGGCAGAGGTGTCTGCGAGGCGAGGATGCCCGATGCGGCTGCGCACGATTCGCATAGATGCTTGAAGACAAATGTCTTGCCGACGCGGACAGCCTCCTCAACGGTCGCCGGCTTGCCGCAGGTATCACACTTCACGCTCAGGTCTCGCTGGTGAGTTTGAAGTGTACCGCACCCGTCCCCACCGGTGCACGGAGACAGCAGCACGGCCGGCAAGAATGCGGTGCTCATGTCCCTGAGCTGGGTATTAAATCATGCAAGAGTCGGGATGTCGGTGGGGCCGGCCGCTGATAGAAGCGATCAGTCCTGGTCCGCGCTCTGCTGGCGGGTGTAGCCGTACTTCCGCTTGAGCGGCTTGACGACCAGCCCGGTCTTGATCGCCCGCGTCGATGCGAGAATCCGGGTCGGCTTGCCGTCGATCACGGCGTTGACCTTCTGCAGGTTCGGCTTGAACTTGCGGCGAGAGACGCCGGTCGTCTTCAGACCAAAACCGCCCTTGGAGATCCGCTGTCCGCCGTAGGCCTTCGTCTTGCCGAAGGTCGACTTCTTCCCGGTGAAGTGGCACTCGTACGGCATGATGACCTCTGCTGCATCCAGGTGCTGGGGCGATCGGCGGTCCGGACCTCGGCCGCGAGCCGTGATCGTAGACGCCGAGTCAGCCCCGGGCGAGCCCTTCGCGGCTGAGCATCAGATCCAGGGTCTGGCACACCAGATCGATCTCGCGCTCGCTGATCCCGCCGAAGAACGGCAGCGCGATTGTCCGGCTCGAGATCGACTCAGCGATCGGGAACAAGCCCGGCCGAAACCCGAACCGCTGGCGGTAGGGCGGCTGAAGGTGAATGCATGGGAAATACGGCGCCGCGCCGATGTCGTGGTTCCGCAGCCCCCGGATCACCCGATCGCGCTCGTCCGCGTTGTAGCCCGCGGCCAGGCGGATCACGAACACGAACCACGACGGCTCGGACCCGGGCAGCACCGTCGGCAGGACCACCTGATCGTGGCCGGCGAGCCGTTCGATGTACGCGCCCGCGGCCTGCTGACGCCGCTCGATGATCTCATCGAACCGGCGCATCTGCCCGACACCGATCGCCGCGGCCACTTCGCTCATGCGGAAGTTGAACCCGATCCGGGCGTGCTCGAGCCAGCTGCCCAGCCGGCCGCTCTCGCCCGCAGCCGTTTCGATGACTTCGGCCCGGCCCTGATTCCGGAGGCTCGTCGCGACCGACGCGAGCGCCGTGTCGTCCGTAACGAGGATGCCGCCCTCACCCGTGGTGATCTGTTTATTCGGGTAGAAGCCGAACGCGCCGGCGCGGCCGAACGAGCCGCACGGTCGCCCGCCGACCGTCGCGCCGAGCGCCTCGCACGAGTCTTCGAGCAGCAGGATCTCGTGCCGCGCCGCGAGCTGCGCGTAGCGGTCCATGTACGCCGGGTTGCCGAACGCCTCGACCGCCATGATCGCGCGTGTCTTCGGCGTGATCGCCGCCTCCACGGCCGCGGGGTCCATGTTCAGTGTCTTTGGGCAGACATCGACAAAGACCGGTGTCGCGCCGACGTACAGGATCGGGTTGGCCGACGCGATGAAGCTCAGCGGCGTCGTGATCACCTCGTCCCCCGGACCGATGCCCAGCGTCATCATCATGACGTGCAGCGCCGAGGTGCCCGAGTTCATCGCCACGCCGTGGGTGCAGCCGGATCGCGTTGAGACCAGCGACTCGAACTCTTCGGTCATCGGCCCGAGCGCGAGCCGCCCGGAAAGGAGCACGCGGTCAACCAGCTCCCGCTCGAGGCGGGTGATGTCTGGTCGGCTCAATGGAATCGCATCACTACCGCTCATAGCTGAGCGTATCGGCGCGGACCGAGGCGTGCCTCGAATCCTGGTGATCCAGACGTCCATGATCCGCGGCTGATGGGTTCGGGATGCCGGCCAGGGCACGGCTCGGCGAGGTCGCGGTCATCGCCAGCATCCAGGCCCGCTCGAGCCGCCGCCCCGGGTGCGTCGGGCGGATCGATCGGAGCCTTGCAACAAGCCGCAACTCCGCTGCACGATCGATCCTCGGCCAGACCTGTTCAAACTCCCTCGCCAATGCATCAAAACGAAGGTTGATCGGATCGACAACCGGGGCGGACGCCCGGCCCAGCAGCTCGCGGACCCGCGCGAGCGCCGGCCCGCCTCGCGCTTCCGCCCAAGCCACGACCGGCTGTCCCGGATGTCCGAACGCCCGGGTCAGCTCGCCCAATGCGTTGAGATCGCTGGCGTTGCTGGCGATCAGGCGGCCGGCGAGCCTCGTCGCCGGGGGCTGCGTCGGCTGCGCCGCGTCACCGGCCAGCCACGTCGGCAGCGGGGGCCCGCCGGCAGCGGCCGAGGTGTCCGCACGCAGCAGAACCGCCGCGAGCACCGCGTCATCTGCCGGCGTCTCGGCGCCATCGCGCAACCCTGCCCAGGCTCTGCGCAGGCCCGAGGTGTGCGGCGCTGAGCGCACGAGACGATCGAAGGCGGCGATCCGTACATCCCTTTCTGGCCGCTCGGCGAGCACCGTGACCGCGAACGCCTCGGCCGAGGGCAGTTCGTCCGTCCGCATCAGGGCCGCCGCGGTCGCCCGGGCCGGCAGCCGGTACGCGGTCGTCTCGAGCCAACGGGCGAGGGCGTGGTCATCGGAATGAGGCCAAGCCCGCAGCGCGGCTTCGAGCCGCACCGCGTCGTCCGCGGTGTGCCGCCATGCTTCGAGCCAGAGATCCGCAGCGGCGTCGTGTCCCAGCACATCTTCGCTGAGCCGGGCCGCTTCGAGCAGGGCCATACCCGTGAGCCACGCCGGCCGATCTTCGAGCAGTCGGCGGACATCGCGTTCGCGGAACAGCCCGGATCGGACGCCGCGTGCGATCAGCTCGGCCTGCCGCCGACCATCGAGATCGATCAGGTCGCTGCGCTCCAGCCGCGGCGTCGAGCGGAGACCGGCGAGCCCCAGCCTCGCTTCCATCGCCACGCGAGGATCCGGATCGCGTGACAGCCTGGCCAGCAGCGGCGAGTACGCACGCATCGACCGCGAACCAAGCCAGACCGCAGCCTTCAGGCGCGTCCCGGCATCCGCGGAAGCGATCAGCCCGGTGATCACCGAGAGATGGTCGTCAGCATCCGCCGCAGACGCGAGTGCCGTATCCGCGGGGTCACGGGCGACAAACTGCTGCGCAGACGCTCCATGGCCCACGAGCAACCACACCGCGGCGGCGGACAGGGCGAACGCCGCCCGAAGACATCGACTGAGTATCAGAGAACGCACGGAGTTCACATCGGCGGCTCGGACGCCGACCGGTCGTGCAGCGAGCCCCGTGGGCACCGCCGTGTGCGGCTGGTCGCGAGAGTGCGGTCTGAACCGGGCAGACTGCGGACACTCCAGCGGTTATCGCCCGTGCCGCTGTATATCTAAAAACACGGTTATAACAACACGGTCTCTCAGCGGCTCTGGATCCGGGCTTTGAGACGGTCGGCGAGTTCCGCGACCGTCGCGCCGTCGATCGAGAGCCCGAGCCGGATCGGGTCGTGCATCTGCTCATCGATGCGGCGGCGGGCGGTGATCACGGTCGAGTGGTTCCGCTTCCCGATCCCGCGGGCGATCTCCGGGTAGCTCATCGGTGTCAGTTCTTTGCAGAGCAGGGTGATCATCGCCCGGCCCAGCACCACTCTCGGGTGACGCCCGGGTTCGCCCAGGTCGGTCCGGCTGATCGCCAGCGTTTCGCACACAATATCGCGGATCGACGAGAACTGGACCGCGGCGCCGGCCTGCGATCCCCAGGCGCCGCCGGACGACAGCAGCGACCTGACGCTCTCGACACCGAGCGGCATCGGCGGCTTCGGGCGGGCCGCCGCGACAGCCGCGGCGAGGTTGGTCACCTCGCCTTCGAGTTCACGCACAGAAATGCCCGCCGAACGGTGCTCATCCGCGATCGCCTCGGCCGCGTCGCGTGTCAGCCGCAGGCCGCGGCGTTCGGCGAACGTCTCGATGACCGAGACGGCGAGTGCTCGATCGGGGGCGTGGACCTGGGCGACCACGCCCGAGAGGAACCTGCTCGCCAGCGAGCGGTGCATGTCGCTGATCGCGTTGGGGTGCTCGTCGCTCGCGAGCACCAGCCGTGCCCCGACGAACTCGATCGCATCGAGCGTGTGCATGATCTCGAGCTGCGTCGCGTTCTTGCGGGAGAGGAAGTGCACATCATCGATACACAGCAGATCGAGCTGGCGGTGCTTCTGTCGGAATGCGTCAGCGCGGTTGGCCTGGATCGCCTGGATGTATTCGTTCGTGAATGCCTCGGCCGCGACGCACCGGATCCTTGCTGATTCGTCGCGGGCTCGGACACGCCTCGCGATGCCGCGGAGCAGGTGCGTCTTGCCGTTGCCGCACTCGCCGTGGAGAAACAGCTGGCGGAAAGGCGTGCCCGCGCCGAAGTCCGCGATCCGCTCGGCAGCGTCGAGAGCGAGGTGGTTGCTCTCACCACGCACAAACCGCGAGAGGTCGTACCGCTCATCAACGTCCGCTGCGTGCGGCCCCGCAGCCCGCCGGAGCTTTCTGGCCGGTCCGCGTCGGGCTGCGCGGGCGGCGGGTTCGACGCTGTGCCCGTTCGCGGCCTGCCCGTTCTCGCAGTACGCGTCGGGGCCGCCCGGCGCGTTCGGGTCGATCACAGTCCGAACGCCGAAACCCGGCCCGAGCACCTCGGAAACGATGTCCGGCAGGAGCCGTCCGAATCGGCGGTCGATCAGTCCTGCATGGAACGGGCTGCGGACGGTGACCACCACAGACGTCCCGTTGATCGAGAGCGACGCGTCGCGGGAGAAATACCGATCGGCGCGGGCCTGGCCCAGTTCACTGCCGAGCCGCTCGATGAGGGCCGCGATCGAGCGTTCCGCGGCATCGAGATCCCGACTGCCGGCGGTCTCCGGGGGGTGTTCGGGTCCGGTCTTTTGGTTGGCTGCACGGCGGAGCCCGGCGGCGCTCCGGCCTGCGGCCGACATGCTCGCCGACCCAGCCCCAGTTCTAGCCTCAGCCCCCATCTCGGCCTCGGTGCTCTTGGCCGCCGGCTCGCCGGCTCCCTGGCGGCTGCCCAGTCGTGATACGGCCAGACTGCGTGTTGCGAGGCCTCGGGTGGTGTCGCTCGCCGGGCGATCTTCCGCTCTGTCCATGCGCGTCTCCAACGCCATCACCTCTCCGCCGATTGATCCGCAACCGTCCTGGTTCGCACCGTATCCAGACCGATAGCACCCACCGAGCGATCGCTCGGTCGCGGGTCGTGCATCGCCGCGTGTGCTTGGGTCGCGTCCTCGCGTTCGACCGAGCGTTTGAGCGATCGGCCGCGGCATCCAATGCCGGTCGGACATCGTAGAGCCGATGCATGCACGCCGCAACGGTCAAGCTCGTGTGAAGAGCCCGCAGCGCCGCTGATTCGCTGCAATGCACCGCTTACGCGCACAAAAAATTTCAACGCGGCCCGTGCGGCGGCGGCAGTCCACGCACTCTTCACACGTTTGTCACACCCGGCCGATCGCGGGACGATGAGACATAGGCGTGACGCGAAGAAAACTCGCGAAATCCGAGCTTTTCGTACAACCGCCGTGCTGGTGTGTTCCGCCGATCGACGGCGCATACGAGGCGTTGGATGCCCAGCAGCTCCATCCCCAAGATGGCGGACCGCAGCGCGCAGCTCGCCAGCCCTCGGCCGCGAACGCGCCGCGCCAATCCGAGGTACACCAGCTCCGACACGCCCGCGTCGGCGGTTTCGCTGACCATCATGCAGCCGCACGCGCCATCCGCGTCTGTAAAGATCTGCCACAGCCCACGATGTGGTGTGCCGACGGCGCGGTGGCTTTCGATGATGTCATCGGTGCTCCGGAGCCCGAACAGTTCCGGACAATCCAGCGTGTCCTCGTACGAGGCATCCAACGCGTCGCGCAGCATCGCAGGCGGGCAGCGATCGATGGGTGCGGCTGTGATCCCTTCGGGCCAGGACGGTGCGGGGCCCCGGGCGTCGGCTGAGCGACGGGATCGCTCAAGATACGCCAACTCGCCGGCGGAAACGAATCCCGCTTCGGCGAGCGCCCGGTCGGCCCAGGGCTCTTCTGGCGACGGCAGAGCCTGTACCAGATGGATCTCGGGAGGTCGACAGGCGGAAGCGGCTGCTTTTATACACGCAACGCGGGCGGCATGGTCGGTGTCCGTCTCGGAGTGGGTCTCGGTGCTTGAGCCGGCAGGACGCGAGATCAACAGCATCGCGGTGCGGCCCGCGCCGGGCACGGCCACGCACGCCTGACGAACCGAAACCGGCCCCCGGGCCGACGGCGTCACCACGCCGAAGCACCGGCTCAGGTCCAGGCCGGCGAGGTTTGCCCCAGCCAAGAACCGATCCGCGGCGACTTGCCGTTCGCGGGGCGCGCCCGGCATCAGCGTCGAGAGGGCGGCGCGCAGCCCATCGCCGTCCAGCCGGGTTGGATGAGCGGCGTCGCCCGTTGCCGGGCGGTGATTGGGCGAGGCGGATGACGTGGGGCGGCCTTTCGTTGCTCGGTTGGCGGACGCTCTGCTAGACTAGCGCGTGCGGAACGTCGGCCCGCCCCGACGCGTATCGAAGGCCATGACCTGCAGAAGGCCGGCAAGACCCCCGGCGACCGCCCGGCATGACTGCCGGTTGTCCCACACCGAAGTGGAGTGTGTTCATGCAAGTGAGCGTGTGTGTCGCTGTCGCGATTCTCGGACTGCTGGCGGTATCACCCCCGTCTGCTGCCGCGGCCGCGCGTCCGCCAGAGCCCGATCCGGTGCCGCAGCGCTGGCAACTCGATCTGGACGTCGGCCCGCTGCGGCTTGCCGTGATCGATGTTGAAGGGATCGGCCCCCAGCCATACTGGTACCTGACATACCGCGTGACCAATAACTCGGGTCGCGACCTGCAATTTGCTCCCGTGTTTGACCTGACCACAGAGTCTGGCGAGGTGATCCGAGCGGGCGTCGGCGTGCCCCGCAGCGTTCGGGAGAACCTGCTGGGCCTTCTCGACGATCCGCTTCTTGAGGATCAGATCTCGATCATCGGTGTCCTGCTTCAGGGACGCGAGAACGCCAAGGACGGGCTGGTGATCTGGCCCGCGGGTGAGCTATCGGGCGACGAGATGGCCGTGTACGCCGGCGGGTTCAGCGGCGAGACCCAGCGGGTCGAGTTCAAGGACCCCGAGACCGGCGAACCGGTCACGCTGACTTTCCGGAAGACGTACATGATTCGGTACGACACCCCGGGCTCGCTGCTCGGGCGTGGCTCCCGGCCGGTGGAGGTCGCGACCGAGCGATGGATCATGCGGTGAACCGGGCATATTGTTTTCCCCGCGACCGGGGCCGGACCCGATGACCCGGCCGTCGCGGCAGATGCATCAGACCCAGAGCGAGCACGCACGATGGCACACAAGAAGGGCCAAGGCTCTACACGCAACGTCCGCGACTCGAACCCGCAGTACCGCGGCGTCAAGCTGTACGGCGGCGAGGTGGCCAAGCCCGGCGCGATCATCGTGCGGCAGTGCGGCACCAAGTTCCAGGCGGGTTTTCTCGTCGAACGCGGCAAGGACGACACGCTCTACTCGGTCGGTCTCGGCCGGGTGGTCTTCCAGGGCCGCAAGGTGCACGTCGATCCGATCGACGCCGAGATCCCGCGCCCCAAGAGTCTGCGCGATTTTGTCGCTGCCCGCTCGGGCTCCTGATCATCCTCGCCCCGACCGGGCCCATCACGCAGATATCGACTGTTTCGTGGCCTGTACTGGCTGCATGAGTGCATCGCGCAGCACGCGGTTTCGACCGCGTCCGGCGGTACCTCTCTGATGGCCAAACGACCGCGTCAGCGAGGGAATGTCTCTCTGCCGGTGCTTGAGAGTACCGACGGTGCGAAACGTCCTCGTTCGAAGCGGGGCGTCTGGCGGGCCGCGGTTCTCATCGGCGTGCATATCGTGTTCGCGATCCATATCACGCAGTGGCTCATCGTCGGCTCGACCCTCTCGCCGGTCGAGCCGAGCGAGTCCATGCAGACGCTCGAGTTCGGTGCGATCAACACCGGCTTTGTGTTCTTTGTCCTCGCCATCCTCTCGACGTTTCTGTTCGGCCGTTTCCTGTGCGGCTGGGGCTGCCATGTGGTGGCGTTGCAGGACTTGTGCGGGTGGATGATGAAGAAGCTCGGCACACGGCCCAAGCCGTTCCGCTCACGCCTTTTGGTCTGGGCGCCGCTCGCGTTCGGGCTCTACATGTTTGTGTGGCCGACCTTCAAGCGGACAGTGCTCTTCCCCGTGATGGGCGCGGTCGGCCTCGAGCGGCCGGTGTGGCTCCGCGATGTGCCGGAGCTCCGCGGTTTTCACGCCGAGCTGATCGTGACAGACTTCTGGGCCACGTTCCCGCCCTGGTTCGTCGCGATCCCGTTCTTTCTCGTAATCGGGTTCGTTGCTGTCTACCTGCTCGGCGCGAAAGGCTTCTGCACCTACGGCTGCCCGTACGGCGGCATCTTCGCGCCGACGGATCTGGCAAGCCCGGCCAAGATCAAGGTCAACGACAACTGCGACGCCTCGGGACACTGCACGGCCGTCTGCACCTCCAATGTCCGTGTCCATGAAGAAGTCCGCGATTTTGGCATGGTGGTCGATCCCGGGTGCATGAAGTGCCTCGACTGCGTGAGCGCCTGCCCAACCGACGCGCTCAGCTTCGGTTACGCGGCGCCCGCACTGATCGCCAAGCCCCGGAACAAAGAAGCAGCGGCGAGGGTCGCCAAGAAGCGAAAGAACCCGAAACGGTTCGACCTGAGCATCCGCGAAGAGCTCGCGCTCGCGGTCGTGTTCGTGCTCGTGTTCCTCGGATACCGCGGTTTCCTGAATCATGTGCCGATGTTGATGGCGGCTGGCATCGCCGGGATCGGGGCGTTCCTTGCCTGGAAGCTCTGGTCGCTGGTTGCCAAGCCCAACGTCCGTTTGCAGCGGCTCCAGCTGAAGGCCGACGGTCGTGTTCGGGTCTCCGGCGTTGTTCTAGGGCTGATCGCGGTGGGGGTGCTTGCGGGAGCGGCGTGGGGCGGGGTCGTCAACAGCCTCCGCTGGTCGGCCCACCTCGAGCACGAGCGGATCCGGGTTCCGCTCGCGGTCGTGCTGCGGCCCGAGTACGCCGCCGCCCCGCGGCACGCGATGCACGCCGATCGGGGGACCGAGGCGTTCGAGCGTTCGCGGCCGCTCGCCGACGGCGGGGTTGGCTGGTCGCTCCGCCCGC
>JBCDEF010000065.1:0-13481 GCA_039179915.1 Planctomycetota bacterium | reverse complement strand
GGCCGGGCGCGCGGCCGGCGGATCCGTGCGCTGGTCGAGGTGCTGCGGTTTACCCGCGACGCGGCGGGGCGGCTGCCCCCGCCGGGCGATCTCGCGGCGTTTTGGGCCCACTACCAGCGGCTCGACGAGGACGAGCAGGCCTTCCGGTTCCGGGCGGATGAGGACGCCGAGCCGGCGTCGGCGGACGACGAGGGCGTGCGGCTGATCACGGCCCACCAGTCCAAGGGCCTTGAATTTGATACGGTGTTTATCCCGAAGATCGGGCCGTCGACCGGCGGGTTCGGGTGGCTCAAGCCCGATGATCCGCCCGCGCTGCCCGGGGAACTAACCGGCGAGCCCGATCTCGACCGGCGGGACGAGGTGCGTCGGTTGTTTTACGTGGCGATGACCCGCGCACAGCGGCGGCTGGTGCTGCTGGCCAAGCGGTCCAAGAGCCGGAGCCGGTCGGTGCACTTTTTGCACGAGCTGATCTGGCCCGGCAAGACGCCGCTGCCGGGCGGGTCTCGCGACGGGCCGATGCTGATGCGTGAGGAGGCGGATGTGCTCGCGGGGCTTTCGTCGTCTGATCCGATCGCGGCGGCGGCAGAGGGCCGCGTGTCGCTCGGGCGGCGAGCGTCGCGCGTGCGCCGACAGGCGCGGCTTCGGGCCGCGCAGGCGCTCGACTCGGTCGAGAACCCGGGTGTGACGGCGGACGAGGTCCACCGGGCGGCTGAGATCCTCCGCGCGTCGGCAGAAACGCTCGCGGGCGTGGCGGCTCTTGAGCGAGGCGGCTCACCGCCGAGCTGGATCGGGTCGGATGTCGGTGCATCGCTCGAAGGTCTTGACGATGCGGATGGGGCGGACGAGGGCGCATCGGCGTGGCCCGGGCTCAAGCCGCCGCTGGAGCTGAGCTACTCGCGGCTCGACCGCTACACGCGGTGCCCGGCGTGCTTCTATCTGGAGCACGTGCTGGGTCTGACCGAGCCGCCGACGCATTCGCTGATGCTCGGCAACGCGGCGCACCTCGCGTTGGAGCGTTTCTACCGCGCATGGACCGCGGCGGACAACGAGGGGGGGGCCCCGCCCGGGCGCGCGGACCTGCTGGCCCTCGGGCGGGAGGCCTATTTCGAGCAGGTGTCGGGCGAGGCGGACCGGGCCGCGCTCGAGCGGGTGCTCGCGCAGCTCGGCGCGGGCTTCGACGCGCTGCACCGCGACGAGGACGAGATCATGATGATCGAGGAGAATGTGACGTTCGGATACAAGCGCGAGAGCGGCGACGATCCTCGGCCGCACCGGTTCCGGGCCAAGCTCGACCGTGTCGACCGCATCGGTTCGGGCTTCCGGATTATCGATTACAAGACCGGCGCGGCCGCGAAGCGGCTGACCGAGCCGGCGACGGATGACCTGCAGCTCGGTGTCTATGCGATGGCGCTCGCCCACCAGCTCGAGATCGAGCCCGAGGCGCTGACCGGTGAGGCCTGCTACTGGCTGCTGGGCGCGCAGCGGGTGGGCACGCTCCCGCTCGAGGCGATCGACTGGCCGAAGGTCCGCCGGGGCATCGACCGGGCGGTCACGGGCATGCTGGAGGGCTTTTTCCCGCGAGGGAGCGGCTGCGGCGGTCGGTGCCGGCTGCTGCTGCCGCCCGGGGGCGACGGGGTTGAGGCGGCGGCCGGCCCGTGATGCAACCCAGCCGCTTGAGACAGGTACCCTGCGTGACGCGGCCCGGGCCGGGGCGATCGGTGTGCGCCGATCGGCACGCACCCGGAAGCCCGCTCGCGCACAGCGGAGGATTGACATGCGGATCCGATCGACGACATCGCTTCTTCTCGCGCTCGCGGTGGGGGGAGCCGTGAACACAGACGCCGGCTCGGCCGAAGGTCAGCCGCTCGAGACGCGGCCCGACGTGGTTACCGGTGCGCTCGACAACGGGCTGAGCTACATGCTCAAGCAGCATGCCAACCCCGAGGGGCGGGCGGTGCTCTACCTGCACATCTCCTCGGGCTCGCTCAACGAGACCGAGCGGCAGCGGGGCATCGCGCATTACCTTGAGCACATGGCCTTCAACGGGTCAGAGAACTTTGCGCCGGGCGAGCTGATCCCGTTCTTCGAGTCGCTCGGGCTGTCGTTCGGTCGGCATCAGAACGCGTTTACCAGCTTCGATCAGACGACCTATATCCTGAACCTGCCCGACGCCGAGCCGGACACGGTCGACAAGGCGCTGCTGTTCTTCTCCGACGTGGCTTCGGGCCTGTCGCTGCTGACCGAGGAGATCGAGAGCGAGCGCAACGTGATCATGGAGGAGAAGCGCACGCGGCTCGGCCCGCAGCAGCGGGTGCAGGAGGCGCTGTTCAAGGCGATCGCGCCGGGCTCGACCTTCGGCGAGCGGCTGCCGATCGGCGTCGAAGAGACGATCATGGGCGTGCAGCGGCCGGACTTCGTTGAGTACTACGAGCGGTTCTACACGCCGAGCAACATGACGCTGATGGTCGTGGCCGACACGGAGGTCGAGTCGCTGCTGCCGATGATCGAGGAGCACCTGGGCGACGGCGAGTTTTCGCCCCGGCCGGATGACCTGCCCGTTGGCGTGACGCCGTACTCGGCGATGCGTTCGCTGGTGGTGACCGACCCGGAGCTGACGAGCTCGCAGGTGCAGCTGATCAACATCCGCGAGCCGATGCCGCCGGTGACCGACCGGGAGGGCATGCGGCGGCTGCTGCTGGAGCAGCTTGCCACTGGGGTGTTCAACCGTCGGCTGCAGCGGAAGCTCAACGACGGCGAGCTGGACATGCAGTCGGCGACGGCGTTCGCCAGCGACTTCTTCGGCGCGATGCGGATCAGCTGGATCGGCTCGACCGGCAAGGCCGAGGGCTGGCGCGAGCAGATGACTCAGCTAACGACCGAGTTCCGCCGGGCGCTGCTGCACGGGTTCGTGTCGCAGGAGATTGCCGATGCGCGGGCCTCGATCATCGCGGGGGCCGAGCGGTTCGCCGAGCAGGAGCCGACACTGCCGGCCTCGGCGCTGATCGGTTCGATGAACTCGCAGGTCGCTCGTGGCGATGTGGTCCTGAGCGCGGCGCAGCAGCTCGAGCTGACCGCCGAGATCCTGCCGACGATCACCGACGAGGAGGTCAACGCGAAGTTCGTGTCGCTCTACGACGACGAGAAGCTGCTGGTGAACCTCAACGCCCCGGCCTCGGTGGATGTTCCGACCGAGAGCGAACTGGTGGAGCTGGCGCGTGCGGACCTGTCCGTGTCGCCGCCGGCGGAGGCGGCCGCCGAGCGGCCCACGGTCCTGCTCGCCGAGCTGCCCAGCGCGGGCGAGACGGTCGAGATCGCTGCGCACGAGCCGACGGGCATCTGGTCGGAATGGCTGTCCAACGGCGTGCGGGTGCACTTCCGGGCGATGGACAAGCGGCAGGACAACGCGACGATCACGATCAACGCGGCCGGCGGCCAGATCTTCGAAACCGCCGAGAACCGGGGCGTGACGAGCGTCGCGGCGCTGGCGTTCAACCGGCCGGCCACGCGCGGGCTGAGCAGCACCAACATCCGCGACCTGATGACGGGCAAGAAAGTGTCTGTCGGCGGCGGCTCGACGGGCGACTCGATGTCGATCAGCGTCAGCGGCAACCCCGAGGACCTGGAGCACGGCCTGCAGCTGGCGCACCTGCTGCTGACCGAGCCGGTCGTCGAGCAGGCCGCGGTCGATCAGTGGAAAGAGGGCCAGCGGCAGGCGATCGAGGCCCGCCGGAACCAGCCGCTCCAGCAGCTGCAGGTGATGCTGCCCGAGATGATCTCGCCCGAGGGCGAGGTGCGGCTGTCGCCCGTGCCGCTGGAGCGCGTCGAGGCGATCACCGCCGACGAGGCGCAGGCGTGGCTGGACCGGGTGCTGGCCGACGCGCCGATTGAGGTTTCGATCGTCGGCGACATCGACCGCGAGCGGGCATTCGAGCTGGTCGAGCGGTACATCGGCTCCCTGCCGACGCGCGACCGGATCAGCGACGCGACGCTCGACGATCTGCGGCTGATGGCCCGTCCGTCCGGCCCGCTGTCGGCCGAGCGCTACATCGAGACGCAGACGCCGGTCTCCCTGGCGATCGCGGGCTCGTTCGGGCCCGACGCCTCGAACGTCCGCGACACGCAGCTGGTCCGGTTCGCGACGCAGATCCTCTCGACGCGGATGGTCAAGCAGATCCGCGAGGAACTGCAGCTGGTCTACTCGATCCAGGCGCTCGCCCAGCCCTCGGTGACCTATCCGGGCATGGGGCTGATCTTCGCGGCCGGCCCGTGTGCGCCCGGCAACGAGGGCCAGCTCGCCGGCGAGATCGACCGGATGTTCGCCGAGTTCGCCGAGAACGGCCCGTCGGGCGAGGAGGTCGAGGTCGCCCGAGGCCAGATCTTCAACCGCCTGGCTGAGGACATGGAGCAGCCGGGCTGGTGGTCGGGCGTGATGAGCGACGCGACGTACCGCGGCCGATCGCTCGACGACATCGCCGAGGTCGAGTCGGCCTACGCCGGCTACACGGGCGACGAGATCCGTGAGGCCTTCGCCCGCTATTACACCGACGAGAACAGGATGTCGATCGTCGTTGGCCCGAAGCAGGCCGAGACGGAGTAGCGGTGCCCGCAGATACGCGCGCTCACCGAACCCCCGGCCAGGCCGGGGGTTTTTCGTTGGTTCGCCGAGCATTCCGGACGCCAAGGTCGCACCGCGTGCCGTGCTAGCGTGGTGAATGCGAACACTTGTCTGGTTCCGGTCGGATCTGCGCGTTGCTGAGAACGACGCGCTGTACTATGCACGCTCGAAGGCCGACGCCGGCGTTGTGGCCGTGTTCACCATCTGCCCCGAGCAGTGGCGCGAGCACGACTGGGGGACGATGAAGGTCGACTTCATCCGCCGATCGCTGATCGAGCTGCAGAAGTCGCTGGCCGAGCTGAACATCCCGCTGAAGATTGTGGTTGAGCCGCGGTTTGATGGTGTTGCCGAAGCGATTGTGAAGCTGGCCGATGAGACCGGCTGCGACGAACTGCACTTCGGCCGCGAGTACGAGGTCAACGAGCGGGCGAGGGACGAGGCGGTCGTCGATGCGTTCGAGAACGCGGGAAAGACGGCGGTCGGCCATACGAACAAGGTTCTGTTCCAGCCGGGCGACGTCCGCACGCAGGAGGGCAAGTGGTACAGCGTCTTTACGCCGTTCAAGAAGCGGCTGTACAAGCTCTGGGAGGGCGGCGAGGCGCCCGAGCTGCTGCCGGTGCCCAAGCCGTGCGAGGCGATGGCGGTCGAGGGCGACCGCGTGCCCGATCCGAAGGAATGGAAAGCCTGGGGCTACGACTTCGGCGAAGAGCATGCCACCCGCCCCGACCTCTGGCCCGGCGGCGAGGACCACGCGATGAAGCGGTTCAACGGCTTTGTCGAGAGCACCATCCGCGACTACAAGGATCTCCGTGATTCGCCGGCGACCGCCGGCACGAGCACGCTGAGCCCGTATCTGGCGATGGGCTGCATTTCGCCGCGGCAGGTTGTCTTCGCGTGCCTGGAAGCAAACAAGCACGAGTTCTGGAAGGGCAGCAAGGGCATCACGCACTACATCAGCGAGATCGTGTGGCGCGAGTTCTACCAGCACATCCTCGTCGGCTTCCCGCGGGTCTGCAAGCACCGGAACTTTAACAGCGATTACGACCAGCTTCGGTGGGACACAAACGACGATTACTTTGCCGCCTGGTGCGATGGGCGCACGGGCGTGCCGATCGTTGATGCGGCGATGCGGCAGCTCAACACGACCGGCTGGATGCACAACCGCTGCCGCATGATCGTGGCGATGTACCTGACCAAGAACCTGCTGCTGGATTGGCGTCTGGGCGAGCGGTACTTCATGCAGAGGCTGGTCGACGGCGATCTGGCCAGCAACAACGGCGGGTGGCAGTGGTCGAGCAGCACGGGCACCGATGCCGCGCCGTACTTCCGGGTGTACAACCCGATCTCGCAGTCCGAGCGGCACGACCCCGAGGGTGCGTATATTCGTAAGTTCGTCCCCGAACTCGCCGAGCTCGATGCGAAGCAGATCCACGACCCGCACGAGCGAGCCGGCGACGGGCTTTTCGGAAAGCTCGACTATCCGGAGCCGATTGTCGATCTTAAGAGCACCCGCGAGCGGGCGATCGAGGTCTTCAAGGCGTATCGGGCGCAGGACGAAGAGACGCGGGTGATCTAGCGGCCGGTGCTCGCAGCCGATACGCTCGGAGCATGGTCAACACGCCGGTCGTTCCTGATTCTGCTGCTTCCGCAGCACCAGATGCGCTGCCGGCTCAGTTCGCGCAGCGGACGCCCTACGACAAGCAGGGGATGGTGACCGAGAGCGTGCCGTGCTGCCGGTGCGGGTACGACGTGCGGGGGCTGCACCTGCAGGCGATCTGCCCGGAGTGCCGGGAGCCGGTGGCCCGGTCGGTGGTGGGGGACCTGCTGGCGTTCATGCCGGCCGAGCGGGTGCGTGCGCTGCACAAGGGGCTCGGGCTGGTCTCGCTTGGCTCGGGGCTGAGCGTGCTGCTACCGATCGCGCTGATCGTGATCAGTATCGTGTTCGGCGTGGCGGCCGCGGGCGGGGCGGCGATGCCCGAGTGGTTTGTGGTCATGCTCTCCGCGGGCCTGCTGCTCGGCGGGCTCGCGGTGCTGACGGCCGGGTGGTGGTCGCTCGGCTCGGTCGACGGTTCCGGGTCGGAAACGAAAGCCGGGCGGACCGCCCGACGCGCGTGCGTGCTGATGGCCGTCGGCTACCTCGCCTGGGCAGCGCAGTTTTTTCTCGGATCGCTCGGGCCTGGGCCTGGTGGTGGTGCCGGGCCCGGCGCGATCGGCGTGGTTCCCGCGATCGGGATCAGCGGCGTGACGGGGCTCGTGCTCTTCCCGGTCTGGATCGGGTTCAGCGCCGCGTATGTCTGGCACGCGCAGCAGTACCTGTCCATGATCGCCCGCCGGGCGCCGGACCCGCTGCTCGAGCACCGTGCTCGGAGCCGCCGGCTGAGCGGTGTGCTGCTCTGGACCGTCGGCGTCCTGGTGTTCTTCCTCGGGCCGCTGGTGGCGATCTCGAACCTGATGTCAACGGTCAAAGATTGCCGGTTCCACACGAAGCGGGCGTTGCAGGCCGCGGCTTCGGGCGGCGGGCATCCCCGGCCGGAGCCGGTTGTAGACTCTGCTGGAGCGAGCGGAGGCGGCGATGCCAGAACACCGGATCGAGCGGAGGACGGCTGAGGACGAGCCGACGATCGGACTCGAGCCGCCGCCCGAGCTGGCCCCGCCGCCGATGCTGGCCCGCGGGATCGGCAGCGGGGAGCGCGAGCCGCTGCCGTGCCCGGCGTGCGGCTACGACCTTCGCGGGCTGCGGTCTGGCGTGTGTTCCGAGTGCGGCACACTGATCGACGAGTCCGCCGTCCGCGAGGCCCGTGAGATCAACGCGGGCCTTCGTCGTCGTCGCTTGTTCAAGCGTGACGGGCTGGCTTGGCGTGCAGCCGAGGCGGTCGCCCCGCTCGGATCCCGGCGCGCGTGGGGCGGGCGGGGCATCTCGGCCCTGGTGCTGGCCGGGCTGGCGGTGGGCTCGATCGTCGGGCTGGCCGCCGGCGGGACGGACGGGCTGCTGGCCTATCTGGGGTACGCGGCGATAGCGGTCGTCGGGGCGTGGCTGATCTTCGGCGTGCTCTCGCTGGTCTGGCTCGGTTTCGACCAGACGGTGCCGGTGATGCTCGGTCAGGTCGCCGCGGCGATCGTGCCGACGACAGCGGCGGCGCAGCTGATCATGCTCGTTGGCGGGCCGATGGCGCCGCTCTTCTCGCTCGTCGCGGTGGTCGTGCTGGTCGTGCTGCTGATGGAGATCGCTGACCTCGACCCCGCCGAGGCGTTGATCGCCGGTGGGGTGGTCTGGATCGGCGTGACCTATCTCTCGATCGCGTGGGGCTAGCTCGGGGTCGCTTGGTGTAGTGCATGGGGGCATGCGATGCCGGAGCATCGGATCGAGAAGACATCGCGGGATGACGAGGATCTGCTCGATCTTGCGTCCGAGGACGAGAAGTCGCCGCCCCCCGCGCTGAGCCGCCCGCCGTCGGACCCGGAGCTCGCGGCGATGAACGCGAAGAAGCTGCCGTGCCCGACGTGCGGCTACGAGCTGCGTGGCTTGCAGCGCGGGGTCTGCCCCGAGTGCGGCACGAAGCTCGGCTTTTCGACCCTATCGAAGGCCAAGGCCAAACAGGCGGGTCGGTCGGCCTCGGCCTGGTTTGACCGCAAGGCCGCGGTGTACGCGGTGCTGGGCATGGTGGCGGGGGCGGCAACGTGGGCGATCGCCGAGGATCCGGTCGTGGGCCCGCTGGCGTTCGGGGTCGACTTCGTGCTGACGGTGGCCGTCGGCTGGGTCGTGTTCTTTGTGTGCTCGCTGATGTGGATCGGTTTCGACCAGCCGCTGCGGATGACGCTGGTGCAGGTGGTCGGCGCGTACGGCGCGTTCGCGGGGGTCTGGACGGTGCTGGGCACAATCCCGTTTTTCGGCTTCTTCGCGTTTCTGATCTCCGGCTTGGTCCTGGTCGGGCTGCTGGGCGACCTGCTGGACATCGAATACAAGGACGCGTTTGTGATCGCGCTGATCTCGGCGGTAGCGAAGCGGATCGTCGAGATCTCGGTGTGGTCGGCCTTCTCGATGCCCTGAGCCGGTGGAGTCGGCGGCGAGTTTCGCCGATGGCCCTTGACCGGCCGATCGGCGGGTGTAGATTTCAAGCCCCGGACCGGCCCGCCGGACCCCGGACACAACCCGATCCCCGATAGCTCAATTGGTAGAGCGAGCGGCTGTTAACCGCTAGGTTGCTGGTTCGAGTCCAGCTCGGGGAGCTTGGACAAGCTGCTTTGCAGTAATTACTTACGACGATCAATCTAAAATCGTCCGCGCATCCGCTTTCTGCAACGCGCATCCGCTTTCTGCTACCATCCGACGCATGCGCGGGCACAAACCACAGATCAGGCAGCACGTCCGGGGCCAGTATTTCGTCGAATGGGGCGGCCGAAAACACTGGCTCGGCACCGACAAGTCGCAGGCCGAGATGACCTTCTACGACCCGGCCGGCGAGCACCCGGGCGCGCATGTCAACTGGGCCGCGTGGCGGACCGCCCGCGAGCGGCAGCAGCAGAGCCGACGCCGGGCCGGAGGCTCCGTCTTCGCCGAGGTCGTCGCGGCCTACTTGGCTTCGCTGCCGGGCAAGCGGAGCGACTGGACGATCCGGCACGCCAAGAACCATCTGCGCCGCGCGACCAACATCCTCGGCCGGTTCCGGGTCGACGAGCTGACGGGCGAGCTGCTGGACGCCTTCCAGACCGACCTGATGCAGCTCGGCCTGGCCAAGAGCACGGTCCGCCACGACATCGAGCAGGTCCGCGCGTGCATCCGCTGGGGCTGCCGCGCCGGGCTGTGCCCCGCGGAGCTGCTCCTGCAAGTCGACATCCTCGAGCGCATCCGCGTCCCGCGAACGATGCCGAAGTACATCTCCCGCGAGCACATCGCCGAGCAGTGCGCGATCGCCGAGCGCACCCAGCCGATCGCGGCGGCCTGCCTGCGGCTGTGCTATCTCGCGGCGGTCCGCCCGAGCGAATCGGTCGCGATCGCCCAAGGGCAGGGCGTCTTCGCGGAGATGCCCCCGATGAAGGGCTTCATGCCGCACGATCGTTGGTTGCTGACGCTGTCGGAGCACAAGACCTCCCGGTCGACGGGCGAAGCCCGGTACATCGTGATGTCCGGTGCTGCGCTGGCGGTGTTCGATGAACTCACCCGCTTGCGCGAAGCGGGGGAGCGGATGCGTGATCTGTGGGACTTCTCTCGCCGGCTGCGAGACTCGGGCGCGACGCTGCGGGGCAAGGCGGCGCAGAAGGCGGCGTCGACGCACCTAGAGATCGAGGGTGTGGAAGCAGAAGTCGTTCGCCAAGCCCTCGGGCGGACGCCACCCGGCGCAGACTGGACCTATCGCCAGCGAGCGTGGCCCGCTCTGCTGGACGCAATGGCCCGACTGTCGCTGTGATGAGCCGCTCGATGTCTTTCACGCGAACAGCGTCCCCTCGACCGAGAACCCCTCGGCCCGCGCGGAGCGTTCGAGGCTCGCCAGCAGCATGCAGAGCTCGAGCGTGCGCATCGCGGTCAGCTCGTCCATCGGGGTCTGCGCGAGCCCGATGGCGCGTTCGAGCCGGCGGACACGGAGGGCGGCGTCGTTCCGGGCGCGGACGGCCTGAGGCCGGCGCGCAACGGATCGCTCGGCCGTGACGCGGGCTCCCCGCCCGTCGCCCCGCCGGTCCGCCTGGCTTCCGTCGCGACCTCCGACGCGTGCCTGGTACTGCATCCGTGTTCCTCCAGATCAACCAAGACGACCAAGACGGCCGCGAGCAGCCCGAGGCAGATCGCGATACCGAGACAGACCCCGCCGATCGTGGCAACCACGCCGATGCTCTCGGCGGCGGTCATGACAAAACCTCGTCTCTCGCGCACACGCCGGCGACCTCGATCGCTTCGCGTATGACGCCCTCGACCGCGCGCCGGATCTCGGCGTGTTCGGTGGCGGTCACGCGTCTGTCCCGCGTCGCGTCGATCACGTCCTGCGTCATCCGTCCGACCGCCGCGTTGACGTCGAGTGCCCCGTGCTCGAGGGACACGGAGACAGACGCGTCGGGCGCCGGCAGCCCGTGCGCCGCCAGCCCCGCCGGCCGCAGCAGGCCATCGACGAGCGTGTCCCGTGCGCGCTCGCCGAGCACCGCCGGGTTCTGGATCATCTCGAGCAGCACGGGCCCTGGGCAATCCACGCCGCCGGCACCGTACTCGACGTAGCTGGCGATCGACCGCGGGCTCCTGCCGACTTGGTCGGCGACCATCGCCCGCGTCTGCCCCTCGCGGGCCGCGATCGCGAGGACCTCGCCGAGCAGGTCGGCAAGCCGCGTCCGGCTCGGGCGGCCGTGCCGCTCGGCACCGACGCGGCGGGCGTCTCTGGTGCACACGTTCTCGCCCCGCGCGTCTTTGACCTGGCCGACCATGGCGATGCTCCTTCCGCGGTGCCACACTGCTTGCATGAAGAGCCTCTCAAGCCCACGGATCCCAATCCGTGGGCTTCACTCAAAGAGCACCGCGCGGGGCCGCCGCCCCGCGGGTGCCGTGCGATCAGTCCTCGGTGCTGCCCGAGCTGGTTTCGCTTTCCATCCGTTCATCCGCCTGATCACCCTGATCCAGATCCAGGAACACCCGCCCGCCCGCATCGAGCTGCACCCGCCCATCGCGGACGGCCTGCGCGAACTCGGTCGGGGGCATGGCCATCACGCGCCCGGCGGCCCGCTCGACGGCGTGCCGCGCGGTCTCGGCCGCCTTGAACAGCTCGCCGGTCGACCGCTGCCCGAACGTCAGCGGCTCGAACCGCTTCGGTCGGACAGCGGCGCGATCGGGGACCGCGTCGCCGTCCGACCCAGCGCCGCGGTCAATGGCGGTAGTCGGTGCGTGTTGTTCCTGGCCAAGCCGAGCCTTCTCACCGCGGATCCCGAGGGCACACTCGACCTCGTGCAGCGATGCGCACGAGTCGTGCGCATCGACCCCATCGCGATCGTCTTTGTTCTCGCCATCGCCGCCCCGGGCAAACGCACCCCGCCGCAGCCGGTAGTCCCGCACCGCGTCGTCGACGCCCTGCTCGTCGACCACCCAGCCCCCGGTCACGCGGCCGTCGGCGTCGGTCCGGAAGTTGACGCACGCCCGGGCCAGCTTCTTGGCCAGCTGCGCCCGCCGGGCCCGGATGTCGAACAGGTCGTAGAGGGCTTCCTGCGATCTGAACGGGCCCTGATCACCCAGCTCGATCAGCACCGCGCCGAGCACGGCCCGCGACCGCCAGTGCCCGCGCTGCGACTCGCGTTCCCGCTCGGCGACACCGCGGACGAACAGCATCAGCGTCCGCATCCGGTCGAACTCGTGGGCCACGCCCTCGAGGTGCAGCCGCACGGTACCGCGCGGCAGGTCGCCGGACGGGTGCACCGCCGCGTCGATCGCGTGCGCGATATCGGGGTGGATGATGCGGCCAGAGACCATCTAAGCGGTCTCGCTCGTTTGAGTGCGTGGAGTAAACACAACAACGCGGTGGGTCTCGTGATCACCGACCTCTTCCCAGCTCATCGACGAGGCGATGTACACGCCGGAGTGGTGGGACTCACCGAGGCGAGGCAGGCCATCGATACGCCCGTTGTGCCCAGCGTGCATCGCGTCGTGGAGCGGCAGCTCGATCTTGTAACGCCGAACCAAGCCGCTCTTACTCTCGATCTGCTTGACGACCGTCGCCACAACCGATGCGCCGATCTGACAACGCTCTTCGCTGCCGGAGGGCAGCGACTCAATCGTGTGCCCCGGCAGGCCGGCATCCGGATCAATGGTCAGCGCCACGCCCGCGCCGTCGTCGCGGAGCATCGCCGGCACCCACACCCTCGCGCGTTCAAAGCCTTCGGGCGTCTTGGGATCGCGCGGTCGGTCATCGAGCCACCGCACCCGCGACACGAGCGAGAGCAGCCGGCTCTCGGCGATCACCAAGTCGAGGCGGTCCGGTTCGACATGCCTTGCCTGACTCATCCACTCGGCGAACGCTCGGAGAATCCGAGCCGGCCGCGAGTAGCCGGCGACACAACCCGGACCGTTCGGATCGGGCACAACCGCATCGAAGAGCACGCACTCGCGGGCGAACGCATCGAACGCCGCGGTGACGCTGCCGATCCGCACATCGAGGTTCGGCATGGTCCGGTCGCCGCCGCTCACGACGCAGCCCCGCTGTCTCCCCCGCTGTCTGCCCTGTTCTCTGCCCCGCCCGTCGCGGCGCCACCCAAGCCCACGGATCCGCATCCGCGGGCGTCTTCCCCCTTGCGGTCCGCGATCGCCTCGTACGTGACAATCACATCAACGCCGGAGTCGTCACCCACACGGCCGCGGATCGAACGCCATAGCACACGATGCGTGCCGGCCTTGTTTCGGTCGCCGAGCCTCGGCAAGTTGACCGCGTTAAGCGGCGAAGACGCGAGCTCGCACCCGAATGTCGGCACCCGCCAGCGGTCGCGGTACCGCTGGTGCACAACCTGCTGCACCACCGGCGTCGCCACGACGGGCTCCGGCTCCGGCCTCGGCTCCCACGCCGGCACCGGCTCCCCGTCCAGCCGCACATCCTCCAGCCGCCCGGGAGCCTGCCCCGCGAAGCGCCCGTTGAGCCGCAGCCGCAGCATCGGCCCGCCCGCGTCGGGACCGACGGCCGCGATCTCGACCGTGTCCGCCCAGTCCACGTGCAGCACCGACGCGCCGATGCAGATCGACGTGACGTTGTCCGCCTCAACGCGGTCGGCGGCGACCCGCCGCACGCCCGGACCGCGTCCCAAGCCCAAACCCATGGATCCGGATCCGTGGGCTTCTTCGTTCGTTCGAATACTCATGCCGCACCCCCGGCCGGCGCAGGGCCTTCCGCGGGGGAACACTCGATGACGC
>JBCDEF010000064.1:0-13575 GCA_039179915.1 Planctomycetota bacterium | reverse complement strand
GCTCGAACCGTTCGAGCCGCGGCTCGGTAGGCTGTATACGACGCGCGTCTGATGCCGGCGCGGCACAAGGGGGCCCACCGACCATGACCTCGATGATGAACTCCCTCGGCGGCTGGTTCGGCTTCGCCTGGTACGCGCTGCTGCTGCTGGTCGGCGGCTCGATGGTCCTGCGGTCGGTCTGGGCCCCGGTGCACCTGCGGCGGGGCGCGAGCTGCGGCGCCTGCGGCTACGAGATCAGCCGGGCCGACGCACCATGCCCCGAGTGCGGCGCCAACTTGCTCAAGGCGGGCCTAAACACGCCGGCCGCTGCGCTGCGGGCGAGGGGGAGTGTGTATCTGCTGGCCGTCGGGTGGCTGCTGGTCGTCGCGAGCCTCGGCACGCCGACCTACACCGTGCTGCAATCGGTTGTCGGCCAGCAACAACAGTTCGCGATGGCTGGCGGCCGAGCGCGAGCCGTTCAGCAGGTGCCGACGTCCTTCACACTCCGCGCCAATCCGACGGGCATGATCCAGAGCCAGTTTGCCGGCATCCAGGGGCCCTTCCGTGCCATTATCGATGCCGGCGGATCGACCGACGAATGGGGCGACTCCGCGTTGTCGGTCAGACGCGTCGAGCTTGCGCCGGCACTGGGATCTGGCCGAGGCGCCGAGCTGACCCGCGACCTCGCTGATCCCCAGGCGGGCTGGACGCTCTTCGGCGAATGGGGCGAGCTGATCGCCGAGGACGCGACCCTCGACGATGCGCTCGGACGCTCGCTCCTCGAAACAGCCGGTTTCGATCTCGATGACCCCGCCTTCAGCAGGCTCGCCGAGCACATCCCTGAGCTCGTCGAAGCGATCAATGCCGGCGAGGGCGAGCCGTTCGAGCGTGTTCAATCGGTCCAAGACGACGCCGGAGAGGTCTTCCAGCCCCGAGGCAGCAGCACCGACAACACGAGCTACTGGAATTTCAAGATCGGGGCCGAAGTCCGGATCGACCGCGAGCGCACCCCGCGGATACCGACAAGCAGTGCTCCTGATCTTTCCGACGACCCTGCGTCCCGCCGATGGCGTATGACGGCAGACCTGAACCTCGACACCGATGAGTGGGGCGTTGTTGACGAGGGCACGAGCGATCTGCGGCTGCTCACGCGCGACGGCGGCGAGGCCCGGCTGCTCTACGACGTCGAGACCCGCACCGCGGTCGTCTCCGATGCCGACGGCGAGACCATCGCCGAGAGCGAGCGGGGCCTGAGCCGCGCCGCGAGCCGGGCGATGTTCGAGTCCGCGGGTTTGTCTCGTCGCGATCCGGCCGTGGGACACGCGATCAAAGCCGTCCCGTTGCTGATCCAGGCGATCGAGGAATCGCCGAGCAGCGCTGTCGGCCGGGTCTGGCAGCTGCCCGGCGACGTCGGCCGTCACCTGCAGATTACCGACATAACCTACAGCAACACCGCGGTCGGCTGGAACCGGCCCGGGCTCGGCACCGGCTTCGGTGGGGGCATGACCGGACTCGAGTGGGCCATGTGGGGCACGCTCGGCGGCGGCGCAGCGATCTATCTTGGCGGGCTGTTCGTCCTGATGCGAGTCCGCCGACGCACGCTGCGACCGATCCGAGCCGCTGCTTCCTAGCCTGTCCCGATGACCACCGTCGATGCAGTTGTCGTGGGCGCCGGCCCGATCGGGATCGAGGTGCACGCCGCCCTGCGTGCCGCAGGCGCGAGCGTCCGGCACATCGAGGCCGGTGCGATCGGCCACACCATGACCTGGTGGGCGCCCAAGACCACGTTCTTCTCCAGCCCCGAACGCATCAGCGTCTGCGGCATCCCGCTCGCCGTGCCCGGCCAGGCCAAGGCCACCGGCGACGACTACGTCGAGTACCTCGTCGGCGTCGTTCGCCAGCTCGGTCTGCCGATCGAGACCTTTCGCCGCGTGACCGACATCCGAAAGGCCGACCGCGGCTTCGATGTTGCTATCGCCCGGTCTTCCGAGGGCGTCGGCGGGCAGGCTTCGATCAACGACCGCCAGGCCGCCGAACCTGTTGAGACCATCGCGACCACGAACGTCATCCTCTGCTCGGGCAACATGCACGGGCCGCGGATGGTCGAGATCCCCGGCGAGGGCTTGCCGCACGTCAGTCACTACCTCGCCGACCCGCTGCGGTACGTCGCTCGGAAAGTCCTGATCGTCGGCGGCAAGAACTCGGCCGTCGAGGCGGCCATCCGCCTGCACCGTGCCGGCGCGAGCGTCACCGTCGCGCACCGGCAGCCGGACTTCGACGACGCCCGCGTCAAGCCCTGGCTGCTGCCGGAGCTGCGCTGGCTGATCGACAAGGGCCGCATCCGCTACGAGCCGAGCGCCGTGCCCGTGTCGATCGACGCCGATCGCTCGACATTCGAGCGCGATGGCACAGCCTTCGAGATCGGAGCCGACGACGTCCTGCTGCTCACCGGCTACGTGCAGGATCAGTCGCTGTTCGACCGGCTCGGTCTTGAGCGCCTCGGCGATGAGCACCGCCCGCGGTTCGATCGTGAAACGATGCAGACCAGCGTGCCGGGGGTCTACGTCGCCGGGACCGCTTGCGGCGGCTCGCAGCGCCGCGCCCGCGTCTTCATCGAGAACAGCCATGTCCACGCCGACCGCATCTGCCGGGCGATCACGGGTAAAGGCGTGCCGTGGGCTCTGGATCCGGAGTTTTCGAAGCTCGGCTCGGCCGACGAAGAGCGGTAGGACTCACCGTCGTTAGAAAAGTAGTTCAGCCCGGCCGGTACATTGTCGAGCAGCCCGGGCTCTCGGTCAGGGTGACGGCCGCGATCTTGGCGTGCGGGGCGAGCGCCTCGTCCAGCCGGTCGTGCATCTCGGTGTAGATATAGCGGGCGATGTTCTCCGCCGTCGGGTTCTCGCCGCCGGCCGGCTGGTTGAACGGGCCGATCTCGTTGAGGTTCCCGTTGTTGAACTCGGCGACGACGGCCTCCAGCGAGTTCTTGACCGTATGGAAATCGCAGACCAGACCGTCCTGGTCGAGCTGGTCGCCCTCGATGGTGACGGTGCAGCGAAAGTCGTGGCCGTGGAGCGTCTCACGCTGGCCGGCGATGGTCAGGGCGTGGGCGGCAGAGAAGACGGTCTCGACGGTGATCGTGAACATGCGGCTAGGGTAGGGCGGTCGCGGCATCCGGCTCTCGGCATCCGGCAACCGTAAAGACCATGTAAAGGATGACACCGATGGCCGACGGCAAACCACAAGCCCCCCTCATGCTCGGCGTCAGCGGCCTCCGCGGCATCGTGGGCGAGAGCCTCACGCCCGAGGTGGCGATGCGCTTCGCGGGTGCGTTCGCAGCGTGGGTCCGCGAGAACCACGCGAATCAGCGTACCGATCCGAATGTTGTGGTTGGTTGGGATGGTCGATCCGGCGGCGAGTCAATCCACTCATGGGTGATGACGATTCTTGAGTATGCCGGTCTCGGTGTATATGACGCAGGGATCATGACAACACCCACGCTTGGGGTGGTTGCAGACAGCCACAATGCTCACGCCGTGCAGATCACAGCGAGCCACAATCCTTTTCCGTGGAACGGCATCAAGCTTTTGATCAGGCCTGTTGAAGCAACTGAGAGAGGTGCGTGGGCAGCGGCACCTACCGCTGCGGTGGCAAGTGAGATCATCCGCATGTTTGAGGGGGCTCCGGCACCGCTCTCTTTCAACGATGGTGCGAGATGGAAGTCGCTGGAGGCCGGGTTGAGCATCCATGGCGGAGCGATTATTCAGGAGCTTGGCGAGTCTGAAACCACACGCGACCACGATTACTTCCGTGTGTTCGATTCAAGCTTCTTCTGTGTGTTGGACAGCGTGAACGCGAGTGGTGGGCCCGCCGCGGCAAGCTTGATGGACTCTCTGAACTGTCGCTATGTTCAGCTCCACGGCGACAACTCCGGCATCTTCCCCCACACCCCCGAGCCCACCGCCGAGAATCTCTCCGGCGAGGGCGGGCTGTGCGATGCCGTGCCCGGGCTCAAAGCCGACATCGGCTTCGCCCAGGACCCCGACGGCGACCGCCTCGCGATCGTCGATGAAACCGGGCGGTACATCGGCGAGGAGTACACGCTGGCGCTGTGCGCGGTGTCGATTCTGGAGGCGAACAAGCATGCTCCCCCTTCGCCGAAGGGGGAGCTGTCGGCGCAGCCGACTGAGGGGGTTTCTTTCGATTCGGAGAAGACCCCCTTCGACCCGGCTGGCACCGGGCCACCTCCCCCGTCGGCGACGGGGGAGGATGTGTTTCTCTGCGCGAACCTCTCGACCAGCCGCATGGTCGATGACATCGCGGCGCGGTACGGCGCGACGGTCGTCCGGACGGCCGTCGGGGAGGCCAACGTTGTCGAGGCGATGAAGCGGCTGAAGCGCGAGGGCAGAACAGTGCTGCTCGGCGGCGAGGGCAACGGCGGGGTCATCTGGCCCGAGGTCACCTACGTCCGCGACTCGCTCGGCTCGATGGCGCTCGTTCTCTCGCTGATGGCCCGCACCGGCAAGACCGTCAGCCAGTTGGTCGCCGACATCCCGAGCTACGCGATCGTCAAACGCAAGCAGCCATTGGCGAACAAGGCCGACGCCCAGCCAGCGATCGAGCGGATCGCCAAGTGCTATTCATCCGAAGACGGCTCGATCAGAGTCGATACCCAGGACGGTGTGCGCGTCGACTTCGACGACAAGAAAGCCTGGGTCCACGTCCGCGCGAGCAACACCGAGCCGATCCTGCGATTGATCGCGGAAGCGGGAGACGAAACCACGGCGAACGCGATCCTCGATAATGTCGGGGGGCTGGTCGACGAATAATCCGACGAGCCCGACGCGCCAGCGAGGGTTTTGTGCATCGTTTTCCCTCGCTTGCGCGTCGGGCTCTTCAACGCTATCCGCGTGCTGCTAGTTTTGGTCGCCGACGACGATCAGGGGGATGAGCACCGGTCGGCCGTCGAGCTCGGTCTCGAGCTCGGCCTTGACGATGATGTCGGGCGACTGGGCGGCGAAGAAGCCGCCGCCGCGGAACGAATCGCCGAATTCGTCCTCGAACCGGGACAGTCGCAGGGCGACCGAGCCGCCGATGGGCAGCTCGTCGATTTCGGCGGCGTACCACTGGTTGAGCCAGACGGTGCTCGGGCCGTAGCTGTCGGCGGTCGTGTTGGTCATCCGGACGGTCCGGGGCGAGCGGACGAGCTGGATGTTCGAAGGCTCTGCCCTGGGCATGCCCGTGGGGTAGCGAAGGCCGGGCTTCAGCGGGCCGCCGCCGGAGCAGCCGCAAAGCGCGCCGAGCGTTGCCGCCGCGGCGAGCGCGATCAGTGCACACGATTTCCTACGATCGGCCATGGGCTGCGATGGTACCAACGCGACGGGTCCCGCACCCGCGATCGCGCCGGGCGGCGAGAATCTCGACCCCCGGCGCTGCGCCGAGGCCGTCGCCGCGTCGTTCGGCGGGCTCGGGATCGATCCGCGGGTGTCGGAAGCTGTCCCCGGGTTCGATGCGCCGTTCTTCCAGGCCGGCCTGGCCGGTTATAGCGATGCGGCGATGCGGATCGTCGCCCGCCGCCACGGCTGCCCGGCCTGCGTGACCGAAGCCCTGCTCGACCGGACCCTGCTCGCCGGCGGCCGGGGGTTTGCCAAGGCGGACCTCGGCGAGATCCACAACAACGTGCCGGGGGGTGACGAGGACACGCCGCTGATCGGCCAGATCATGGGCAGCGAGCCGGCGGAGATGGCGGCGGCGGCGCTGAAGATGGTCGAGCAGCGCCGGCGGAGCGAGCGCGAGTACCGCGATCTGGCCTACGAGGACGTCACGCAGCACACCGTGCGAGACCGGATCGAGGCCGGCCCGGTTGACTCGGCGGCAACGAGCTTCGCCGCGATCGATGTCAACCTCGCCTGCCCGGTCAAGAAGATCGCCAAGAAAGCCCGCGGCGGGCACTGGCTGGCGGACTCCGCCGGCGCGATCCGGATCCTGGAGGCCGTGCGAGAGGCGGTGCCGGCCGAGATCCCGGTCACGGTCAAGATGCGACGCAGCTTCAACGACACGCCCGCGATGGTCGAGAGCTTCTGGCGGATCTTCGACGCCGCCTACCACATGGGCTGCGCCTGGGTCACCGTCCACGGCCGAACCGTCGAGCAGAAATACGTCGGCCCGAGCCGGTGGGATCTGCTCCGGTCGATCCGCGAGGCGCGGCCCGACCGGGTGATCTTCGGCTCGGGCGATGTCTGGCACGCGGGCGACATCTTCCGGATGATCCGGTACACGGGCCTGACCGGGGCGAGCGTGGCGCGGGGGTGCATCGGCAACCCCTGGATCTTCCGGCAAGCGCGAGACCTGATGTCCGGCCGGGAGCCGGTGCCGCCGACGATCGCCGAGCAGCGAGCGGTGCTCGAGCAGCACTTTGACCTGGCTCTGAGTGTCAACCAGGGCACCATGCGGAACCCGGACAGGCACACCGGCAAGACGATGCGGAAGTTCGGGATCAAGTTTTCGCACCATCACCCGCAAGGAGATGCCGTTCGCGGGAAGATGATCGCGGTCTCGTCGGTTGAGGACTGGCAAGAGGTGCTGGAGCTGTTCTATGCGCCGGCCGAACTCGCATCCGACCGATTGATCCGCTGAACGGAGAACAACCCGATGACCCGATCCCTCACCACCGGCTTCGTCGCGCTCACCTCCGCGGCCCTGATCGGCTGCAACACGGGCCCTGGTGCGGGCGAGCAGGCCGTGGCGTTCGAAGCGACGGACGCGACGGGACAGACCGTGGCCCTGGCGGACTATGCCGGCCGCGTGACGGTGCTGGATTTCTTCGCGACCTGGTGCGGGCATTGCACAAAGGCGTCGCCGTATGTTCAGCGATTGCACGAGCGGTACTCGGACGATGAGCGCGTCGCGATCGTGGCGGTGCACCGCGATGTGGACTACCGCCGCGGGCACCCGGCCGACTACATGGCCGAGCACAACTACACCTTCGATCTGATCCCCGACGGCCGCGAGGTCGCGTCGGCCTACGGCATCTGGTCGCTCCCGCAATTCATCATCATCGACCAGGACGGCACGATCGTGCACCGCCAGGCGGGCTTCGGCGAGAACGATATCGAGGCGTTCGCCGGCATCATCGACAGCACGCTGGAGCAAGGCGCCGGGTGACGCGAGCCGCGCACATGTTGGTCGTTCTGCTCACCTCGCTCGGGGCGACCGGGGTTGCTGCGCAGCCGGTTTTCGAGGTCGCCCGCGACGGCTCCCTTGTGCCGGAAGCTGTCTCCGGGCGGCTGGTGGTCTATCTGGTACGCGAGGGCTCCTCGATCGATGCCGAGCCTGCCAACGGCCCGTTTTTCTCGGATCCCCAGCCCATGCTCGGCGTCTCGGTCGATCGCTGGCTGGCGGGCGAGGTGGTGGCCGTCGGGCCGGGAGCCGACCGCTTCCCAGCGGACGATCTTCAGCCCGGTGTGTACCGGGCGCAGGCTGTGCTCGACCGTTCGCGGCTGCGAAGCAGTTGGCGAGAAGAGCCGGGCAACCTGTATTCGTCGGTCGTCCGGTTCACGTTCGCGGACAACGATTCAGACCGAGTCGTACGGCTGGATCTGGAGCGAGTGACGACGCTCCGGTCGCCGCCGCGGGCCGAGCGTGTGCGGTTCCACACGTTCGAGTCGCGGCTGCTGACCGATGCCCGGCGGCTTGGGAGCGTGATCAACGTCGGCGTCATCGAGCCGATCGGGTTCGACCCGGACCGCCGGTACCCGGTGGTCTACGAGGTGCCGGGCTTCGGCGGCACGCACCTGAGCGCCGCGCGGCGGGCGCAGCGGCTGGCCCAGGCGGATCCAGGCTCTGGCCTCGGTGTGCTCGCTCGCAACGCGTTCTGGGTCGTGCTCGATCCGGAAGGGCCCAACGGTCATCATTTGTTCTACGACTCGCCGTGCAACGGGCCGGTAGGTTCCGCGCTCGTGCACGAGATCGTGCCGCCGATCGATCTGCTGTATCCGACAATAACCGAGCCGGGCGCCCGGCTGCTGCGCGGGCACAGCTCCGGCGGCTGGAGCGTGGTGCATCTGGCGATGGCATACCCGGACGCGTTCGGCGGCGCCTGGTCCAGCGCGCCCGACCCGCTCGGCTTCACCGCCTTTCAAGCGGTCGACATCTACAGCGACGCGAGCATGTACACCGGTGCCGACGGCGACCCGGTCCCGAGCTACACCACGCCCGACGGCATGGTCCGCATGACCATCGCCGACGAGAACGCGATGGAATCGGTCATGGGCCCGGCCAACACGAGCGGGCAGCAGTGGGACTCCTGGCAGGCGGTCTTCGGGCCGTGCGACGAATCGGGCCGGCCCGCGCGGCTGTTCGATGAGGCGACCGGCGCGATCGACCGCGGCGTTGCCGAGTTGTACCGGCGTGCCGACCCGGCCGAGCGGGTCCGCCGCGATCCCGCGGAGGCGGGCCGGCTCGCACGGCAGCGGGTCCGGATCATCGTGGGCGATGCCGACGAGTTCGATCTCGACCGGGCCGTCGGGCGGTTCGCTGGCGCACTCGAGCCGCTGCGGTTCGGCGGCGAGCACGGATGGATCGAGACCGTCGCGGGCGAGACGCACGGCTCGATCCTGGACTCGCCCGCGGCCGAGCGGCTGCGGATGGACATGGTTGATCACCTCGGCCGGTCGGGGCATCTGCCTGGGCAGTAGACCCTCGCCGCGGGGACCCCGTTTCGTCGCCGGATTCCTATGCTGGCTCGGGCCGGTGAGCGGTGCACGCCGCATCCGTACGATCCTGCCGCGGTATCCGAGGGCCGGAGCGGTCCCGGTGTGAGCGTGGCGCCAGCCGGGCCGAGGCGAACCCAAGGCGAAGGAGACCCGATCGATGATGCGTTCCCGTTTGTATGGACTTGGTGCCGTTGCCGCGGCCGCTCTGTGTGTCGCCGCGCCCGCGGCTGCTTTCACGAGTTCTCACCCGGATCACGATGTCCCGCTGATCCCGCGGGATGTGCTTTTTGGCAACCCGGAGCGTGCCGCGCTGCAGATCAGCCCGGACGGGCGGCACCTCTCGTGGCTCGCGCCGGTCGACGGTGTGCTCAATGTCTGGGTCGCGCCCCGCGACGACCTCGAAGCCGCCCGCCCGATCACCGACGATTCCGGCCGCGGCATCCGCCAGTACTTCTGGGCCTGGAACGGCTCGCACGTGGTCTACCTCCAGGACATCGGCGGCGACGAGAACTTCCGGGCCTATTCGGTCAACATCGATACCAACGATGCGATCGATCTCACGCCGATGGAGGGCATCCGCGTGCAGGTCAGCGGCGTCTCACCCAGGTTCCCCGACGAGATGATCCTGGGCATCAATGACCGCAACCCGCAGCTGCACGACCTGCACCGCGTCAATGTCGTCACCGGCGATCGCGAGCTGCTCAAGGAGAACCCGGGCTTCGCGGGCTACACGGTCGACGACGACTTTGCCGTGCGGTTCGCCACGCGGTTCGAAGCCGATGGCGGGCTGTCGTACTTCGAGGTCGCCGAGGACGGCACCGTCGCGGACGAGCCGATGATCCGCGTCCCGCAGACCGACGCGCTGACCACGGGCCTGGCCGGCTTCGACGCGACGGGCCGCGTGCTCTACATGCTCGACAGCCGCCCGGGCAACACCGCGGCGCTCTACACCAAGAATCTGGACACCGGCGAGACCGACCTGGTCTTCGAGCACCCCAAGGCCGACGTCGCGGGCGTGATCGCCCACCCGACCACCTACGAGATCCAGGCCGTGGGCACCAACTACACGCGGTACGAGTGGGAGGTGCTCGACGAGGGGCTGGCGGCGGATATCGCCTACCTGCGGACGGTCGAGGACGGCGAGGTCAGCGTGACGGGCCGGACCAAGGACGACCGGTTCTGGACCGTGGCGTACACGCTCAGCGACGGGCCCGTGACGTACTACCTGTATGACCGCGACGCGGGCTCGGCGAGTTACCTGTTCAGCAACCGGCCGGCGATCGAGGACCTGCCGCTGGCCGAGATGCACCCGGAGATCATCGAGTCGCGCGACGGGCTCGAGCTGGTCAGCTATCTGACGCTCCCGGTTTGGTCGGACACCGACGGCGACGCACGGCCCGAGGGCGAGCCGCTGCCGATGGTGCTTCTGGTCCACGGCGGCCCCTGGGCCCGCGATAGCTGGGGCTACAACGGGACGCACCAGTGGCTGGCCAACCGCGGCTACGCGGTGCTGAGCGTGAACTTCCGGGGCTCGACCGGGTTCGGCAAGTCGTTCGTCAACGCGGGCGACAAAGAGTGGGCGGGCAAGATGCACGACGACCTGATCGACGCTGTCGACTGGGCCGTAGCCGAGGGCATCGCCGACGAAGAGCGCGTGGCGATCATGGGCGGCAGCTACGGCGGGTACGCCGCGCTCGTCGGGCTGACCTTCACGCCCGACACGTTCGCGGCCGGGATCTCGATCGTCGGCCCGTCGAACCTGGTCACGCTGCTGAACACCATCCCGCCGTACTGGGCGCCGGCGGTCAAGCTGTTTACATCACGCGTCGGCGACCACACCACCGAAGAAGGCATGGAGCTGCTCGAGTCGCGCAGCCCGCTGAACTTTGTCGACCGCATCGAGCGGCCGCTGCTGATCGGCCAGGGCGCGAACGACCCGCGGGTCAAGCAGTCCGAGTCGGACCAGATCGTCAGCGCGATGGAGGCAAAGAGCATCCCCGTGACCTACGCCCTGTTCCCGGACGAGGGGCACGGCTTCGCGCGGCCCGAGAACCGCACGGCGTTCAACGCCGTCACCGAGTCCTTCCTGGCTCAGCACCTCGGCGGGCGGTACCAGCCGATCGACGACGACCTGGCCGGCTCGAGCATCTCGGTGCCGACAGGCGTGGACGGCGTGCCGGGCCTGGCCGACGCGATGCCCGGCGGCTGATGCTTGTCGCGAGACCCCGCGCCACCCGACGCCCGGCCGCTGAGCCGGGCGTTTTTTCTGCGTAGCCGTCCGAGAAACTCGGGCGCAGGCGGCACGCCAGGCTCAAGGAGCCGGTTGTCGCGGTCCGATCGGGTGCACCGCGCCGGATCCGGTGTATCTCGGTGTACATGGGCCACGACGGCCCGGGAGAGACGCTATGGATGCGCGCAGGATCGTGATGGGATGTGCAGCGGCCGCGCTCGCGGGCTCGGCCGCCTCGCAGGCCGTTGTCTCGCAGCAGCCGCTGCTCGAGAAGCCGGCGATGCCGAGCGCGACGCTTTCGGGCGTCTTCGCGCCGGCCGCGAACAGATCGGTGATCGACGACTTTGTGCCCGGCTCGGGCGGGCAGGTCGATCGGATCCGCTTCGTCGGCGGCTCGCCGGCCAACGTGTACGGGTTCGCGGTGCGGGTCTACGAGATCGATGCCGAGGGCCAGCGCGGCAGCCTCGTCTCAAGCGTGTGGCCCAACATCGCCCGGGCGAACCCGCGGCCGATCGGCCAGGGCTGGTTCGAATATGCCGTGGCGCTGCCGGCGCCGGTCCGCGTCGAGGCCGGGGTGACCTACGGCCTCGAGGTCAACGCGTTTCTGGCCGTGCCCGATCTGATCGGCGACCGCGGCTGGTCCTGGGCGGCCGGTGCGGGCGACGGCCGCGTGCTCATCGACGAGCAGGACGGCAAGCCGCTGACGGGCTTCGCGGCCGAGGGTGTCGCCTTCTCACTCGATGGCACGCCCGACCAGGCCGACGAAGGCTGCCTCGCCGATGTCAACGCCGACGGCACGCTCTCAAGCGCCGACTTCTTTGCCTGGGTCAGCGCATTCTCCAGCCGCGACCCGGCCGCGGATCAGAACGGCGACGGCCTGGTCACCTCGGCCGACTTTTTCGCCTGGGTCACCAACTTCAACGCCGGCTGCTGACACTGCCTTGTACGATCCGGTCGAGACGGGATTCGGCTCGCAGAATAAAACTCGATTCATCCGCGCTTTAGCTCGCCCTCATCGCATTGCTGCATCCTCTGGTATCCCAATCACGATACCTCACGAAAGGATGGAGCTAAATGGACAAGCTCGAAGCAACCGTTGCCGTGCTCGCAACCCACGGCTATGAACAAAGCGAACTGGACGAACCGGTCAACAAACTCAAAGAGGCCGGGGCGACCGTTCACATCATCGCACCGGAATCCGGCTCGATCCGCGGCTGGAAAGAGGGCGACTGGGGCGATTCGATCGGTGTCGATCGGACGATCGATGAAGCGCAGGGCCGCGTGGACGAGTACGACGCGCTCGTGCTGCCCGGCGGCGTGATCAACCCGGACAAGCTGCGCATGCGTGAAGACGCGACCACATTTGTCCGCGAGTTCTTCAAAGCCGGCAAGCCGGTCTCGGCGATCTGCCACGGCCCGCAGATCCTGATCGACTGTGGCGTCATCGAAGGCCGCGAGATGACCAGCTACCCCTCGATCAAGAACGATCTGAAGAACGCCGGCGCGAAATGGGTCGACAAGGAAGTCGTGTGCGATCAAGCACTGACAACCAGCCGGTCGCCGGACGACCTGCCCGCCTTCATCGAGAAGACGATCGAAGAGATCCGCGAGGGCGTGCACGCGGGTCAGAAAACCGCTTAGCACGGGCTCCATCCGACCGTCGATCGCTTCCGGTGGAGCGGTCCCCCTCAGGAAATCCCTGTCCTGACTCGGGAACGCTCGGCCGGATCGCATGATCGGTGGTCTCCACGGCCGCGACGCACACTCCCCCGGTGCGTCGCGGCTGTTTTTCTGCTCCGCTATCATCCATCGAACGCACGGGGCGTCGCTCCTGTCGAGCGGCTGAGAAGCACCCGCAATCACCTGATCCGGGTTATACCGGCGGAGGGATGCGACCATGACCACGATCGATTCGAACACGCACAACACACACACCGACACCACGCGCTTTGCCGAGTCGGCGAAGGCCTACACGCTTGCCGCCAACCCGGGCGCCGACCGACCGACCGAGCGGCTCGGCGTGCCGACCCGCGGCGCGACCAATCCGGGCTCCGGCCCCGTGACCACGCCCGGCAGCTTCGCCAACCCGGCGCAGGTCGGCGGCCCGCTGACCTTTAGTTCGCCCGACACACCCGCGATGCCCCAGCCCAGTCCCTATACCGCGTGGGACTTTTTGCCCGAAGGATGGAGCGTCTCGAACGAATCCCAAGCCCACGGATCCGATGAATCCCAAGCCCACGGATCCAGATCCGTGGGCTTGAAAAATCAGATCGTCTTCACCGACTCGCAGGGCATCACCCGCACCGTGACATTCCCCGCGGGCTTCGAGCCCATCACGCAGCTCGAATCGGCGCGGCTGGGCATCGTCACGCTCGAGATGAATCGCGTCGCAGAGCGCGAAGAACACCTGACGCCAGAGCAGGTGAGGGATGAAGTCGCCGCCGGCCGCTGCGTCATCCCCGCGAACATCACCCACCTGAAGTACAAGCTCGACCCGATGGCCATCGGCCGCGCGACCAAGACCAAGATCAACGCGAACATGGGCGCCTCGCCGGTGTCTTCCGGCACCGACGAAGAAGTCGAAAAACTCCGGTGGGCCGAGCAGTGGGGGGCCGACACGGTCATGGACCTCTCGACCGGCGGCGACCTCGACGC
>JBCDEF010000063.1:0-13693 GCA_039179915.1 Planctomycetota bacterium | reverse complement strand
CCCGCGGCTTGTCCGCTTGCTTTATGAGCACCACCTGCCGCTCAAGAGGCATCTGTGGCGACACGGGGTCGTCGAGGCGTATCGGACGCGGCCGTTTTCGGAGGCCGCATAGCCGGGTTCGATTTGTCAGCGGTCAGCCGGTGCACGCGGATTCCTTGTGCCGTATAGATCTCGCGGCGGTCCCAGATCGCCTGCTCGTGCAGCGCCGCAAGGATGATGACATCGCCCGCCCCGGCCGCCGCCGCCTCGATCGGCGCGATCACGGGCCAGCCCAGGAAGCCCGCGCCGTGCCGCTGGCGATCGTCGTCGCAGACCGCGACCACGTTGGCGTCGGCCAGCTCGCCGGCGAGCGCCCGGGCGGTCGAGCCCGTGCCGTGGATGCACACGGGCCGGCCCGCCAGCGCACGGAGCCGATCGCGCAGCCGATTCCGGAGGTCGGCGTTGCCGTCGCTCGTTCCTGAGTCCATGGCGCAAGGCCTGTCTGCCGGCCAGGTGCGCGGCTCGTCGGGCAGGGTGCCGCGGAGCAGGCCGGACCAGGCGTCCGCGTGCCGATCGAGCGAGAAGCATTCTGTCGCGCGGGCGTGGCACCGGGCGGCCATCTCGGGCAGGTCCCGCCGGCGGAGCGAGTCGATCGCGTCGGCGAGCGCCGGGGCGGCGGCCGCTTCATCGGCGTCCGGCTCGACCGCGGCGATGGCGCCGGTGACGCCCGGCGCGACCGCCTGCGCCGTGCCCGATCGGCTCGGAGCGCAGACCGGCACGCACCCCTGCGCCAGCGCCTCGAGCATCGCGATGCTCAGCCCCTCGAACCGCGAGGGCAGCACGAACGCGTCGTGGTGCGCCAGCAGCGAGCGGACACGCTCCGGCGGCTGCGCTCCGACCATCCGGATCGAGCCGCGGCCTTGGCACGCGGCCCGCAGCTCGTCGCGCGCGGGCCCGTCGCCGGCGATCGTCAGCTCGTGCGAAACGCCGCGCCGATCAAGCTCGGCCGACAGCTTGGGCAACGCGAGCACCCGCTTCTGCCGGTGCTCAAGACGCCCGGCGTAGAGCAGCCGCAGCGGCCGACCGCCCAATGGCTCGCGTGCCGGGATCCGATCCGGGACGGGAACGCCGTAGCCGATCTGCCGGATGTCCGCCGCTCGCGATGCGTTTCTCTCGCGCAGCGAGAGCTCCAGGGCGTCGCTGACACCGACCAGCCGGTGCAGCAGCGGCTCGTACCGCGTCAGCACCGCGGCGTCGTATGTGTTGTCGCTGTGCGCGATGCCGACGCACCGCATCAGCTCCGGCACCGTCTGCGACAACGCCGCCGCGACCGCGAACACGCTCTCGTGCTGGCCCAGCAGCAGCGCCGGGGGCAGGCCGTCCGCCGCGAACTCGGCGACCGTATCCCGGTACACAGGCAGGTACGGCCGGAGGTCCCCATGCGCTTCCTCGATCGGTGGCAGGTGCGACAGATCGATCCGCAGGACCGCGGGGTGCATCGGGATGTCGATCGGGGCTGTGCCGCCGGCGGCTCGATGGAGCAGCAGCGCCGCCCGGCCGCCCGCCTCGGCGACCCGCCCCGCCAGCCTCACCGCGAACAGGCAGACGCCGCTGACCGACAGCCCGCCCGGCAGCGGGATGATCACGGGCGGGATGGCTGCGGCTTGCGGCACCGTTCCTTTTTGTTGGCCCGTCGACACCGATCGCTATGCGATTTGGCCGCGAACACCCCGATTGCTGGCGGCGGCATCCGCGGGACGCCGATATCTTGCGTTGATGCGCGAGACGCCGGACATCCTGTTCGTGCAGGCCGATCAGCGTTCGGACCACCTGCCGGGTGTCTCGGCTGCGCTCTCGGAGCGGGGTCTGCGGAGCCTCCGCCGCGACGAGGCGTTCGCCACACCCGAGCTACCCGCCGGCACCCGAGCGGTGGTCGTGACGGATCTGGCCGCCCCGCGGTGCCTGCATGCGTTGCGGCTCGCCGCCCGCGCCGGGGCCCGCACCGCGTTGCTGCTCGACGGGCTGACCGACTTCCGCAACACGTTTTCGAACCCGCGGACGTCGGAGCATTTCCTCCGGCCGGCGCCGGTCGATCTGGTCTGCTGCGCGGGGCAGAGCGACGCGGCCGCGCTGCGGGCGCTCGGCAACCGGGCGGCCGCGACCGGCCTTCCTCGGATCGACGACACCCTGCCCGAGCCGCTGACGACCGCGGATCAGGGCCCGATCCTGGTCGCCACCGCGAACACGCCGGCGTTCGACGACGCCGAGCGCGACGCACTGATCAGGGCGCTCCGCGATCTGGCCCGGGCCGCGGATCGGAAGGGCATCGAGCTGGCCTGGCGGCTGACCGGCGGGCTGGACGACGATCTTGACATCCGGGCCGACGGCCGATCGCTGCGCGACGCGATGGCCAGGTGCTCAGCCGTGATCACGACGCCATCGACGCTGCTGCTCGAGGCGATGCGTGCCGGCCGGCCGGCTGCGCTGCTGCACCCGTACCCGACGCCGCTGTGGCACCCGGCGGCTTGGGTCTGGCAGCCGACACCGGTGGCGGCTCAAGCCGATACCTCGGGCGTGCCCGCGCCCCCGGCCGGGCTGACCCGCTGGATCGATGCGCCCGAACGCCTGCTCCAGCAGCTCCGCCGGCCCACCGCCGAGCAGCGGACGCGGCAGGCCGAGTGCCTGGCCTGGCTGGATGCTTCGGCGGGCAGCGCACCCGCGGCCGAGCTCGTCGCCGAGGCGCTGGCCGACCTGATCGCCCACCCCGTCGGCAACGAGCCCCGCGCGATCCCCCGCATCGAGCGCCTGCCCAAGCCCGTCCCGAAGACGCAGGGCCGCACCCGTGTCGCGAGCATCTGCACGTTCGACGACTCGCCGCTCGGCGGCGCGACGACCGTCTCCCAGCGGCTCGGGGCCGCGTTCGACGCCGACCCCTCGCTCGGCTTCGAGTACCGAACGCTGCTGGTCGCCTGGGACGCGCCGAACGCGCACAAGGCCAAGCGTTTTCTGGACGAGCGGACCAGCCTCTGCGTCGTTGATCGCACCGAGCCGATGCACCGGATCCTGGAGCACGTGCGGAAGGCCGCCCACCGGCTCGAGCCCGACATCGTCATCCCGAACCACGGCGACCCGGCCTGCATGGTCGCGGGCCAGCTCCGGCACGCCGGCGTCCGCTGCGTCGGCTTCGGACTGACCGACGACGACTACTACCGCGAGCAGCTGCTGCACACATCGTGGGACGGCGCGGTCGCGGGCAGCGAGGCGATCGCCGCCTGGCTCAAGCCGCTGGCGGGCGATCGGCCGTTCGCGACCATCCAGCATGGCGTGCCGGCCTCGCCCGAGCCGCGGGACGTTACCGACCACGGCCCGCTCGAGCTTGCCTACGTCGGCCGGGTCGTCGAGCCGCAGAAACGGGTGATGGACCTGGTGCCGGTGGCGAGGGAGCTCTCGCGGCTGGGTGTGGCAACGCGGCTGCACATCGTCGGCGAGGGCGCGGCAATGCCGCAGCTCCGAGAAGCGCTCTCGCGGGCCGACACGCCCGGCGTCGAGACCGTATTCCACGGCTGGATGAGCGAGGGCGATGTCTGCGCGTTCTACAGCGGTATCGATGCCAGCGTTCTGATGAGCGACGCCGAGGGCACCTGCATGTCGATGCTCGGCGCGATGGCCTTCGGGGTTGTGCCCGTGATGACCCGCATCGAGAGCGGCGCGGCGGCATATGTCGAAGATGGCGTCAGCGGCCTGCTCGCCGGCGTCGGCGACACCACGACCATGGCCCGCCGGCTCGCCTGGCTGGCCGGCGACCGGCAACGCATCCGCGACCTGGGCGCCGAGGCGCACCGCCGCGTGGCCGGTGAGCGGTCTATCGAGCGCTTCGCCGCCGAGACGGCCGATCTGCTGCGAGCCGTCATGGACCGGCCGATCGACCGGGCCGCGGACGCGGCGGGCCTGGCCTCGCTCGAACCCTGGCGCTGGGCCGACTGCGCCGCGCCCGAGACGGATGCCGAAGCCGACTGGGCGACGAGATGGCTGACCGAGGCCGGCTACCGGCACGTCGCGATCGGCGCGGCCGAGCCCGGGTGCGATGCGGTCTATGTGCCGACCGGGGCCGAGCCCCGCGCGGCCGGGGCGGGCGTGACCGTGGTCGTGAGCCCGCAGGCGGCCTGCATCGACGAGCTGATCCCGCACGCGCGCTGGCTGGTAGACCGTGGTTGCGAACGGATCGCTGTCTTCGGCAACGGCCCGCATACCCACCGCCGCCGCGGCGTGTTCATGGACGGCTCGCTGCCCGTTGTCGGCCTGATCGACGACCGCCCTCCGGCGACCGGCCGGTCGTTCGGCCTGCCGGTGGTCACGCCGGAGCGCGCGGTGAGCGATCTGGGCGTTGACGGCGTCGTGCTCTCGTCGGACAACTGGGAGGCGAGGCTCTTCGAACGGACCGCGGCGATGCGTGAGGCGGGCGTGGTTGTCCGGCGGATCTACACCGCGGCCGGGAGCGACGAGGCGGTTCCCGCTCGCGCTGGGTCCGGTGCCTCCGCCAGCGCCTCGTAGTAGCCCTCGATGCGGCGAACAAGCGAGGTATGCGTGCACGTCGCCCGGGCCCGGTCCGCGATTCGCGCCGATTCGCGGCTCCGCCAGCCGTCGTCGTCGGTGGCGCGTTCGATCAATCGTTCCAGCGAGGGCTCGTCGGTGTAGCCGAGTTCCAGCAGGCCGAGCATCTTGTCGGCGTCGAGCTCGGGCGTAGCGGTGGGGGCGGTCGAGGGGTCGGCATCGGGGATCGGGACGAACGCCGTGCCGAGGCCCGCCGGCCGCGGGGGCAGGTCGTCGCCGCGGAGCCGGGCGAGCGCGTCGCGCCTTGCGGCGTGCGGGAAGCGGTTGCTGTCGAACCAGAGCCAGCGTCGGCCCGCGTGCTCGCCGCCAGGGATCGCCTGCTCCCGGTTCTCGGCGATCAGCCGGGTGACGATCCGGGCCTGGGCGAGTGTGATCGAGCCGTGCGTCGCGGCGGCCGCGGGCAGCCCGCCGGCCAGGGCGCACTCGAGCAGCCGCTGGTGCATCGGCGCGATGCAGCTCGCGTGCAGCGTCAGCCGGGCGGCGCGATAGGCCGCGGCCAGCTCGGGTCCGTGCCGAAGCTCACCCGCGGCCAGATGTCCGAGCGACGGATGGCTCTCCCAGCCCCGGCCGAAGATCCGCATCGTCCAGCCGCGGCGGTCGCAGATCGACCGGCCCCACCCGAGCGTCCGGTGCCGCAGCACCCGGTCGACCAGACGCAGCGCGACGTTCTGCGTCAGGTTCTCGATCGTTGCGCGGTCGGTCGTCGGCACGATGCGCTCCGCGGCATCGCGGCAGGCGTGCAGCGCGTGCGTGCGGTGCATCGGCTTGTCGGCGATCGACATCGCGGCGTCGGCCAGCGCCGTCACGATCTGGGCAAGGCCCGGGGTCGCCGCGGCCTCACGGATCAGCCGCAGCCGCATCGCGTCCGGCGTCTCGCTGTGGTTGGTGAACGCGGCGATGTGGATCGTCTCTTCCCGTGGAGCCGACTCTGCCGGCGCAAATTTTCGCTCGCTGGCGACCATCGGCGCCGCGATCACCCGCTCGGCCGGGTAGCCGCAGTCGCGGACCATCGCCGAGCTGATGTGTCCGATGGCCAGGTCCAGCTCGCCGATCGAGCTGCCCGAGCTCGCGCCGAGCAGGTGCGGCATCGAGTCCTGCACCCAGGTCACCCACGGCAGGCCGCGGGGCATCACGCGCCCGGCGAGCACGCGGTCCATGTCCTCGCGAGCGTGGTTCGCCGCGACCACGAGGTCAGGGTCAAACTCCTCGAGTGCCGCGCTGTACGACGCCGGTACGAGCTGGCGGTGGTCGCTCGGTTCGGAAAGGACCCTCGTCTGCCAGCCGGCGTCTTCGAACGCCCCGGCGAGGTCATCGATCATCGGCTTGAGCACGGTCGTGAACCGGCCCGCGATCAGCGCGACGCGCCGCGGCCGGTCCCGGCGGGCCAGCGACACCCGGCGTTCGGCGGGGGTGGTCTGCGCGTCGCGCTCGGCGAGACGCGCAACCCGGGCGGCGTGATCCGCGGCCTGTCGCTTGACAGCGAGCCGGATCAGCTCGCCGACCTTCGGCTCGAGCCGACGGCGGACCGTCGGCAGCACGATCGCCGCCTGCGGCTGCCGCAGCGGCTCGGCGAGCGCGGCCTCGAAGTCCTGCTTCGCGCTCGGTCCCACGAAGACACGGATCCGCGGCTCGGCGAGCAGACCGGCCAGATCAGCGGCCGCGCAGCCATCAAAAAACTCGTGCTCGTCCGCCTGCACCACCCAGATCGCCGGCTGGTAGCCGGTCTCTAGCGGCGGCGTGGCTCGGGCGATCTCGTGCAAAAGCCATGGCGGGCTGAGGCCCTCGATCACAATCGGTGCCGGGCTGACCCGGAGTATGTCCGCGGTCTTGCGCACCAGTTCCTGTGCCGCGGACAGGTCCGCGGCGTCGTTTCGTTGGTTGCTGCCGCACGCATCGGCATTCCAGGATGTGCTCGCCTGGGTCAGGTCCGGGTGGCCCCGTTCGCGGAGCGTGGCGATTGCCGCCTCGACCCGGCGGATACGGTTCTCACGATCGTCCATACAGAGAGCTATCGGCGCGCTGGCGACGATCGCTGTCGTGCACCGATTGTGGATGCGCGTCCGCAGGATCGCCGAATCCACTGGGATGGACCGCAATGACCCGGGCGACCCGTCCGCGAAGATCGTGCCGATCGACGAGCTGACCCGCCGCCGTGCGGCCGCACGCGGCCAGGGCCGCCGCGTCGTGATGTGCCACGGCTGCTTCGACATCGTCCACCCCGGCCATATCAGACACCTGAGGCAGGCGCGGTCGATGGGTGACCTGCTGCTCGTCTCGATCACGGGCGACCGGCACATCGGCAAGGGCGCCGGCCGGCCGCTGATCCCGCAGGAACTGCGGGCCGAGAACCTGGCCGCGCTCGATCTGGTCGACTGGGTCCACATCGACGACCACCCGACAGCCCTCGAGCTGCTGCGGTCGGTCGAACCGGATATCTATATCAAGGGCCGCGAATACGAGGCCAACAGCGACCCGCGGTTCCGCGCCGAGCGCGAGACGGTCGAGGCCGGCGGCGGCAGGGTCGTCTTCAGCTCGGGCGATGTCGTCTTCAGCTCGACCGCGCTGATCGGCACGCTCGAACACGCCGCCGACCCGTTCCACGCGCGCCTGACCGGGCTGCTGGGCGAGCAAGAGCTCAGCGAAGCCAGGCTCGACGCGCTCGTCGGCTCGTTCCGTGGCAAACGCGTCACCGTCGTCGGCGAGCCGATCATTGACAGCTACGTGCTCTGCGACCGGCCCGATGTCGCCGGCGAGAGCCCGATCATGACCCTCCGCCCGCTGGAGACCCGGCGGTTCGACGGCGGGGCGGCGATCATCGCGCGGCACGCCGCATCGATGGGTGCCGCCGCCACGCTCGTCACCGCGCTGCCAGATACAGCAAAATCCGACGAGCTGGTCGGCCGGCTGCGGGCCGAGGGCGTCGAGGTCCTGTGGCTGCCCGTGTCGGGCCGGCTGCCCGAGAAGCAGCGGTTCACCGTGGGCGGGCAGAAGGTTGTCAAGATCGACAACTTCAGTCCGTTCGTACTCGATGCGGGGCAGCGCGACGCGCTCGTCGGCCTCGTCGCCGCCGCGGGCAGCGCGGACGCGGCGATCATCGCGGACTTCGGCCTGGGGCTTTTGACCCGCGCAACCATCCATGCCGTCCGCGACGAGCTCCGCAAACGCTGCGGGTTCATCGCGGGCGATGTCAGCGGCCGGCGGGGCGACCTGATGGCGATGCGCGGGCTGGATCTGGTCACGCCCGGCGAGCACGAACTGCGGGCCGCGATGCACCTGCACGACGACGCGCTGCCGGCGGTCGCTTCGCGGCTGCTGGCCGGCGGTCGCTTCGCGGCTGCTGGCCGGCGGCGCGCCGGATGCGGGCGAACCCGCCCGAATCGGCCGAGCCATCGTGACAATGGGCCAGGAGGGCGCGATCGGCTTCGAGCCCATGGCCGAGACCGACGAACACGGCGAGGGCTTCGCCACCCGGCTCAAGGCGCACCATGTCCCCTCGCTTGCCCCCGCCGCGATCGACCCGCTCGGCTGCGGCGATGCGCTGCTGACCACCGCGGCCCTCACGTTGGCCTCCGGTGGCTCGATGCAGGCCGCGACGTTCCTCGGATCCGTTGCTGCCGCGACCCAGGCCCGCCGCTTCGGCAACCTGCCCGTGTCGGCCACGGACCTCCGCCGGGCGACAGCGCATCTGCACCGCGCGAGTCTGGCCTTCGCACCGGCCGACGAGATCGCGTCGCAGCTCTCGGCACCCGCCGACCCCAGGCTCGCGTCATGATCGCCTATGTGCTGCCGACGCGCGACCGGGCCGAGAGGCTCGACGCCACGCTCGACCGGCTCGATGCGATCGGCGGCTATGAGGCGATCGGCGGCGCCCGCGTGATCATCGCCGACAACGCCTCTGCCGAGCCCTTCCGCCCCGCCGCGCCGCACCGGCTGCCGATCACAGTGCTGCGGATGGCCTCAAACCTGGGGGCGGCGGCGAGGAACGAGTGCGCCCGAGCGGCCGATGGCTGCGACTGGCTCGTGATGCTCGATGACGACTCGTTCCCGCTCGATGTTGCGGTCCTGCCCGCGCTACGGGCCGCGCCGCGTGATGTCGCGGCAATCAAGGCCGACATCACGCTGCCCGACGGCTCACGCGAGCGCGGCGGCCTGCCCGAAGTCCCCGTCGGCTGCGGCGTGGCGATCCGGCGGAAGGTCTTTCTCGACCTCGGCGGCTACGACCCGGCGTTCGACTACTACGCCGAGGAGTACGACCTGGCCGCGAAGATGATCGCCGCGGGGCACCGGGTCGCGTTCGAGCCATCGTTCTGCGTCCGGCACGACAAAGTGGCGGCCAACCGCGATTTCGGCCGCATCCTGTCAAGGCTGGTCCGTAACAACGGCTGGGTCATCCAGCGGTACGCGCCGGACGCGGACCTCGAGCCGTTCATGCGCAGCATGCTCGACCGCTACCGGGCGATCGCCGCGAAAGAGAACGTCCTCGCCTCGTACGAGTCCGCTGCGGACGAGCTGTCACGCACGCTGGGCGACCAGGCGCGTCGGCCGCTGACCGACCAGCAGTGGGGCCGCTTCATCGGCCTGTCCTCCGCCCGGGAGTCGTTCGCGGGGCTGCGGGGCACGGCCGCGATCATCGAGCCGGGCAAGCACGCGGACGTTGTCGCGGCCGCGGCGCGTCAGGCGGGGCTCGACCTGATCAGGGCCTGGGAACGTGCCGACCATCTGCTCATTGGCACGCTCTCGCCCGGTCCGATGCTCGATGCGGTGCAGCGTCTGGGCCGCGACCCGCGGGTCCGCGCGCCGTGGCGTGCCGCCGAGCGTTTCCGTCCCGCGGCGCGGCCGCAGCGGGCGCCGCTTAAAGAAGCAGTCTGAGCGCTTCGGCTTTCTCGCCGCCGGGCAGGATAAACCGCGCGAGCTCGTCGATCGCATGCTGCTGCCCGGGCCAGACGAACCGGTCGGGCGCATCGGCGATCGGCACCCAGCGGTGCGCGTCGTGCTCACCGTTCAGCCGGGGCTCGAACGAGCCGTCGACCTCGGCCGCGAACCGCGGGCTGAGCATGATTTCATCGCGCTCGGCCAAGAAGAACGGGAAGGTCTGCTCGAGCTGGTACAGCGCGACCAGGCCGGCACGAGCCAGCCCGATCTCTTCGTGCAGCTCGCGCAGCGCGGTCTCGATGGCCCGCTCACCATTCTCGATGTGGCCCATCACCGGGTGCCAGGCGCCGACGAACGGCGCCCGCGACCGGCGGAGCTGGAGCAGCTCCGCTCCGGCCGAGCGGCGGAAGACGTAGACATCGACCACGTCTGTTCGGAGCTTCGGTCCGCTCACGAGCCGGCTCCGATCTTCGTGCCGCAGAGCTCCAGAAACGGCCGGGCCTTGGTGAGCGTCTCGGCCCATTCATCGGCGGGGTCCGAGTCGGCCACGATGCCCGCACCCACGGGGTAGTGGCAGACGCCGCCGCCCGGGCGGTGCTCGATCACCGCCGTCCGGATCGCGACGTTGAGCACCGCCGACCCATTGTCGCCGAAGAACCCGCACGCCCCGCAGTACGGCCCGCGCCGCGCCATCGGCCCATCAAAACCCAGCGCCGGCTCCAGTTCGTCGATGATCTGCATCGCCCGGACCTTGGGGGCGCCCGTGATCGAGCCCGGCGGCAGCGTCGCTCGAAGCAGACTCTCGATCGTCTCGCCCGCCCGCAACGCGCCCTCGACCGTGGCGACCCCTTGCCAGACGGCCGGCTCCGCCGCCGTCCCCCCGTGCGGCTCGATCGACCGCGCATCCGTCACCCGCACGCTCCCGAACCGGCAGACCCGGCCGAGATCATTCCGCATCAGGTCGACGATCATCGCCAGCTCGGCCGCGTCCTTCGGGCTCAGCCCCAGCGAGCGGTCGTGCCCCGCCCGGGTCCCCTTCATCGGCCGGGTCGTGACTCGGCCCGCGGGCGCGAGGTCGAGAAATAGCTCCGGGCTGACGCTCGCGACCGCGGCCGAGCCGTGCTCGATGTAGCACCCGTGCCACGGCCCGAGGCGTTCGGTCAGCTCGGCGCCCACCGCGCGGGGCGAGCCCTCGAACTCGGCCCAGAGCCGGTGCGCCAGGTTCACCTGGAACGCATCGCCCGCCCGGATCAGCTTCACGACCCGCGCCGCGGCCCGCTCGTAGGCCCCCCACCGATCCAGCCCGCGGGCCGGCCCGAGCCGTGCTGACCCGGCGTCGTCCGCCGTCGGCGGCCCGGGCTCGGTGGTGTTCAGCGGGTGCCATCTGTCGCGCCGGTTGTCGTGCACCCAGCCCCGCTCGACCCTGGCGAGCAGGACAGGCGCGGGCACAGCATGACCAGCGGATGCGGCTTTCGGTTCGAGCTCGAACCCGGCGGCGTAGGGGATGCTCGCGATCCAGCCGGTTGTATACACCGGCATGCCGTGTGCCGCGGGGTCGCTCGCGCCGCCGCGCCGGGTGGAGCCGATGATCGATAGCGCCTCATCGAGGCCCGCGGCTCGGAGCGTGCGCTCGGGTTCGGCCAGCAGGCTGAATCGGCTGCGCCCGGCGCGGTCGCCGGCCAGCACCGCCGCGACCGGCCGATCGGCGGGCCACCGCCGGAGCGCCTCGGCCGGCGAGCCGACCCGGGTTTCTGTCGGGGGATTCACGCCGCGATGGTACGTCGGGCGCCGTCTGCTGCCGGGGCGTGTTCCTAGACTCGCGTCCGCGGGCCGTGGGCCCCACGCCGCGGGCACCATCGTTACATCGCCGGCGGCCGCACCCGGGGAAGGGACGCGATCGCTCCGATCACCGCCCACCCGAAGGGACTGCCAACCATGGCGAAGAAAGCCGCCGCCCGCAAGAAGACCGCAAAGAAAACCGCCAAGAAGGCGGCGAAGAAGACCGCCGCCAAGCGGACATCCAAGAAGACCGGCACAAAGAAAACCGGCGTGAAAAAGTCGGCGTCCAAGAAGGCCGCGTCACGCAAGACCAGCCAGGCCGGCCGCGTCCGCCGAGCCAGCGGACGCAAGGTCGTCAAGAAGCCAGCCAAGGCCGGCAAGATGGTCTACTACTTCGGGAAACTCAAGACCGACGGCGACACCTCCATGAAGCTGCTGCTCGGCGGCAAGGGCGCCAACCTGGCCGACATGACCAGCATCGGCCTGCCCGTGCCCGCCGGCATGACGATCACCACCGACACCTGCGCCGCCTACAACGACGGCGGCAAGCGACTGCCCCACGGCCTGATGAACGAGGTCGCCAAGAACATGGCCACCCTCGAAAAGGAGATGGGCAAGAAGTTCGGCGACGCCACCAACCCGCTGCTCGTCTCCGTTCGTTCCGGCGCCGCGGTCAGCATGCCGGGCATGATGGACACGGTCCTGAACCTAGGCCTCACCGACCAGAGCGTGCACGCGCTCGCCGAGGCCACCGGCAACCGCCGCTTCGCCTACGACGCCTACCGCCGTCTGATCAACATGTTCGGCGATGTCGTCATGGGCATCGACCACGAGCACTTCGAGCACGCGTTCGCCGAGATCAAGACCCGCTACCACGCCGCCGACGACACCGACGTGCCCGAAGAAGGGCTTATCGAGCTCTGCGAGCGGTACAAAGAGGTCTACCGCACGCACACCGGCGACGTCTTCCCGCAGAACCCGTTCAAGCAGCTCGAGCTCTCGATCGAAGCCGTCTTCAAGAGCTGGGACAGCGGCCGCGCCAAGAGCTACCGCCGCATCAGCGGGATCACCGGGCTCAACGGCACGGCCGTCAACGTGCAGGCGATGGTCTATGGCAACATGGGCGAGACCTCGGGCACGGGCGTTGCGTTCACGCGCAACCCGTCGACCGGCGAGAACAAGTTTTACGGCGAGTTCCTCATCAACGCGCAGGGCGAGGACGTCGTCGCCGGCATCCGCACGCCGCTGCCCGCGATCGAGATGAAGAAGTGGAACAAGAAGGTCTACGACCAGCTGATGAAGATCAAGACCAAGCTGGAGAAGCACTACACGGACATGCAGGACATCGAGTTCACCATCGAGCAGGGCAAGCTGTTCATGCTGCAGACGCGGACCGGCAAGCGCACCGGCGCGGCCGCGGTCAAGATCGCGTGCGACATGGTCAAGGAGAAGCTCATCAGCGAGAAGGAATCGCTCCTGCGCATCCCCGCGGGCGACCTGACCCAGCTCCTGCTGCCGCGGTTCGATGAGACCAAGAAGTCGGTCGCGCGCGTGCTGGCCCGGGGCTTGCCCGCGTCGCCCGGCGCATCGGTCGGCAAGCCGGCGTTCACGGCCGAGGAAGCCGTCGAGCGGGCCCACGCCGGCGAGCAGGTGATCCTCGTCCGGAAAGAAACCAGCCCTGAGGACGTCGACGGCATGCACTCGGCCGCGGGCATCCTGACCAGCACCGGCGGCATGACCAGCCACGCGGCGGTCGTCGCACGCGGCTGGGGCAAGTGCTGCGTCGCCGGCGCCGGCGATATCCAGATCGATGCCAAGGCCGGCATGTTCACCGTCGGCGGCCGGAGCTACACACGCACCGACACCATCTCGATCGACGGCACCTCGGGCGAGGTCCTCCACGGCGCCGTGCCCACCATCACCCCCGAGCTCTCGGGCGATTTCGCCAAGATCATGCGGTGGGCCGACAAGCACGCGACCATGGGCGTCCGCACCAATGCCGACACGCCCAACGACGCCAAGCGGGCCCGCGAGTTCGGGGCCAAGGGCATCGGCCTCTGCCGCACCGAGCACATGTTCTTCGAGGGCGCCCGCATCAAGGCGATGCGCGAGATGATCGTCGCCGAGACCCTCGACCAGCGCGAGCACGCGCTCGCCAAGCTGCTGCCCTTCCAGCGCGACGATTTCATCGGCCTGTTCCGCGCGATGAACGGCCTGCCGGTCACCATCCGCCTGCTGGACCCGCCGCTGCACGAGTTCCTCCCGCACGAGGAGGATGCCCAGAAGCAGCTCGCGAAGCAGCTGGGCGTGAGCCCCGAGGTGTACCGCACCCAGGTTCGGGCCATCTTCGAGGCCGCCTGCGAACTGACCCGGGCAGGCCAGATCGTGATTCCTGAGGTGATGATTCCGCTCGTCTCCGTCGATGTCGAGATCGAGCAGATGCGGGCGCTGG
>JBCDEF010000062.1:0-13829 GCA_039179915.1 Planctomycetota bacterium | reverse complement strand
GTGTCGGCCGGGTCGCCGTCGGCGTAATAGACCGTAACGGTCATGATCAGGTCCGCCGGCGGGCGGTCGCGATCGATCGAGACCGGCAGCTCGGTGCGCACCGGATCCGTCACCGCGCAGCCCGCGACGCACCCGGCCGCGATGACCGCCGCGATCATCGGCATCGGCCAGGACAGCACGATCGGGACCGTTCTCGTCATGCCGCAGTCTACCGTCTGTGGATGAGCACCACGCACCCCCGCGCCGACCGCGGCCCGATCGTCGGCATCGACCTCGGAACCACCAACAGCCTGGTCGCGCTCTGCGACGAACGCGGGCCGCGGATCCTCTCGCCGGCCGACACGGACGCGATCCTGCCGTCGGTCGTCCGCTACAACGCCGACGGCTCGCTGACGATCGGCGTTGGAGCGCGAGACCAGGCCGTCGCCCACCCCGAGCGGACGATCACGAGCGTCAAGCGATTGATGGGCCGATCGCTGGCCGATGCCGGGAGCGAGGCGGCGCTGCTGCCATATGAAGTTATTGAGGGCGACAACGCGACGGCCCGCGTGCGGCTGCCCGGCGGCCGGGTGCTCTCGCCGCAAGAAGTTTCGGCGGACATCCTGCGTGCGCTCAAGCAGCGCGCGTGCGAAGCGCTCGGCACCGAGGTCTCTCGCGCTGTCGTGACCGTGCCGGCCTATTTCGACGACGCGCAGCGGCAGGCCACGCGCGACGCCGGCCGGCTGGCGGGGCTCGAGGTTGTCCGCATCGTCAACGAGCCGACGGCGGCGGCGCTGGCCTACGGGCTCGGCGCGACCACCACCGACGAGCCGCGGACCGTCGCCGTCTACGACCTTGGCGGCGGGACGTTCGATATCTCGATCCTGCAGATCATCCCGGCCGAGGACGAGACCGAGCCGGCCTTCTTCCGCGTGCTCTCGACCGCGGGCGACACGCGGCTCGGCGGGGACGACATCAACCGCCTGCTGGTCGAGCTGTTCTTAACCGAGATCCGCGAGCAACTCGGTGTCAATGCCGAGGGCTTGGACGCCTTCCAGCCCGAAACCCGGCGGGCGCTGCTGTCCTTCGCCGACGCGGTCAAGATCAGGCTCTCGACCGAGGACGCCGCGGCGATCCGGATCGATCTCAGCGGCGGGCGGGTCTACGAGCGGTCGGTGACGCGGGACGAGTTCGAAGTGATGATCACGCCGCTGGTCGAGCGGACGATCGACGCCTGCAAGCAGGCCTTGCGTGACGCCGAGCGGTCGCAGGGCGAGAAGCCCGAGCTCGATGCGGTCGTCATGGTCGGCGGCTCGACGCGGATCCCGCTGGTGCGCGAGCGCGTGGGGGCGTTTTTCGGATTGGAGCCGTACACCGCGCTCGATCCGGACCGGGTCGTCGCGCTGGGGGCCTCGGTCCAAGCGGCGATCGTGGCCGGCGGCGTGACAGATGCCCTGCTGCTCGATGTGATCCCCTTGTCGCTGGGCATCGAGACCAAGGGCGGCGCTGTCGCCAAGCTGATCACGGCCAACAGCACCGTGCCGGCGCGGGCAACAGAGATGTTCTCGACCAGCGTCGACGGGCAGGTCTCGATCAAGATCAGCGTGCTGCAGGGCGAGCGGGAGATGGCCGCCGACTGCCGGAACCTGGGCGAATTTCACCTCGCGGGCCTGCCGCCGATGCCCGCGGGGATCCCGCAGCTTGAGGTCGAGTTTTTGGTCGACGAATCGGGCGTGCTGCGCGTCTCGGCGCACGAGCGGCGGTCGGGCAAGCGGGCGCAGCTGCAGGTCGTGCCCAACCACGGCCTTTCGCGCGACGAGATCGAAGCGATCGAACGCGAGAGCCTCACCCACGCCCGCGAGGACATGACCCGGCACCGGGTCGTCGACCTGATCGAGAACTCGAAACTCGACTTGAAATGGATCGGCGAGCGGCTGGAGCGGTTTGCGGACACCCTCGGGCCGGGGTACAGGGAAGAACTGGCCGCGAAGATCCAATCGCTCCGATCAACTGTCGCGCAGGCCGAGGCCGACTGGCAGAGCGTCGACGCGGGTGCATTCGCTGAAGCAAAGCAGGACCTCGACGAGGCGAGCGTTCGGCTGCAAGAAATCAGCATCGCGGCGAGCCTGAAAGACGAGTGAAGACGTTCTTCAATCGTTTCTTACTCAGGCACCCCGATGTCCTCGTTCCACAGCTCCGGCTTCGCGGTGATGAAGCTCTCCATCATCGAAGTGCACCGGATGTCATGAACCACGACGACCTCGGCGCCGGCCTCGCGGAGCCAGTCCTCGCGGCCTTGGAAGGTCTGGTTCTCGCCGATGACGATCCGCGGGATCCGGTGGAGCACGGCCGTGCCCGAGCACATCGCGCAGGGGCTCAGCGTCGTCGCCATCGTCAACGTGTGCCAGTCTCTGCGCCGACCCGCGTTGCGGATGCAGACGGTTTCGGCGTGCGCCGTCGGATCGCCGGTCTGGACGCGCTCGTTGTGCCCGAGCGCGACGATGACGCCCTCGGCGTTCATCAGGGCGGCCCCGATCGGGATGCCGCCCTCGGCGAGGCTCTTCTCGGCCTGGGCGATCGCGGCTTCGAGCGCGGCGTGGTCGAGTTGTTCGCGTTCGTTCATGCTGCCGAGTCCTTCCGACGTATCCTTGCGTCCATGGGCCGTACGCACCCGAACCATTCCAACGCTGTCATTTTCGAGCATCCGCTCATCCAGCACAAGCTGACCTGGATGCGCGACGCCGAGACGGGTCATCGGCCGTTCCGGGCCCTGATCGCCCAGATCGCGGGACTGATGGTCTTCGAGTTCACCCGCTCGTTTCCGACCGACATCGTCGAGGTCGTCACGCCCGTCGAGACAACCCACGGCCAGCGGCTGAGCCAGCAGATCACGGTGGTGCCGATTCTCCGGGCCGGCCTGGGCATGGCCGAGGGGATCCTCGAGGTCATGCCCGAGGCGCGGGTCGGGCACTTGGGCATGGCGCGGAACGAGTCGACGCTCGAGCCGATGGTTTATCTCGAGAAGCTGCCGAGCGATCTGGATGCGGGGCCGGTGGTGCTGGTCGACCCGATGCTGGCGACCGGCGGCTCGGCGGTGGAGGCTGTGGCTCGCTTGAAAGAGATCGGCGCGAGCGACCTGCGGCTGATCTGCCTGGTGGCGTCGCCCGAGGGCCTCCGCCGCATGCAGGACGAGCACCCGGATGTGATGGTCTACACGGCCGCGGTCGATCGTGAGCTCGACGAGCGAGGCTTTATCTGCCCGGGCCTGGGCGACGCCGGCGACCGGATGTACGGGACAACCTGACCCATGCCCCGCGTCGCGCCCATCCTGCTGGTGCTGCTGATGCTGAGCATCGGCGGCGTGATCGCGTTCCATGTCTTCTCCCCGCCCGGCACGCGCTACGCCCGCGGTGACCGGATCGAGCCGACGCCCGGGCTGGACAACGTGATCGTGTTCGAGAAAGCCGTGCTCAGCGGCAGCGGGCCGCGCTCTGATGAGTCGTACGACACACTTCGGCGGCTCGGCGTGCGGACCATACTCAGCGTCGACGCGGTCCGGCCGAACCTGGAAGCGATCGAGAGCCGCGGCATGATCAGCGCGCACGTGCCGCTGACGTACGACGGCATCGACGGCCCGCAGCGGCTGGCACTCGCCAAAGCCATCCGCGATCTGCCCAAGCCGATCTATATCCACTGCCACCACGGCAAGCACCGCGGGCCGGCGGCGGCAGCAATGGCCCTGGTCTGCCTCGGCGAGATCGACGCCGCGCAGGGCACCGAGCTGCTGGAGATCGCCGGCACCAGCCCGAGCTACGTGGGCCTGTGGGACGATGTCCGCACCGCGCAAGAGATCTCCGGTTCGACCATCGACACGCTCGGCCCGAATGAGCTGCCGGCGGCGGTGGAGGTCAGCGGCCTGCCGGCGACGATGGCCGAGATCCAGCGCGTCTTCGACGAGCTGCGGGCGATCCAGAGCGCTGGCTGGCGAACACCCGAGGACAACCCCGACCTTGTGCTCGATCACGCCGCCGCCGCGCTGCCAGACCTTTTCCGCATGCTGGTCGTCGATCTCGATGCCGACGCGAACGCGGGGTACCGCGAGCTCATGGAGCAGGCTGCGGCACGGTCGGCGGCGATAGAGACCGCGGCCGATTTGGAAGACTGGCCCACGGCAGAACTCTCGATCGAGCGGCTGGCCGAGTCGTGCATCGCTTGCCACGAGTCGTACCGCTAGCGCGGATCGCTCGGCTCAGGCGTCGGCGGGGCGGGCCTCATCGTGCTGGCTCTGATCCGGCTGGGATTCGGCGGCGAGCTTCTCGGCCGCCCGGCAGATGCCCCGGGTCATGCCGCGGAAGACCGGGCCATGAAGGGGCAGGACGGCGTACCAGTAGGCGAGCCCGAGCAGGCCCTTAGGCCGAAAGAGCGCGGTCTGCTTGAGGATCGATCCGCCGCCGTCGTCCTTCGGCGTGACATCGAATCGCAGCAGCGCTTCGCCGGGGACTTTCATCTCGGCACGGAGGCCGAGGCGTCGGTCCTGCTCGAACTCGACGACGCGCCAGAAGTCGAGCGCCTCGCCGTAGCCGACGGTTTCCGGGTCGCGTCGGCCGCGTCGCAGTCCGGGCCCGCCGACGAGCCGGTCCATCCAGCCACGGATCTGCCAGAGCCAGTCGAGCGCGTACCAGCCGTGCCCGCCGCCGACGCGCTGCACGGCGCGGAAGACGCTGTGGGCGTCGGCATCGATCTCGATCTCGGTGATGTCCTCGTAGACGGTGCCGCCGGCCCAGTCGGGGTCGCCCTCGATCACGCCCGCGGCCGACCAGATCGTCTCGACGTCCTGCGCCTCGACGCGCGCGAGCGCCAGCTCGATCGCCCGCTCGGCCGGGATCAGCTCCTGCGGCACGATGCCGCGGATGTCGTTCTCACGAGCGACAACCCTGTTCCGCATGCCCTCGGCCAGCGGGCGGGCGATCCTCGAGCTGATCGGTGTGACCAGGTGGATCCAGTACGCGCTGAGCTTGGGCGTGAGGATCGGTACGGGCAGGATCAGCCGGCGGGGAAGCTTGAGCGCCCGCTGCATGAGCCGCATGAGCTCGAGATATTCGTGCACCTCGGGGCCGCCGATATCGAACGAGCGACCTACCGCCTCGGGCCGGCCGATCACACCTGTGAGGTAGCCCAGCACATCGCGCACGGCGATCGGTTGGCACTCGGTCCGCACCCAGCGGGGGGTGACCATGACCGGCAGCCGCTCGACGAGGTAGCGGAGCACCTCAAAGGAGGCCGATCCGCTGCCGAGGATGACCGCCGCACGGAGCGTGGTCACGGGCACGCCGCCGCCGGCCAGCACATGCTCAACCTCGCGGCGTGAACGCAGATGTTCGGAAAGCTCCGGGCCCATCTCGCCCAGCCCGCCGAGGTAGACGATCTGTTCGAGTCCTGCCTCGCCGGCGGCGGTCGCAAAATTTTTTGCCAACCGCCGATCGCGGTCGGCGAAATCATCGCCCGCAGCCAGCATCGAATGGACCAAGTAGAACCCCACGCCGCAGCCCGTGATCGCTTCGGCCAGTCCCTCGGGTTCTGAAAGGTCGCCCTCGACAATCTCAACACGCTCGCTCTGGGCCCAGGGCCGGGCCTCGAGCTTCCGCGGCGAACGAACCAGACACCGGACGCGGTAGCCGCGCTCGATCAGCCGGGGGACCAGCCGGCCGCCGATGTAGCCGGTCGCTCCGGTGACCAGAACCGGCTTGCTGGAGTTTGGATTGCCTGCTTCGGCCATCAGATCCGTCCGCGGAAGACCGGCAGCGTCGGCGAGACCGAGCCGCGCGAGAGCCGTGCGACGCGCCAGCCGGCGACCTCGATATCGGTCGGCGGCAGGTCACGGACCGTGCACCCCCCGCCGCCGGCGAGCCGGTTCAGCACCGGCCGCATCCGGCGGAGCTTGAGAGCCGTAGCGACGTTGGAAATCGCAAGCCGGCCGCGATCGCCCTCGGCCAGCAGGACCACGCGGCCGGTCCCGCACCTCGCGTCGAGACAGCCCCGCCAGGCGAGCCCGCCGCCGGGTGTCACGAGCCCGCGCCGTCTTTTGTTGTGATCCGCAGCGTGCCGTTAAGCGTCCACGAGGCGTGCTCGGCGTTCGCGCCCGAGCCGCTGGGCACATCGATCCGCATCTCCTCAAAGGTATAGGCGATCTCGGCGTTGCGGCCTGTCAGCCGTTCGTAAAGACCCTCGGCGAGCTCGGGCCAGGTGCGGGTGTGGTTCGACATGTTGTTTCTCCGTTGACGAAGTATGAACGCTGTTCCTCGAGACCGTTCGGGACGCAGGCCGGTCGGACGCACAATGAAGGCAAGTTCATGCCGTTCTGGGTCGGTGCCTTCCGAGCCTGGGGTCGCCGATCCTTCAACGGTGCACGCATCGCACGCCGGCCGGTCCGCCGTCGCATCCGCGACGACCGATCCGGGTGCGCGTGCGAGGGAGCAACCACCAAGAGTGTGTCGGGATGCGACCGAAAGCACGCGAGGCTGAGAATTCCCATTAATTGGGATCTGATTATCTGTTATCATCGCCCACCGGGCCCCGCTTCGTCGGGGTGCCCGGCGGCGTCGGCCGAGGGCTGAGGACGAGCAAGACACCGGTGATCATCACCACGGAGGACAGCGGCATGAAACTCGACAGAACCACCCTGAAGCTCGGGCTCGCGGGCCTGATCGCGACCGCGAGCACCACCGCGATCGCGCAGCCCGACGAAGACGAGATCGACGTCCCGATCGGCATCACGCACAGCGGGCAGATCGGATTCTTGGACTTCGACTTCGACGAGCTGTTCGGCATCGACTTCCTGTTTACCGACTCCGGCACCGCGCCCGATGGCAGCCCGTTCGTCGGCCTGTTCACGGACGACCCGGGGGTCCGCGATCTGGTCTCGGCGGGCTTCGCGCCGACCCTCGAGTTCGCGCAGCCCTCGGGCACCTTCGACTTCCGCTTCGAGCTGCTCGCGATCGACGCGCCGCTGCGCATGGCCGATCCGTCGTTCGACAACGAGCTGGCGCTGGCGGGGGACACGTTCGACATCGGCACGCAAGACACGCTCGCCACGCTGGGCGAGATCGATTCGCACCCGTTCTACTTCATCGAGCAGGACAACATCGTGCCGGGCCAGATCCTGTCGGTGACCGGCCGGGTCATCGACGCGGAGGGCACGTTTACCGCGAGCGAGGCGTTCACGTTCCAGTTCCTGGTGCCCGCACCCGGAACGGCCCTCGCGTTCGGCGCTGTCGCGCTCACCGCCGCCCGCCGCCGACGCGGCTAAACGCGGAAGCGAACGCGAGACACAACAGGATTCAGACCACGGCTTTGTGCCCAGCGCCGGCCCCTGCAGCGGGGGCCGGTGTTGTGCGCGCCGGGGGGCTACCCGATCCCGAGCACAACCTTGATCCCCTCGCCCGAGATCATCGTGTCGAAGCCGGCCCGGAACTCGCTGAGCGGGTACTCGTGGGTGATGATCTCGTCGAGCTCGAGCCGGCCCGAGAGCAGCAGCTCTTCCATCTGGTACCAGGTCTCGAACATGCGCCGGCCGTTGATGCCCAGGACGGTACAGCCCTTAAAAATGATGTGCTCGTTGAAGTCGAAGGTGACGGGCTTGGCGGGCAGGCCCAGGAGCGCCGCGACGCCGCCGTTGCGGAGCGCGCTGAACGATTGATCGAACGCGGCCGACGCGCCGGACATCTCCAAAACGACATCGACGCCCTCGCCGCGGGTCTGCGTGCGGACCTCGTCGATCCAGCCGTCGCCCTCGCGTGCGTCGAACGCCCCGACCGCGCCGAGTTTTCTGGCCAGCTCCAGCCTCGGGGGGTTGATGTCGGTCGCAAAGATGCGGCTCGCGCCGGCTGCTTTGGCGACGGTCACCGCCATCAGCCCGATGATGCCCACGCCCGAGATCAGCACGCTCTTGGCGCTGACATCCGCGGCCATCACGGTGTGCACCGCGTTGCCGAGCGGGTCGAGCACCGCGGCGACGCGGTCCGGGATCGACTCGTGCACGGGCCAGACGTTGTCTTCGGGCACGACGACGTATTCGCCGAAGCAGCCGTCGCGATCGATGCCGATGATCTCGGTGTCGATCGCGATGTGGGCGTTGCCGGTTCGGCTGTTGTAGTCGACGCCCTTGGTGGTGTGGCCCTCGGCGCTGACGCGGAGTCCCGTCTGGAACTTGGTCGCGGCCGAGCCGAGCTTATCGATCACGCCGACAAACTCGTGACCCGTAACGGTACCCACGGGCACGCGGCCGGCGGCCCAGTCGTCCCATTCCCAGATATGCCGGTCGGTGCCGCAGATGCCGGCCTTGCGCACGCGGATGCGGACCTCCCGCGGGCCGGGCTCGGGGATCGGCCGCTCGACCAGGTCCAGGCCCTCGCCGGCGTGGTGCTTGATCAGGCAGCGCATCGTGTTGCTTGGCACCCTCGGGCCTCCTCAGGGGGCCGGTTCTCGGCCGTCGGCGGAGTGTATACACACCGGTCCGGACCCCCGAACGGCCCGAGGAGCAACCCGCCGCCCGCCCGTTCGTAGACTTGGCCGATGCCCGGCAGCGCCGCACCAACCAGCAGCTTCGCCTTTGTCGCCGCCAAGGCCGACGGGAAGAAGACCTTCGGCGTCCGCCCGGCGGACGACGAGGGCGTGCTCGCGCGGGAGCTGAGCGCCGAGCGGCTGATCCTGCTGCGTGCCGTCGCGTTGCCCGCCTGGCTGACGGACCGATCCGGGCGGCTGGGCCTCAAGGACGAGGCGGAGATGACCGCCCAGCTCGGGCAGCTTCTGGACCGCGGCGTGCCGCTGGTCGAGGCGCTCGAGGTCACTGCCGAGGCGGTCAGCACCAAGGCCCGGCCGACCGTCCGCAAGCTGGGCGAGCAGGTCAACCAGGGCCAGAGCTTCGCGCGGGGGGCGCTCGAGACAGGCGCGTTCGACGAGGTGACCGCCGCGGTCTTCGAGGCCGCCGAACGCACCGGCGACCTCGGCGGCGCCTGCGGCCAGCTCTCGCGGAGCGCCAAGCGTCGGCTCAAGATCACCGAAACCGCCCGCACGCTGCTGTTTTACCCCGCGATCGTGCTGGCGGTCTCGTCGATGGTCGGCGTCTTCATGCTCGTGATCGTGGTGCCGATGGTCGCCGAGGCGATGAGCGATGTGCTCGAGGACGGCCAATCGCTGCCGGCCGCGACCGAGGCGATGGCCGCCGCCGGCACCTGGCTGCGGACCAACCCGCTGATCGCGCTGGGCATCGTCGGCGGGCTGGCGATCGCGGCGTTGGTGCTGCGGAGACCGATCGCGTCAGCGCTCGCACCGGTTGTGCGCCGTCTGCCCGTCATCCGCGGGCTGGTGCTGGCGCAGGAATCGGCGCGGTTCTTCAGCGTGATGGCGGCGATGTCCCGCGGCGGCGTGCCGCTGGCCGACGCGCTGGGCGTGGCCAGCCAGACCGTCAGCCACCCCAAGCTGCGGGCCGAGCTCGACGCGCTGCGGACAGGCCTGATCGACGGCGGGGTGCTCAAGGTCCTGATCGAGCGGGTCGGCACCCTGCCGATCGGGACGCGCCGGCTGCTGATCGCTGCCGAGCGAGCGGGCGATATGGATGCCGCCTTCGAGACCCTGGCCGACGATCACACGGCGATCGTCGAGCAGCGGTCCAACCGGCTGCTGGCCGTTCTCGAGCCGCTGCTGATCGTCGGGATCTTCATCGTCATCGGCTCGATGATTATCGCGCTGATCGCGCCGATGCTCTCGCTGAGCCGGTCGGCCTTCGGCAGCTAGCCGGACCCGGACCGGGGATCGGCCGGCGCCGGCCGCTCCCTACACTCCGCGACCGGGCGGCCGGGCCGAAAAATCCGGGTTTCCGGGCGTGAAACGCCCGCAACGCGGCCGATGCAACCGGGTAGCGAACCCGGAGCGAATCAGATCAACGTGGAGCACGCCATGCAGACCAGTGACACCCCCGCCCGCCGCCGACGCCGACCGCACCGCGGCCCGCACCGCCGGGGCTTCTCGCTTCTCGAGCTCTCGCTCGTGATCGCGATCATGGGCATCCTGATGACGATCGTGACGGTCAACCTTGTCGGCGGCGCGGCCAGCGCCCGGGAGTCGTCGACCGTTGCCAGCATGAACACGATCAAGACCGGCATCGACCGCTACATGGCCCAGACCGGCTCGCTGCCCGGCGGGCTCAACGACCTCGCCCAGGCCCAGCTGATCGACCCGAACCCCACCGACGCGTGGGAGCGGCCCTTCTTCTACGCGCCCAACCCGGCGGGGCAGACGCCGCGCTTCCAGCTGATCAGCATGGGCGACGACGGCGTGCCGCAGACCGAAGACGACATCAACATCTGGGACCACGTCGACTGATCGCCGACCATGCCGACCGCCACGCATCCAACCCGACCGAGCCGACGCGGCTTTACCTTTCTTGAGGCGGTGCTGGCCGCGGCGCTGCTGGGCATCGTCGCCGCGGGCGTGCTCAGCGCGCTCGGGACCGTCTGGAACTGGGAACTGACCGACCGCCAGCGGCTGGGCGCGGCCGAGGTCGCCAACCGTGTCATGATCGTCTACCTCGACGACTCGACCGCGACCGACGACCTGCCGGAAACGATCGCCTACGACGGCCGACGGTACCGGTGGTCGATCGACATCGAGCGCGTCTCGCTGCTGGACGCGAACCCGGAGCGCCGCGTCGGCCGCGACGGCGTGGCCCAGTCGCCCGAGCTGTTCGACCGGATGCAGGCGGTGACCGTGAGCGCCTGGCTCGACGACGGCACCGCCGCCGCGATCCGTGCCGGGGCGACCCCGACCGTCACGCTCGACCGGCTCGTCAACCCGCTGGGCTTTTTCAGCCACGACAGCGTCGAGCGGCTGCTCAACGACGACGAACGGCTCGGCGACATGTTCGAAGAGATCGTCGGCTTCGACCGTCCTGCCGGCGACAGCGGCAGCGGCGGCGATGAGACCCAGGCCGACGATGCGAGCACGCCGCGATGAACCGCCGGGGCTTCACACTCGTCGAGACCGTGCTGGCGATGGTCGTCGGCTCGCTGATCTTGGCTGCGGCGCTCGGCGTGCTTGTCACCGTGGAAGAAAACGGCCGGGCGCTGGGCGAGCACGCCCGGGGCATGAACGATCTCGCGCTCGTGCAGCAAGTCACCCGCGACGCGATGGCCAACCTGCATGTCGCGCCGGCGGGCGTGTTCAACCGGGCGGTGCGCGGCGGGCAGGGCGTTCCCCCAAGCGTCCCGGCCGTTGACGCGGCGGCCGAAGCGGGCGTTTTCCCCGAGCCGCCACCGGGCCTCTCGCACCGGTTCGAGATGACCTCGAAGGACGGCCGGCCGCGGCTGGAAATCGTTGTCCGCCGGCCGCTGATGGGCCCGCCCCCGGCCCGGCCCGAGGGCCTTCCCGACGCGGTGCTGACCGCGGCGGACCTGCCGGCGCACCGCGGCGCATTCGAGCTGCGTTCTCCCGAGCGCGGCGGCGAGGGCCGACGACGCCCGGCCCGGACCGGAGATCGCGACGCAACCATGGAGCTCTGGTGGGTGCCGCTGCCGCCGATCGAGATGCCCGAGGGCGTCAGCTTCGACGAGGGCTCGCTCCCGCCGCCGGCCAGATTGGCACGGGGCATCGATCGCCTGACCTGGACCTCGTTTATCGACAGCCAGCGCGTGCCGCGGGTCCGGGCGTTCGAAGCGAGCCAGCTCCCGGCGTTCATCGAACTCGAGCTCGGCACCGCGACCGGGGCCTACGGCAACTGGACATTCGAGCTCGGGTTCTCCGCAGGGCCGGATGTGGTCTCGCCGCTGCCACCCGCGGACGCCCTGGACGCCGAGGCCACGCCGCCCGCGCTCGATGAACAAGATCAGCCGCAGACCGGCGAGTCCGACGAGGAGCTCAGCGATGAGGTGCTCGACTCGATCCGCGAAAGCGATCGCGAGCCATGACCCGCCGCGGCTTCGTCATGCCCGTGGTCGTGCTGCTCGCGCTGGTCGGCGGGCTCGTGGTCGGCGTCGTGCTGACCCGGGCCTCGCAGCGCGCCGTGATCACCCAGGCCCAGCTCGATGCCTACCGCGATGCGCACCGCGAGTTCGGCATGAAGTCGATCATCACCTCGTGGATCAACTACTCGCAGAGCACGAGCGTCGAAGAGCTCACCGGCGGCGGGGGCGAGGGCGGCAAGGCGTTCCGCACCGAGCTGCCCAGCGGCGACCTCGTCGAAGCGTCATTCTTCCCGGCCCAGGCCGCGGTGCTGATCGAGCCCGCGGCCCAGGACGGCCAGGGCGCCCGGATCGTCCGTGCCATGCGAGACCTGGACCTGCCGGACACCCGGCCCGTCGGGCCGCTGTCGGTCGACGCGGCGCGGGCCTCGCAGCAGACGATCGCCTCGCTGCTGGCCGCGGCGCTGCAGGACGACGAGCTGGCTGCGGATCTGGCGAGCGATATCGTCCGGACCCGGCGCGACGGCGAGATCGCACGGTCCGAGCTCGACGCGGTCATGAACGAGCTGGGCCTCGAGCCCGACGCCCGGCGGATGGCCGAGCGCGTCCTCACGGCCGAGCCCTCGCTCTGGCGCGTGCGAACGGTCTACACGCCCAGACGACTCGGTCGCGCACAGCAGGAGCCGGTCGTCTACGAGGGCTACGTCGACCTGCCCGATGGGCGGGTCGAAAGCAGCACCGCGATCTCATCGAATGAGGTATTTCTGAGCTGGTACCGCGTCGACGAGCGACGCAACACGGCACCGGGGGCCCGAGGCGCACCCGGCTAAACTCCAGAAGCCGGACTCTCAAAGCCAGACTCTCAAAGCCGGGCCGCGGAGGCGGCCGATCCACACCGAACGGAGGCGACGTGGCACACGTGGACCGCAACAAGGCGCGCCGGCTCACGCGGATCGCGCAGGCGGCGGCCCTGCTGCTGGTCGGCGCCGGCGCGGCCGCAGCGGTGCTCGGCTTCGATCCACCCCCGCCCCCCGAGCCCGCCGACGGGCCCGGCTGGCCCGCCGCGGTCCAGCCCGAGGACACGCCCGAGCCGCCGGGCAACGAGTTCGCCGATATCGAGTTCGCCGCGATCGCGCTCGACGGCGCCGCCGGCATCGAGCCGCAGACCGAGGACAGCGACGACGAGCCGGCGCCCGCACCGATCACGCCGCAGCCGCGGCCGACCCCGTCAGGCGGGCAGCGCTACCTCGGCGGCCTGTTTGTCGGCGAGGCATCGTTCGCGGTGATCGCGACCGCCACGGGCCAGCACACGCTCCGCGTCGGTGACACGCTGCCGGGCACCGATTCGCAAGTCGTCGCGATCGATCGGCAGGCGGTCGAGCTGGAGACCCGCGGCGTGCGCGAGACGCTCGAGCGCGCCGTCGCCGACCGGGTCCAGATCACGCAGATGAGCCCCGAGATCGCCGGGGCCTCGCAGCGGCCCCCGACCCGCGCCGAGCAGAACGCCGCCCGACGCAACCGCCTCACCCGGCCCGACGCCGAGACCGAGCAGTTCCGCAGCGAGGTCGAACGCCGCCGCGACGCGATCCGCCGGCAGCGCGAGCTGCAGGACGAGCGGAGCGGCAACGACTGATGGCCCCGCCGATCGTCTACACCGAACGCGCTGCCGGCGGCGAGCGGCTGACCGGCCTGCGGCTGATCGGCGAGCAGGACGAAGAGCGCTGGAGCGCGCCCGAAGACACCGACGCGGCCGACGCGGTCGAGCACGCCGCCGCGTGGCTGGCCGACCGGTTGAGCCGTCCCTCGCTGGGCATCGGGCTGCTGTGCATCGATCCGCGTGGGGCCGCCTGCGGCTGGGTCGATGCGCCCGGCTCCTCGCCGGCGCTGGCCCGGGCC
>JBCDEF010000061.1:0-14056 GCA_039179915.1 Planctomycetota bacterium | reverse complement strand
CTAAGTTATCCATCACCAACTCTCCACCGACAATCACGGTGGGGCGTTGAATCCGAAGCCATCGATGATCCCATTGTTGGGCTTTGAGGATTTGACCATCAGCTTCAGGTACGGGGACAACACGATGGACTGCATCGTCTTGCAACTTGATCAGGTTTCCGTCGTCCAAAATGGCATGGGGAATCCAAATCTCTTGGCCCAAACAGGACGTCAAGCAGCGCGCGATCGATGTCTTGCCGTTGCCGGGAGCTCCAAACAGAAACAATCCGGAATTGCTGTTGATCGCAGGGCCCAGGAGATCCAATAACTCTTCTTGGTAAGAGATCTTGGATAGAGCTGAAGCGAGTTGATCGCGATCGATCGGATCGAGGCCTGCCGCGACCCGTGGGGCTGGCGGCCGCTGGTGCTGGGCGAGGTCGCGCGCAACGGCGAGGTCTACCCCGTCGTCGCGAGCGAGACGGTGGCGTTGGATGTCATCGGCGCTCGGTTTATCCGCGAGGTCGAGCCGGGCGAGATCGTGACGCTGTCGGACCAGGGCGTCACAAGCCGGCGGTTCGCGGCCGAGGCGCCGAGATTGGCCCAGTGTGTTTTTGAGCATGTCTACTTCGCCAGCCCGGCGAGCAATGTGTTCGGCCAGAACGTGCAGACGGCCCGCGAGACCATGGGCGAGGTGCTTGCGCGAGAAGCACCTGTTGAGGCCGACTGGGTGCTGCCAATGCCCGATTCTGGCCGTAGCGCAGCCAACGGGTACTCGCGGGCAAGTGCGATCCCCTATCGAGAAGCCATTGTGCCGAATCGGTACGTCGGGCGGACGTTCATCAAGCCCACCCAGGGTGAACGCGATGCGGCTGTGCGGCTGAAGCTCAACGTCGTCCGCGAGATCGTCGAAGGCAACCGACTGATTGTGGTCGATGACTCGATCGTCCGGGGCACGACGACCCGAGTAAAGATGCAGCAGCTTCGCGACGCGGGGGCGAAGGAGATCCACCTGCGGATTTCGTCGCCGCCGATCACAAACCCGTGCTATTTCGGCGTGGACTTCGCCACGAAAGACCAGTTGATCGCGGGTGATAAGACCGTCGAGCAGATCCGTGAATTCCTCGACGTCGACAGCCTTCACTTCCTGAGTCTGGACGGTTTGCTGAGTGTGATGCAGCGGCCCGGCGAGGGCTATTGCACGGCCTGCTTCAGCGGCGAGTACCGGCTGGACATCGACCACCCAACGACGGGGCAGGTGGTGTTCAAGGAACAGACGAGCATGTTCTGATGCGTTTTCGCTCGCGGGTGCCGATTTACGCTGGCGGCTCGCGGGTGCGGTTGTGTGCTGGTCGGCTCGGTATGCTATTTCCGTGAAAGACGACAGGGGCCAGACTGTACCGAAGCACGCGCGGCCACCGGTGTCATGGTACCTGCGGCCGGGCGTGTTCTTCAAGGGCCTGTTGTCTGCCGGTGATGGCGCGATCCTGCTGCTCGGCGGCCCGCCGCTGGCGGCGCTCGGTCTTGGCTACTGGGTGCGTTCGACCTGGTTCACGCCCGGCTGGTTCGACTGGGCGTTCGTGATCGTGATGTCCCTGGTGTTCTACGGCGGTCTCGCGGTGCTGATCGCTTTCGGCAACTCGCGGTTGCGGACGAAGGACGCCGGCCAGCGAGAGCTGCTGCCGCTGGGTCGCTGCGCGGCGTGTGCGTTTGGCCTGCGGTCGATCCCGTCGGAGGAAGACGGATGCACGGTCTGCCCCGAGTGTGGCAGCGCGTGGCGGGTGCACGCACCGGCAATCACGGACGGCAAGGACCACACGGTGATCGATGCCGAGGGGACCAAGCGGAGACCCTGCCCGGAATTCCAGGCCCTCCGGCGTCGGCACCGCGAGCCTCGGACTCGATCTCAGAAGGCTATGGGCGTGCCGATGTGGATCTGCTTCGGAACCACGCTGGTCGGGGCGGCGCTCACGCCCGTTCCTGCGTTTGGCATGGTGGGGGCCATCCTGGTACTGGCCGGCGGGATGGGCACGGTGGTCTTCTGGCGTCTGCGCACGACGAACGAGGTTCCGGAGGCCGCGGTCGATGCGGCGCTGGCCGAAGGTCGCTGTCCCTGCTGCTGGGGCGAGTTCACGAGCGAGATGTCGGCGTGCCCGGCGTGCTTCGCGGTCTGGCGAATACCCTCCGACGATGCCCAGATCTGAAACGACACTCTCGCTTGCGCACTCGCCGGACTCGGACGACCTGGTCATGTGGTGGCCGCTGTGCGGCATGACCGATGCCGACGGCAATCCCGTGCCCGGTTCCGACGGCGAGCCCGCGATCGATACGGGCGGGATCGTGTTCACGCCGATGGCCGAGGACGTCGAGGCGCTCAACAGGCGTGCGCACGAAGCCGGCGACCTGGACATCACGGCGATCAGCGCGCACACCTATCCGCACGTGAAAGAGACCTACCGCATCACGCGTTGCGGCGGCTCGTTCGGCGAGGGCTACGGGCCCAAAGTTGTCGTGCGGAAGGACGACCCGCGGTTCGCGGACGGCGAGGCGTCGATCGGCAAGCTGCTCGAGATCGGCCACTCCATTGCGGTCCCGGGGCGGATGACGACGGCGTTTCTGGTGCTGTCGATCTTGCTGCGGGAAATGGACGCCGAGAAGCGGATGACGCCTGTACCGATGCCGTTTTTTGAAGTCATCGGCGCCGTGCAGCGGGAGGAGGTCGCCGCGGGGTTGCTGATCCACGAGGCGCAGCTGACGTTTGAGGACGAAGGCCTGCTGAAGCTGGTCGACCTCGGGCAATGGTGGGAGTCGAACCGAGGCGGGCCGCTGCCGCTGGGCTTGAACGTGATCAAGCGTGACCTGGATGATCGGGTGGAAGGCGGCTGCGAGCGGGTGTCGCGGCTGCTTTCGGCGAGCGTGGAGCACGCGCTGAAGCACATCGACAAGAGCAAGGCCTTCCTGCGGATGCGCGGCGGCGACCGTCCAGAGTGGAACGATGATGCGCTGGTCGAGAAGTACTTGGGCATGTACGTCAGCGGACTGACGCGGGACATGGGCGAGGCAGGGGCCGCGGCGCTGACGAAGCTGCTTGAGGAAGGCGCGGCCGCGGGTCTGTGCCCCGAGCCGGGGGTGATCGATGTCGTTTGAGTTGGTCAAGACCGAGTTTGGCGTCGCGGTCGATCGCGGATCGGCGGGGCTGCTCCAGCTTCGGCAGATCGTGGGTATCGGCAAGAACTACGCCGAGCACGCGAAGGAGATGGGGGGCTCGCCGCCCGAGCGGCCGCTGATCTTTACCAAGAACCCCGCGAGCGCGTGTTTGACCGGCGAGGCGATCCGGATTCCTGCGCTCTGTCGCGACGAAGCGACCGGCGGGCCGGCGCAGGTCGACTTTGAGGCCGAACTGGCGGTGATCATCGGCGAGCGGTGTGTGGATGTACCCGAGTCGGGTGCGCTGGACGTGGTCCTTGGTATCTGCGGCGCCAACGATATCTCCGCTCGCTGGTGGCAGAAGCAGGGCTCGGGCGGCCAGTTCTGCCGGGGCAAGAGCTTCGACACGTTCTGTCCGCTCGGGCCGGTCGTAAAGACGATCGATAAGGTCGGTGATGTGCAGTCGCTGCCGATCGCGTGCCGTGTCTCGGGCGAGACGATGCAATCGGCCAGCACGGGGGACATGATCTTCTCGGTTTCGACGCTGATCGCAGAATTGTCGAGAGCAACCACGCTGCTGCCGGGCACGGTCATCCTGACCGGTACGCCCAGCGGCGTGGGGCACGGCCGCGATCCGAAGCGGTACCTGCTCGCGGGCGACACGGTCGAGGTCGAGATCGGCGGGGTGGGCGTGCTGTCGAACCCGGTCGAGGACGCTTAAATCTCGACTTTCGGCACTACTCGCTCCGCGTCCGAATCGAGCTCGAAGAAGCTGGCCGCTTCGAAGTTGAAGACGTTGCCGACGACACTGGTGGGGAACTGCTGACGCAGCCGGTTGAGGTCGCGGACGTTGGCGTTGTAGAAGCGCCGGCTGGCGGCGATGCGGTCCTCGGTCAGCGCGAGCTGTTTCTGCAGCGCAAGGTAGTTGGTGCTGGCATTGAGGTCCGGATAGCCCTCGGCAAGGGCAAAGAGCTTTTTGAGGCCGATGAGCAGTGCGGACTCGTCGGTTGCTTGCGATGACTGCGGGCCGTGGTTCGCTTGGGCGGCGTTGCGGAGTGCGATGACGGATTCGAGCGTCTCGCGTTCATGAACGGCGTAGCCCTTGACGGTCTCGACGAGGTTGGGGATCAGGTCGTAGCGGCGTTTGAGCTCAACGTCGATGTCCGCCCAGCTTTCTTTCAGATGCTGACGCAGACCGATGAAGCGGTTGTATGTTGCGATCGTCCAGACCAGCGCGACGAGGATGACCACGCCGACGGCGATCGATGCGACGGTGCCCGGCTGCATGTCAGCGGCTCCGCTCGAAGAGGCCCAAGACGACATGATCCGGCCAGAGGCCGAAGAACGTGTCGGCGAAGGCCAGGTGCTCACGGAACTGCTCGGGCTGCCAGCGTCGCCGGCCGTCGGTCAGCAGCAGCATGCCCCGTTCGAGGTCGATGATCGGCGGTTTCCCCTCAGCGAGCAGCATCTCCATCATGTTTGGGGTAATGACGTCGTAGGCGAAGCGTTTGTCCGGGCTCTTGACAAGGAATTTTTTGCTGAACTCGGCGGACTCGAAGTCGATGTCTTCGAATCCGATGGCGGCGCCGATCTTGTCGAAGACACTCTCCGGCCGGATCAGCAGATCGGTGACGCCCGGGTAAGGCGATTGGATGATGGCGTAGCTGAAGATGTGGGTTGTGGTCCGGCGGGACTTGCCGCTCTCGCGGCTGACGCGGTAGATGAAGTCGCCCATGACGACAGCGTGCCGGCCGCCGGCGATCTCGGTCTCGCCCGCGATGGTGTTGAACGCGGCTCGGCTCTGGCCGCGGCGGAAGACCTCGAAGTTGGCGTAGCGGTCGTCGTGCGATGTGTCGCGGGCGGGGTCGAATCCCATGCCGAGCTCACCCGCGAGGCCCGCCAGTGCCTCGCGGCGGTCTCTTGCCAGCTTGCGGCTCCGCACCACACCGAAGGCGACCAGCCCGATGATCGCTGCGATGACCACGAATGGCAGAACGCTCATGGCGGCAGTCTACGGCGTTGGAGGGTCGCCTCGCGGCGTATCGTTGAACCGATGGCCCGCAAGCGCACTAAGCCCGGAACCGATGAGCCGACGATCGAGAATCGCAGGGCTCGGCACAACTACGCGATCGATCAGACCGTCGAGGTGGGGATCAAGCTGCACGGGTCGGAGGTCAAGAGCGTCCGTGATGGGAACGTGAGCATCGCCGAGGGGTTTGTGCGGGCGTACGAGTCGCCGCTGCAGCTGAAGATCCACAATGTGACGATCGGGCACTATGCGCCTGCGTCGGGGATGAACCACGACCCGCTGCGGACACGGGTGCTGCTGGCCAAGAAGCCGGAGATCCGGCGGCTGGCCAAGGCGGCCGAGGCCAGGGGCACGACGATCGTGCCGCTGAAGCTGTACTTCAAGAACGGCTTCGCGAAGCTGCTGATCGGCGTGGCGCGGGGCAAGAGCTCGAGCGACAAACGCAACACGCTCCGCGAGCGGGAGCAGGACATGGAGATGCGGCGGGCGATGTCGACCAAGGTCGGCTGGGGGCGCTAGCCCCGCGATCGGCTGTGGTTTAGATGCCTTTGCCGCGGTACTTGGTGGCGATGGCGAGCTTGGTGCGGGCTTGGTTGCGGTCGGCCGTGATCCGGTCCATTTCTGCCCCGCGGTCCTCGGCATCGTCGGGGACGGTGCGGGCCTCGGCCTCTTTCAACTCTGCCTCGCATTCGGCTTGGACGAGCGATTCGGCGGCAGCGGCGTTGCTGGCCAGCAGTGTCAGCTCGTTGTCGGCGAGCTTGAGGAATCCCTCGTGAACGAAGAAACTGCGGCTGCCGCCTTTGGCGCCGTCGGTCTGGGGGAAGTCGAGGCGGAGCTCGCCGGTGCCGAGCTTCGCGACCAGCGGGGCGGCTCCGGGCTGGAAGCCGGCGAGGCCGTCCCAGAGCGGGACAGAAGCGTAGACGACCTCATCGTCGATCAGGGCGGCCTCGGGGGTGATGAGCTTGCAGCGGACTGTGCCGGCCATGGGTCTGTGCCTCCGTGAATCGAGATTGATCGTAGCCCGGGTAGGCTTGGGCGTGCTCCGCCGACCGGCCATCTTCATCGCGTGCTGCGCGGCCGCGCTTTCGGCTGCGGCCGCGCTGCGTCTGCTGGTCGGCGGGGATGGCCTGGCGTTCGCGGCCGACCCGACGATCGCGGAGTTGCGGTGGCTGCGTGTGCTGGCCGGGGCGGCGGTGGGGGCCGGGCTCGCGGTGGCGGGGGTGATGCTCCAGTCGCTGCTGCGGAACCCGCTGGCCTCGCCCGATCTGCTGGGGCTCTCGGCCGGGTCGGGGCTGGCGATCATGGTGACGGCGTACCTGGGCTACCGGGCGACGGGCGTCATCGTGCCGGCGGCCGCCGAGCCGCTGCCGGCGGTGGTCGGCTCGTTCGCGGCGCTGGCGCTGGTCTACGGGCTCAGCCAGCGGCGGGGGTTTGTCGAGCCGGTGACGCTGATTCTGGTCGGCGTGATCGTGGGGATCGTGTTTGGCTCGGCGGGCTCGTTCGTACGACAGCTCCTGCCCGACGGCGGGTTCCAGGCGTCGCGGCTGCTGCTGGGTCGGCTGAGCGACGACACGCCGTGGGCCGCGGTCTGGATCGGGCTCGCGGCGGCCGGAGTGGGCACGGCGGTGGGGGCGTGGCTCGGTCCGGCGATGGACGCGGCGAGCATGGGCGAGGACGAAGCCAAGTCTGTCGGCGTGCGGCTGGGATCGTTGCGCGTCTGGCTGTTTGTCATCAGCGGCGTGCTGACGGCGGCGAGCGTGGTCATCGCCGGGCCGATCGGGTTTGTGGGATTGGTCGTGCCGCACGCGGCGCGGCTGGTCATGGGGCCGAGCCACCGGCCGCTCGTGGTCGCGTCGGCGGTGCTGGGTGCGGCGGTGCTGGTCGCGGGCGATGCGCTGGTGCGGTCGATCGATCTGCCCACGGGCCGGCTGCCGGTGGGCGTGGTGACGGCGCTGGTGGGCGGGCCGGTGTTTCTGCTGATGCTGCGGTCGATGATGCGGAAGTAGCGGTCCAGGCGCCGTGTCAGGCGGCGATGTCGAGCCGCGGGCGGTTGCTTTCGACGGCGTTTTCAACGGACAGATAGCGGTCGATGCCGCGCTCGGTGTCGACCGGTGACGCCTGGGCGTCGTCCTCGCGCTCGCTGGCCAGCTCGGCGCGGGCTTCGGCTTCCATGCGCGAGGCCTTGGCGGCGACGGCCTGATCGGTGCTCGACGGCTCGGCCGGTGCGAGTGCCGCTCGGCGGATCTGGGCGGCCTTCTGGATCGTTTCCTCGGGCGTGTTGCCCTCGGAGGTGTCGATCTGGACCTTGCCGGCGACGGCATAACGGTTGCCATCCGGGCCGTTGCGGTAGGTGTAGGTCGGTCCGCCGCGGAAGAGCGCGCCGGCCGCGGCGACGTGGGCCTGCTCGTGGGTGCGGACTTCTTGATCACGCGCGGCGAGCTGCTCGACCTCACGGGCCTGCTCGTCGGTCAGCGGCTCGCCGTCGGTGCCGCGGGGCTTGCCGGCGTCGCGGGCCTGCTTGGAGATGTCGGCCGAGTCGTCGGGCCGCTCGACTGGACGCCGGTCCTGCGCATCGATCGCGCGTGGCTCAACGATGCGCAGCTGGCCTCTGCCGGCGGGTGCCTGGCGGATCGGCTGGAGCTCGGTCGTAAAGGCGGCGATGTCCACGGATGAGATATCGGCGGCTCGGGCTTCTCCGCCCACGTCCGAGAACGAAAAGCAGGCCGGTTTTCCCAGAACTCAGATGTTGAAGTACTTGGCTTCGGGGTGGTGCACAACGAAGGCGCTGGTGGATTGCTCCGGGTCGATCTGCCAGTTTTCGGTGAGCACGCAGCCGATGCGTTCGGGCTGGAGCAGCCGCCAGAGGATGTCCTTGTCGGACATGTCGGGGCAGGCGGGGTAGCCGGGCGAGTAGCGTGAGCCGCGGTACTTCTGGCTGAACAGGTCCTTGGTGCGTGGGCCGTCGTCGCCCGAGATGCCGAGTTCCTGGCGGATGCGCTTGTGCCACATCTCGGCGAGCGCCTCGGCGGTCTCGACGCCCATGCCGTGCAAGTACAGGTATTCGGTGTAGTCGTCGGCGTCGAAGAGCTTCTTGCCCTCTTCGCTGACGCGGCGGCCCATGGTCACGCAGCTCAGGCCGAGGACGTCCTTCTCGCCGCTGTCCGTGCTCTTGAAGAAGTCGGCGATGCAGAGCCGGCGCTTGCCGTTCTGGCGAGGGAAGGTGAAGCGTTCGACTTCTTTTTCATGGTTCTCGGCGTCGTAGACGATCAGGTCGTTGCCGGCCGAGTTGCATGGAAAGTAGCCGTAGACGACGCGCGGCTGGAGCACGCGCTCGTCGCGGCACCAGGCCTTGAGCCGGTCAAAGACGGGCTGGATCTGGTCCTCGAGCTTCGCCTGGTACTCGGCGTCGGAGAGCTTGCCTTTTTTGAACTGCCACTGCGTGCGGAAGAGCGCGATAGGGTTGATGAACGGGTAGATGTCGTCGAGGTCGAGGCCCTCGACGACGCGGGTGCCGAAGAAGGGTGCCGCGGGCACGGGGATGTCGGTCGCGACGTCGCTCCGCTCGTTGACGGCGACGCCGGCTGTCTTGGTCTCGGCGAAAGCGTCCTGCTCGGCGGCCTGCTTGGCACGGGACTTCGCGACGGTCTCTTCGGCAGCGGTGCGTTTGGTCAAGCGCTCCTCGACTTCGTTGTCGATCTCGCCGAGGCGGTCGGACGCGAGCAGGTCCATGATGCGAAGACCCTCGAAGGCGTCTTTGCCGTAGTAGAGAGAGCCTTCGTACGTTCCGCGGAGGTAGCCCTCGGCGTAGTGCCGGGTGAGCGCTGCGCCGCCGAGGATGACGGTCGGATCGAGCCCCTGGCTGTTGAGCTCTTTGAGGTTGTCCTCCATGACGTTGACGCTCTTGACGAGCAGGCCGCTGAGACCGATCGCGTCGGCGCCGGTGGTCTTCCAGGCCTCGATGATGTCGCTGATCGGCTGCTTGATGCCCAGGTTGTGCACGGTGTAGCCGTTGTTGCTGAGGATAATATCGACCAGGTTCTTGCCGATGTCGTGGACGTCGCCCTTGACGGTGGCGAGCACGATCGTGCCGCGGGTCTCGCCGTCGACGCGGTCGAGGTGCGGCTCGAGGTGGGCAACGGCCTTCTTCATGACCTCGGCGGACTGCAGCACGAACGGCAGCTGCATCTGGCCCGAGCCGAACAGCTCGCCGACGGTCTTCATGCCGTCGAGCAGGTGGTCGTTGATGATGTCCAGCGGCGGGTAGGCCTGCATCGCCTCATCGAGGCACTCGTGCAGGCCCTGCTTCTCGCCGTCGATGATGTGGTGGCGGAGCTTCTCTTCGAGGGTCATGTCCTTCTTGGAGACCTTGGCGTCGGCGACCGAGTCGACATCCTTGAAAAGCTCGATGAAGGCCTGCAGCGGGTCGTGACCGTCTCGCCTTCGGTCGTAGATCAGGTCGAGAGCACCTGCCTTGTGCGCATCGTCGATCTTGTTGAGCGGCAGGATCTTGCTGGCGTGCACGATCGCGCTGGTCATGCCGTGCTCGACGAGCTCGTGCAGGAAGACGGAATTCAGGACGACCCGCGCCGCGGGCTTAAGGCCGAACGAGATGTTGGACAGGCCGCAGGTGATCTGGACCTCGGGGAAGGCCTCCGAGATCAGCCGCGTGCCGCGGACGAGCTCGAGGCCGGATTTTCGGTCGGTGTCCATGCCGGTCGAGATCGGGAGGACGAGCGGGTCGATGAAGATGTCTTCGATGGCGATGCCGTGGACCTCGGTCGCGCGTTCGATGCCGCGGGTCGCGATCTCGAGCTTGCGGTCGGCGGTGCGTGCCATGGCCTCTTCGGGGTCTTCGTCGATGGTGCCGATGACCAGGGCGGCGTTGTAGGTGGTCGCGAGCGTGCAGATCTCGTCGAACTTTTCGTCACCGTCCTCAAAGTTGGCGGAGTTGATCAGGCACTTGCCGCCGGCGTGGCGCAGGCCCGCCTCGATCGTGGCCGGCTGGGTGCTGTCGAGCATGAGCGGGGCGTCGACCTGGCGGACGAGCCGCTTGACGACCTCGGCCATGTCGGCGACGTTGTCTCGGCCGGCGTAGTCGACGTTGACGTCGAGCACGTGCGAGCCGTCGCGGACCTGTTCCCGCGCGAGTGTAACGATGCTGTCCCAGTCTTCTTCTTCGAGCAGCCGCTTGAACTTGCGGGAGCCCGATGCGTTGCAGCGCTCGCCGACGATCTGGAACGAGTTGTCCTGCCGGTGCTCGACGGGCCCGTAGAGCGAGGTCGACGCGGCGGGCAGGGTGGTCTTGTTCTTGGAAGGCGCAGGCAGCGCGGCGGTGTCTTTGACGAGCAGCTCGATGTGCTCGGGCGTGGTGCCGCAGCAGCCGCCGATGATGCCCACGCCGTGCTCATCGATGAAGCGGAGCATCGCGTCGGCGAACGGGCGGGGCTGCAGCGGGTACTCGGTGCGGCCCTCGACCAGCACGGGCAGGCCGGCGTTTGGAACGACCGAGATCGGCCGCCCGTCGCCCGCGCCCCAGTGCTTGCCAAGGTAGGCGACGTGCTCGGCCATCTCCGTCGGCCCGGTCGCGCAGTTGAGACCGAGCGAGGCGATCGGGTAGTCCTTGAGCGCGGCAACGGCGCCCTCGATCGAGGTGCCCATCAGCATCGTGCCCGTCTGCTCGATCGTGACCGAGACCATGATCGGGACGTCTTCCGGCGTCTTGCCCGCTTCGTCGAGCGCGCGGAGGCAGGCGTTGATCACGGCCTTGATCTGGAGGATGTCCTGGCAGGTTTCTATCAGAAAGGCATCAACGCCGCCGGCGATCAGGCCGCGGGCCTCCTCGGTGTAGCTCTCGAACAGGTCGACCCAGGGGATCTGGCCGAGGGTGATGAGCTTGGTGCCCGGGCCGATCGAGCCGAGGGCGAAGCGGGGCTTGTCGGCGGTCGAGTGCCGGTCGGCGACGGCCCGGGCGACCTCGGCGGCCCGCTTGTTGAGCTCGTGCGTGCGCTCTGACAGTCCGTTGTCGGCCAGCACGTGCCGAGCGCCGCCGAAGGAGTTGGTCTTGAGCGCGTCGGCGCCGGCGACCAGGAAGCGGTCGTGGATGGCTTCGATCACGTCGGCTCGGCGGTCGAGCAGAATCTCGGGGCAGTTCTCGCAGCCGCAGAAATCGGTCTCGATATCGAGATCGAGCGCGTGGGTGGCGGTGCCCATGGCGCCGTCGAGGACGATCGGGCGGCGGCGGAGGATGTCGAAGAGCGTGGATGTCATGGCTTGATTCTATCCATTCATCCGCAAATATGGTTGAATACAGCGGGCTGGTTCGAAGAAAAGCCGCTCAATCGTATGAGCGGCCCTTAAAATGAATCGGATCAGTAGATCCTAAAGCGAAACCAGAACAGATTGCTTACTTGCGCGTCTTCTTGCTGCCGCCGGTCTGGCCCTTTCCCTTGAAATAGTTGCCCTCGAACCGCTTCTGGAACCGCTCGAGGCGGCCGGTGGCATCGACAAAGGTCTGCTTGCCGGTGAAGAAGGGGTGCGAGCCGGACCAGACGTCGACGTGGAGCTCGGGCACGGTCGCGCCGACTTCCATGACGACTTCGCCGTTGTAGTAGACCTTGCAGGGGTGCAGGGTGGGGTGGGTCTCTTTCTTCATCGCTGGGCTCCGGGTTTGGCGGCTACAACTGTAGCCCGGCACCGCCTACCGGGCTTTGCCTGTCGGATCTGGAATTCGGCGTTTCGCCGCGGAGTGACCCATGGAAGCCGGAATCGTCGGCCTGCCCAATGTTGGCAAGAGCACGCTGTTCAACGCCCTGACCTCGGCCGGAGCGTTGGCAGCCAACTACCCGTTTGCGACGATCGAGCCGAACGTGGGCGTGGTGCCGATCCCGGATCCGCGGCTGGCGGAGATCAACGGGCACATCGAGACGGAGAAGGTCATCCCCGCCTCCCTGCGGCTGGTCGATATCGCGGGCATCGTCAAGGGCGCCAGCGAGGGCGAGGGGCTGGGCAACAAGTTCTTGAGCCACATCCGCGAGGTCGATGCGATCGTGCAGGTCGTGCGGTGCTTCGAGTCGGCCCCGGGGGGCGAGGACATCACGCACGTCGACGGCACGGTCGACCCGACGCGGGACATCGAAACGATCGCGACCGAGCTGATCCTGGCGGATCTGCAGACGGTCGAGAACGCGCTGCCCAAGGCGGAGCGGGCCGCCAAGAGCCGGGACCCGGACGACATGGCGCGGCTGAGCGTGCTCAAAAAACTCGAGCCGCTGCTGACCGATGGCAAGCCCGCGCGGTCGCTGAAACTTGAAGACCCGGCCGAGGAGAAGGCCCTGCGCCTGATGACGCTGATCACCAGCAAGCGCGTGTTGTACATCGCCAACGTGGACGACAGCGATGTCAACGGCGAGGGGCCGCTCGCGCAGTCTGTGCGGGATCACGCGGCGAAGGAGGGCATGACGGTTGTGCCGATCTGCGCGAAGATCGAGAGCGAACTCGCGGAGCTGGAAGAGGCCGACAAGCTCGAGATGCTGGCGGACATGGGCATGGACGAGCCGGCGCTGAACAAGCTGGCGCGGGGGGTGTACGAGCTGCTGGGATTGCAGAGTTTTTACACGGCCGGGCCGAAGGAGATCCGGGCGTGGACGGTGCGGGCCGGTGCGAAGGCACCGCAGGCGGCGGGGGTGATCCACACGGACTTCGAAAAGGGGTTCATCCGCGCGGAGATCTACGCGGTTGATGACCTGAACGAGTTGGGGGCTGAGAAGGCGATTAAGGACGCGGGGCGGATGCGGATGGAGGGCAAGGACTATGTCATGCGCGACGGGGACGTGTGCCATTTCCATTTCAACAGCTGAGCCGATCTGCCGGGCTGCTCTGCGGAGCGGGCCGGCGGTGGGTATCCGGACGGACCGCGAGACGGGCGGCGGGCGAAAAACGGCGGTTTCGGCGGTCGGTGACCGATCCCAGCGGTCGGCCGGGTCGTACCGTGGTGTATGAAGCAGCGTGTTCTGTCGGCTGTCGGTGTCTTGTTGTGTGCCGGGGCTGCTGTGGCAGAGGGCTCATGCGAGCCCGCGTCGGACATCGGTTTTGGACCGATCGAGCTCCGGTTGATCGGCGAGCACCGGGTGCCGGCCGACGCTGATTACCACGGCACGCGTATCGGCGGTCTGAGCGGGATCGATTTCGATCCGGACTGGGGCTACCTCGTCGCGATCAGCGACGACAAGGGGCAGTACGCCGCCCCGCGGGCGTATCTCGGCCAGATCGAGCTGGCTGACGACCGGATCGTCGGGCTCGAATGGACAAATATGCTCCCGATCACGATCGGGACGGGCGAGCTGATCGACGTGCCGCTGGACCCTGAGGGCATCCGGTTCATCCCGCACGGCGACGAGTTCGGCGAGCCGACGCTGCTGTTCGTGAGCGAGGGCGACGCGAACCGGGGCGTCGAGCCGCGGCTATACGAGATGTGCAGCGGCGCGACGCGGATGGACGAGTGGCCCGCGCCCAAAACACATGTCGCCAAAAGCGCGAGGAGCCGGTCGGGCGTGCGACACAACAGGGCGTTTGAGTCGGTGGCGGTGGTGGGGGACCGGGTCGCGGTTGTTGCCAACGAGGAGCCGCTGCGGCAAGACGGCGACGAGCTCGTCCGGCTCACGACCTACGACCTGCACGAGCCCTTGGCTGAGCCGATCTCGGAGATCGCCTACCCGCTTGGGCCGGCGCCGGATGGTCTGGTGGTCTCATCGACGGGTCTGGTGGACCTGCTCGCGCTGGACGGCGGTCGGCTGCTGGCGCTCGAGCGGTCGTTCTCGCCGGCGGGCCGCTTCGGGGCCCGGCTGTATGTTGTTGAGCCCTCGGGGGCGACGGATGTGCTCGGTGCAGCGTCGCTGCGCTCGGCGG
>JBCDEF010000060.1:0-14248 GCA_039179915.1 Planctomycetota bacterium | reverse complement strand
GGGGTTTCCTTGGTGGTTGTCCGCAATACCCACTAACAGGCTTTGTAACATACCCGCGGCGTTTTGGACGCATTTTGCCTCGCCACCCGCCTGCACGTCGCGGCGGTGGCCTAGGCCCAGCCCAACGCCTGATCAAACTTGATCAAACCTGATCAGGCTTCTGTGAAATCTTCAAGGTCTCGATCCCGAGCCCCCAGAGATCCATCCGCCCCGGGCCCTCCCGGGGCTTTCTTTCTGTATACCCAGGCGGAACCGGAGCCCTGTCACGGTAGAACCCATCTAGGATGCCGCCGGCGTAGACCCGCCCGGCAACGACCGATCCGATCGCCACAGATCACAAGCCCGCAAGGTGACCCGCATGAGTGTTGAAAGCGAGATCCATCACGACGCGACCGATGTCGGCCACGTCGCCCTCCCGACCGCCAAAAAGAGCGACCCGCACGAAACCCGCTGGGGCGACTTCCTCAAGGCGACGATCAAGCTCGAGAGCTCCGACCTGATCATGAAATCGGGAACCGTGCCCAAGCTGCGGATCAAGGGCCAGCTCAAGCCGCTGGATACCGAGCCGGTCACGATGGAAGAGTTCTGGCAGATCGCGCACGCGATCCTGAGCAAAGAGCAGCTCGAGGACCTGCACAAGTTCGGCTCGGTCGACTTTGCTTACGACTACACAGACCGGAACCGATTCCGCGTCAACCTGTTTATGGCCCGTGGCAAGCTGTCGATCGCGGCCCGGAACATCACGAGCAACATCCTGCCGTTCGAGGGCCTGCACCTGCCGCCGGTGATGAGCGAGATCGCTCTCCAACCCCAGGGCATCGTGCTGCTCTGCGGCGTGACGGGCTCGGGCAAGTCGACGACGATCGCCTCGATGCTCGATTACGTCAACGCCCGCAAGGCGGTGCATATCGTGACGATCGAGGACCCGATTGAGTACGTGTTCGAGGACCGAAAAGCGACGATCAATCAGCGTGAGATTGGGATCGACTGCCTGGACTTCAAGACGGCGCTGCGGGCGCTGGTCCGCGAGAACCCGGACATCGTGCTCGTCGGCGAGATGCGTGACCAGGAGACGTTCGAGGCTGCGCTGCACGCCGCCGAGACCGGCCACCTGGTCTACGGGACGATCCACGCCAGCTCGACCACGCAGACCTTCAGCCGCATCTACGGCCTGTTCGAGCAGGAAGAGATCGAGCAGGTCCGCAAGATCCTGGCGTATCAGATGCGGGCGTTTGTGTACCAGAAGCTGCTGCCGACCCTGCACGAGAACATCCACCGGATCCCGGCGCTCGAGATCCTGATCAACAACGCGGTCGTCCGGACGCACATCCTCGAAGCCCGCGAGGGCGAGCTCCGCGAGTACATCAAGAATATCGAGGCCCAGCAGACCGGGATGATCGATTTCAACGGCTCGCTCGTCAAGCTGGTGGAAGAGGAGTACATCCACATGCGGGTGGCGCAAGAGAGCTCGCCGAACCTCGACGAACTGATGATGCGTCTGAAGAAGATGGGCTGACGGCCCGCTCAGGGCATCCGGATCGGCGTGTCTGCGGGCCGCGCGACTTGGCTCCTAGACTGGGCCCTTGCCGCGGGCCCCCGCGGCCGGTCTCGACCAGGACCGACCCACGCTCGACCGCCCCACCGCGGAGACGACCACTATGCCTACGGCGGCCCTGCCCGACGCCACGCACGCTCTGACACTCGCCCAGGCCCTGGTGCTCGTCTCGTGGTGGAAGCCCATCCTTCTCCTGATCCCGGTGATCGCGTGGGCCTGGTTTGTTTCCAAGATCTTCGACAAGCACGCGGCCCGGTTCTCGCTGCCCCGCAAGCAGTGGAACCTGGTGCATTTGCTCGTGGCTACGGTGGCCGTGCTCGGCGCGTTCATCCTGCCGATCCCGGGCATCGCCGGCGTGCTGGCGGCGTTTGGGCTGCTGGTGGTTGTGCTGGCGGCGGACATCTTGATCTTCCTGTCGATGCACAACAAGGACGACCGGGTTCCCGAGGGCCACGAGCTTCGGCTCGACCTATCGAGCATCAAAGAAGCCCGCGAGGCCAAGGCCGCCGCGAAGCAGGCCGGCACCGTACAGCTCAAGATCCTTGATGCCGCGAAAAACACCGCCCCGGTTCCCGACCGCGAAACGCCCGAGTTCGAGCAGCGCGTCGCGAGCGAGACCTTGGTGATTACCGCCGTCGACGCCCGGGCGAGAACCCTCGACATCACGCCGATCGACAAAGAAGGCAACTACGCGATCACGATGCAGGTCGACGGCGTCCGCCAGCCGATCGAGAAGCTGCCGGGCGCCGCGGCGGTCAAGCACATCGATTTCTGGAAGACCTGCGCCGGGCTGGATGTCTCTGACCGCCGCAAGAAGCAGACCGGTGAGATAACCGTCAGCCAGGGCGAAGCGTGGCACAAACCGATCCGGCTCGAGACGATCGGCGGCGGGGTCGGCCCGAAGCTCACGATGCTCTTCGAGCCGGCGAAGCAGGTTACACGCCCGCTCGACGAACTCGGGCTGCTGCCGGCCCAGACAGAGGCCTTCGAGGCGATCCGCGACGAGCCGGGTGGGCTGGTCCTGGTCGCTGCCGCGCCGGCCAACGGCCTGACCACATCGATCTACGCGATGATCGGCCAGCACGACCCGTACACCAAGATCGTGCAGACCGTCGAGACGGACGTTCAGGCTTCACTCGAAGGCGCCAACCAGAACGTCTACGACCCGACCGGCGACGGCGAGTATTCGACGCTCGTCCGGTCGATCCTCCGGCGTGACCCCGACTTTGTGCTCGTCGCGGATCTGCCCGACGCGTCGACCGCGCAGGAAGCCGTCGGCGGCGACCTCAAGCGGTCCCGGGTCTACGTCGGCCTCCGCGCCGAAAACGCGATGCACGCCCTGCAAGGCTTCGTCAAGCTGCACGGCTCGACCAAGGACGTCGGCGGCGTGGTCAAGGGCGTGGTGGCTCAGAAGCTCTGCCGGAGGCTGTGCCAGAACTGCCGCGTGCCCTATCAGCCGCAGCCCGAGCTGCTCAAGAAGCTGGGCCTGCCGGCGGACCGCGTCAAGCAGCTCTACAAAAAGGGCGGCCAGGTCCTGATCAAAAACAAGCCGGAGGTCTGCCCGGTCTGCGGCGGCAGCGGCTACTTCGGTCAGATCGCGCTGTTCGAGATCTACCCGATCGGCGACGCCGAGCGTGACCTGATCGCCGCCGGCGATTGGAACGGCGTCAAGGCCGAGCTTCGCAAGCGGAAGCTGCCGACGATCCAGCAGTCCGGCCTCCGCCGTGCCGTCGAAGGCCTCACCAGCCTGGAGGAGGTCACCCGCGTGACCTCGCCGCCCAAGAAGAAGTGATCGCCAGGCCGAGACCGCGGGAAACCGGCGGCTGGCCCGGGCGTCCAGAAAAGAGAGTCCGCAGTTGGAGCACGACCGATGATCATGAACCTGCTGGCGATCGCCATTGTCCTCGGGGTGGGGTACGCCTGGGTCACACGGGGCTTTTTCTCGGCGCTGCTGAATATGATCTGCGTGATCGCGGGCGGGGCGATCGCGTTCGCGGCCTGGGAGAGCGTCGCGCTTTTCTTGATCGACACCGCGCCCAGCAACTTCCTACGGTTCATCGGCGACGCGGCCTGGGGCCTGGGCCTGGCGATCCCGTTTGCTCTGGCCGTCGCCTTGCTGCGGGTCGCGACCGATTCGCTGATCCGCGCGAACCTCGCGGTGGACGACGCGATGAACTACGTCGGCGGCGGGGTCTGCGGGGCCGTTTCCGGCGTGATCACCGCGGGCCTGATTGTCACGTCGATCGGCTTCCTCCGCGTCCCGCAGAGCTTTTTGGGCTATCAGCCGGTCGCCGTGGTCGCGCAGGGCAACTTCGAAACACAACAGAACCTCTGGGTGCCCGTCGATCGCCTGACAGCGCAGCTCTACAGGCACCTCTCGGTGAACACGCTGAGCTCGGGCACGCCCATGGCTCGGTACGTGCCCGATCTCGTGGCCGCCGCGGGCACGCAGCGTATGACCGCCGGCAAAGGCAAAAACCGCAACACCATCAGCCCCGACGCCTTCGAGGTCACGGGCTGGTTCACCGTCGGCCGAGACAGCGGCGCGCCCGAGGCGATCTTCAGCGACTTCATCGACGCGCGGCCGCAGACCATCACCGACCTCGCCGGCAACCCGGTCAGCAACGCGTACAGCGCAGGCTTTATCGTCCGCTTCGACGCCGGTGCCCGCGAAGACTTCGGGCAGATCGTCGCCAGCAAGGGCCAGTTCCGGCTCGTGGTTGAGAACGATACCGACGGATCGACCAAGACAGTCTTTCCGATCGCCGTGACCACACAGGCCTCGGCCGGCGACGACGCGTACGGCAGGTTCCGCTTCACCACGGCGGGCGACGACATCGCGTCGGTCGGGGGCTCCGCGGACGCGACGATGGCCTTTGAGTTCCCGGTCGAACGGGGCTATAGCCCGCTCGCGCTCTACGTCCGCAATGTGCGGCACCTCGTTGACGCCGAGCCGACCTCGACCTTCCCCGACGGCGCCTCGCGGGACCTGGCGATCCAGACCAACACGCTGGTCGGCGGCACCCGGGCCGAGAACCTCAACACCGCCTTCGCCACCACGGCCGCCAGCGGCACAAACGGCGCGCCCGGGATGAGCGTTTCGGTCCGTATCCCCCGCCAGTACGCGCTGCAGGACGGCCAGACCCGCGGCATGCGGACCAACGACAGCAAGCAAGTCATCAGCGGCGAAGAACAGTTCGAGCCGGGCTTCCTCGGCGCACGGGTCGACGCGGTGCTCCGCGTGGACCAGTTCTTCGTGACCCCCGACACCAATATCGCTCAGGTCACCGTCACCGGCGATCCGGCGCAGATCCCCAGCAGCCTCTTCGGCACCGCGTGGACCGAGATCGACCCCGCCGAATCCGTCCGCATCGTCGACAGCTCGGGCCAGATCTACCCAGCCATCGGCTACATCTACGAGGACCGCTCGATCGTGAGCATGCGGTATTCGCCCTCGCGGCCGCTCCGCACGCTCCAGGACGCCCCGCAGCTCAGCCGGACACGCGACGACCAGCAGCTGATCCTGTTGTTCAGGGTCAGCCGCGACGTCGATCTGCAGCACTTCGCGATCGGCGACATCGTTGTGACGACCTACGAGCCGGCCATCACCGTGCCCGCGCCCCGGTTCCGCAACCGCTGACCCGGAACACCGCTGAACCGGAACCCTGAGCCCCGCGGCGTTGCCGATTACTCGGCGGGGACCGAAGCGCCGGCCTCGGCGTCCTGTGCAGGAGCGTCGGCCGCGGGCTTGGCCGGTGTCTTCTCGATCAGGTTGCCCTCGTTGTCGAATTCCATCTCGTCGCGGTCGTCGAAGTCGAGCTCGCGGTCGGGCGTGACGTGCACCTGGATGGCCTCTTCCAGATCGGTCGCCAGCTTGATGGTGACCTCGAACTGGCCAAGCCGCTTGATCACCTGCGGCAGGCGGACCTCGCGGGGCTTGACCTCGAAACCGAGCGACGAGAGCGCGGCCGAGATGTCCTGCTGCGTGACCGAGCCGTAGAGCAGGCCCTGGTCGTTGCACGACCGCTCCATCGTGATTTCGACGCCCTCGAGCTTCTTGATCAGCGACTCGCGGACGACGCGGAGCTTGCGCTGCTCTTCCTCGGCGACCTTCCGCTTGTCGGCGAGCTCGGCGACCAGATCGTCGCTGGGCGTCGTCGCGTAGCCGAACGGCAGCAAGTAATTCCGGGCGTACCCGGCGCGGACCGAGACGACATCGCCGACGATGCCGAGGCTGTCGACGTTCTCAACCAGAAGCAGTTTGACAGTGCGGGCCATAGCGGCCACCTCCTCGCTGTCTCCCGGCGGGCGGATCCCGACGGGGTTGAGGAGCCGAACGATGAGTCGCGCGGCCCCAACGGGGTTCGGCCCGGGCGACGCTCGCACGGGCTCAAACGGGTTGTCTCCGCGGATCGAGCCGCGGCGTGAAGGCTAGGCGGGCTCCGACGCGTCGGGCTCAGAAGGGGATGTCGTCCGGGCTGACGGGCTCGCCGTAGCCGCCCCCGCCACCACCGCCGCCACCGTCGTTGCGGTTGCCAGCGGGCTGGGACTGACGACCGCCGCCGCTCCGGGCTCCTCCGTCACCGCCGCCGCGAGAATCGATGAACTCAAAGCTCTCCGCCACGACTTTGAGCTTGGATCGGTTGTTGCCCTCTCGATCCTGCCACTGATCGAGACGCAGTTTGCCCTCTACAAAGACAGGGCTGCCCTTGCTCAGGTACTTGGCCATCGCCTCGCCTCGTGCGCCGAACATCTCGCAATCGACGAAGTTGGCCCGCTCCTGCCAGGTGCCGTCGCGGTCCTTGTACCGCTCGTTGACGGCAAGACCGAACGATGCAACGTTGGTGCCGCTGGGCAGCGCACGCATCTCGATATCCCGCGTCAGGTTGCCCATCAGCAGCACTTTGTTGTAGCTGGCCATGCAGTCCTCCTTGCCGGGCTCCGGCGGTGACACAGTGTAGCGTTTGGATTCCGATTGGGTCTGGCGAACGCCTCCCCCTGATCAGTCCGAGGGCTTCTCGGCCTCGGGCGCGGCGTCGCCGTCGGCCTGCGGCTCCGGCTGCCCCTCGGCTTGGGCTTCCGGCTGGCTGTCGGATTGGGCCTCGGTCGTGGCTTCGGGCTCGGGGGCCTTGGGCGCGCCGAGCGAGACGCTGGCCGCTGCGCCCGCCTCGGCGCGTTCGGCGGCTTTCTCGGCCCGCAGCTTGGTCTCGACGGCCAGCTCCTCGCGGCCGTCGTTGGCGGCGATCTCTTCCTCGGTCAGGTGGTCCGCCTTGGTGACCAGCACCCGCAGGATCGACTCAGACAGGTTGCAGTCCCGCTCGAAACCGGCGAGCGTCGAGGTCTCGGCCCGGAAGTAGGCCAGGATGTAGACCCCCCGCTTCTGCTTGTCGATCTCGTAGGCAAGCCGACGCTCGTCCCACTTCTGCATCGCGACGACCTCGGCCCCCGCGCGCTCGAAGAGCCCGTTGATGTGCTCGAGGGTCGCGCCGAACTCGGCGGCCTGGGCCTGGCTGATCAGGAACATCGCCTCGTACGTGCCGATCTTCTTTTCGGTCATGGTCTCGGTCATTGCGGTCTGCCTTTCGATTCGCTGGCGTTCGTTTCGCCGGCTGCTGGTTCGTTGGGTGGTGCTTCGATGGTCTTCGGTCCGGTGCGATCGGGGGGCTCTGGCTCGCGACGTTCATCGGGGCGAGCGGTCGCCTGCGGTTCCCGGTCAGGCTTTGTGGGCTTCGGCGGCTTCGGTGGCTTGGTGTTGAAGCGGTTCATCGCCGTGTCGACGCCCTCGGCGACGAAGGTCCGGGTGGCCTCCGCGGCGGTCTCGATCGCCGACTTGAGCGGCTCGGCCTCTTCGGGCAGGAACCGGCCGAGTACGAAGTCGTGCAGGCGGATCACCGGCGGGCGTGGCCCGATGCCGATCCGCAGCCGCGGGTACGCTGGCGTCCCCAGCTTCTGCTGGATGTCGGCCAGCCCGTTGTGCCCGCCGGCGCTGCCCTCGGCCCGGACGCGGATCGTCCCGGTCTCGAGCGCCGTCTCGTCGACGAGCACGAGCAGGTCCGACGCCGGCTGGAGCTTATAGAACCGGACCGCCTCGGCGATCGCCTGGCCCGATCGGTTCATGTAGGTCGTCGGTTTCATCAGCAAACATTTTTCGCCGGCGATGGTCGCGTCGAGGACCACCGCGTGGAACTTGCTCTTGGGCCGCTGCCCGGCGGCGTGCTCGGCCGCGAGCCGATCGACGGCCATGAACCCGGCGTTGTGCCGGGTCTGGGCGTATTCCTGCCCGGGGTTGCCCAGGCCGACGATCAGCTTCATGGCGTTCGCTCTCGCATCGGTGCGCCGCGGGCCGGGCCCTAGTCCTCGTCGTCCTTCTTCTTGGTCATGACCTCCGGCTCGGCCTCGCCGCCGACGGTCTCTTCCTCGGCGGTCGGGGCGGCCTTCATCGAGCTGGCGATGGTCGCGAGCACGACCGTCTCGTCGGTCAGCAGCTTGACGCCCTCGGGCAGCGTGATGTCGCCCGCGGTGATCGAGTCGCCGGCGCCAAGGTCGGTCAGGTCGACCTCGACCGAGTCGGGCAGGTCGCGCAGCTTGCACTCGACCGAGACCTCGTCGTTCGGGTGCACCAGCGTGGTGCCGGCCTCCTTGAGGCCCGCGGCCTCGCCGACCAGGACGATGCGGATGTTGGCGTGCGTGACCTCGTCGAGCGAGACGCGGGAGAGGTCGGCGTGGACGATGCCGTCGCCGAGGTAGTCGAACTGCACGTCTCGGAGCAGGACGATGTCTTCCTTGCCGTCGAGGGCGAGCCTGAAGACGCGTTCGCCGTCGTGGATCGCGCGGAGGGTGGCCTTGGCATCGACGCTGACGTGCGCCGGCTCCTGCCCGTGGCCGTAGACCACGAGCGGGAGCTTGCCCGACTCGCGGAGCCGGCGGGCGTAGCGGGAGCCGGTGCGCTCGCGGCGCTCGGCGGTCAGGACGGGTGCGTTCTCGTGCATGGTCGTTTCCTTCGCTCTGACATGTGTGCTTTTATCGCTTGAGGCCGGCGGTGCTCCGGAAGAGCTCGCTGACCGATTCGTTGTGGTGGACCCGATGGATCGCGTCGCCCAGCAGCGGGCCGACGCACAACTCGACGAGCCGCTCGCCAAGCCGCTCGCGGGCCCGGTCCTGCGGGATGGTGTTGGTGACGACGACGCGGCTGATCGGGCTGTCGGCGATGCGGCTGAACGCCTCGCCCACAAACAGCCCGTGCGTGGCGGCGGCGATGACGTCCTTCGCCCCGTGCTCGACAACCAGCTTCGCTGCCTGGCAGATCGTGCCCGCGGTCGAGATCATGTCATCGACCATCAGGACGGTCTTGCCCTCGACATCGCCGATGATGTGGCCCGTGGTGACCTCCGAGCCCGAGACCCGGCGTTTGTTGATAATCGCCAGCTCGCCGTGCAGCAGGTTCGCGAAGCCCTCGGCCACCTTGACGTTGCCGACGTCGGGCGAGACCAGGCACAGCTCGCCGAACTCGTCGCGGATCGAGCTGAAGTACTCGTGAAACACCGGCGTCGCCGAGAGGTGGTCCACCGGCAGGTCGAAGAAGCCCTGGATCTGGGCCGCGTGCAAATCGAGCGCGATCACGCGGTCCGCGTGGCCCGCGGTGATCAGGTTCGCGACCATCTTGGCCGTGATCGGCACGCGGCCCTCGCTCTTGCGGTCCTGCCGGCCGTAGCCGAAATACGGGAGCACAACCGTGACCGTCTTGGCACTCGCCCGCCGCAGGCAGTCCAAGAAAATCAGCAGCTCGACCAGGTTGTCGTTGACCGGCTCGCACGTCGAGATCACGACGTAGCAGTCCCGGCCGCGGACGTCTTCGTCGACCTTGACCAACAGCTCGCCGTCGGGGAACGCGTTGGTCTTCGCGTCGCCCAGCGGCAGCTCGAGCCGCTCGCACATGCGGGCGGCCAGCAGCTTGTGGTGCCGGCCGGCGAAAACCTTGAGCTGGTCCACGTCGTAGCTGGCCATCAGTCGTCCCCCCCCTGCGTCGGTCCGGTGGCGTGCCTCGACCGGTAGACCCGGTCGACCTCGGCGAGTTGCTCGGGCGTGTTGATGCTCAAGACATCCTCCGGCGGCACGGCGTCGATCACCTCGACCGTCCGCCCCTGCCCCAGCAGCAGCTCCGGGGCGTCGGTGATGTACTCTTCGCCCGTGAGCTCGTTCCGCGCGATGCCGGCCAGGGAATCCGTGAGATCGCCCAGCCGGAAGCAGTAGTAGCTTGGGTTCACCTCGCGGATCGCAAGCTCCTGCTCGTCGGCGTTCTTTTGCTCAACAATGCGAAGAAACCCGCCAAGGTCGTTGCGTTTGATCCGGCCGTAGCCGGCCGGGTCGTCGAGCAGAGCGGTCGCGAGCGTCGCCGAGGCACCAGTCGCGTTGTGCCGGTCGAGGATCGCCGCCAGCGTCTCGGCACGGATCAGCGGGCCGTCGCCGCACAGCACGAGCACCGGCGTCTGCGGATCGGTCCCGTCGAGAGCGGGCATCGCGCAGCGGACGGCGTGGCCTGTCCCGTGCTGCTCGGCCTGAACCGCGAAGCTCACCCGCTCGCCGTATGCGGCCAACGCGTCGCGCACCAGCTCCTGCTTGTAGCCCACAACCGCGACCACCCGCTCGCAGCCCGCGGCCAGGCAGGCATCGACCACCGCGCACACCATCGGCCGCCCGCCGATCTCGTGGCAGACCTTGGGCAGGTCGGACCGCATACGCGTGCCCTTGCCTGCGGCCAGAATGATCGCGCTCGGTGCGTGCACTCGGGTCTCTGCAACGGGCGGGCGGCGGCGGATCCGAGAAGAAACTTCCCGGCCAGGACTCGAACCTGGAATGTCTGTACCAAAAACAGAAGTGTTGCCATTACACCACCGGGAACCGGTGATCCGCATGCCGCGGCCCGTTGACGCCTCCTGCCTGGTCCGAGCCCGCGAGCGAGCATCGGAAAGCCCATCGAACCAACGCGTCCGACGGGCCCGGGAAGAGGCTCCCGAAGCGCCGGCCGCGGACTGGGCACCGAGACAAGCCCGATGCCTGAGCTGGACGGCGACCTTCCGCGGCACGGGGTTTCCCGCTGCCGGCCGTCGCCCATGGGCGTGCCTCGGCCTCTGCCTTGTCACACCCGGCCCGAAGGAGTTTAGTCCGTGCGCTCGCCCGTGTCCTGCTCGGGCGGTGGGAGTGCCGCGTCCGACTCGTTCTCACGCCGTCGCTCCCGCTCGATCACGGCCTCGCTGATCACGTCGTAGCAGGTCGCCAGCAGGCCCACGAGCGGGAACCGCGTCCCCTCGAACGGGCTCGGGCCGAGCCGGCGGAGCAGCGGGTGGCTCACCTCGGGCTTGTCGATGGTCAGGTGCAGATGCTCAAGAGAGGCCGCCGGCTCCCAGAAACGGTCGAGGCACTCTTCAAGCGGCGGCGGCTCGTAGGCTTCGATCGGGGCGATGTGCGGCACATACACCGGAGCCGACCCGTCGGCGCTCGCGGGCACCAGCCGGGAGTGCCGCAGGTGCTCGAGCACATCCTGCTTCGTCATCCCGCGGAGCGTGAAGATCAGCCACGGGTCCTCGGCAAGGCGGTCGGCGGTGATCAACGCCGCACACACCGTGTGCTTGCACCAGCCGCCGGGGTCCTGCTTGATTTCCTCGCAATTGCAGGTCGGGATGAGGTCCGAGGGCTGCTGCGGGTACAGATGGAGCCCGAGCGGGGCGAATAGCTCCTCAATATTTGTCGGCAGCTCACCCGCTAGCAGCTTGGCCGCGTACTTGGCCTGCTCGATCATCGTCGCGAGCACACGCTCCCACTGGGATGCGTCGAACGGCGCAAGCTCGATCCGCACGCGGTAGGCCCGCGGCGAGCGGCCCTGGACGGCCGCATCGATCCGACCCGTCTCGTAGCCGATCGAACGGGTCTGCCCGAGCGATGCGTACTCGAGCGCCTCGGCTTGTATCGAAGGCTCGACGCCCTCCTCGATCAGCCGCAGCCACCGCTGGCCCGCCCAGCTCTCGCTGGCGCGGGCGGTCGAGGGCACCTTGACCCCGCCGCGGACGCGACGCGGGTTCTTGGTCCGTTCCTGCGGCCGGTTGTGGACCGGGACGTGCGACGGCTTCTGGTATCGCGGGGGCTGCATGCGGTCGGTTTACTCCTCGCCGACCGCGTCGTCGCGGAGCGTCAGCAGTTCCTTGAGCGCGTCGGTATCGAGCTCGGTTAGCCACTGCTCGCCCGAGCCGACGATCTGCTCGGCCAGCTCAGTCTTGGCCTCGAGCATCTCGTCGATCCGCTCTTCGAGCGTGCCGCGGCAGACGAACTTGTGGACCTGGACCGTCCGCGTCTGGCCGATGCGGTACGCCCGGTCCGTGGCCTGATTCTCCACCGCCGGGTTCCACCAGCGGTCGAAGTGAAAGACATGGTTCGCCGCCGTCAGGTTCAGTCCCACGCCGCCCGCCCGGAGGCTGACAAGCATGATCGGCGACGAGCCGTCGGCCTTCTGGAACGACTCGACGAGCTTCTGCCGCTGCATCCGCGGCGTGCCGCCGTGGAGGAAGAGCACATCGCGGTCGAGCGCGTGCCGCAGCGTGATCGAGAGAATGTGGCCCATCTGGCGGAACTGGCTGAAGATCAGCGCCTGGTCGCCGGCGGCCATGATCTCGTCGAGCATCTCGATCAGACGCGTGGTCTTGCCCGAGCGGGCCGCCGACGGCGCGGCGGTCGCGTTCTTGTCGAACTCTTTGAGCGCCTGCGCCGGGTGGTTGCAGATCTGCTTGAGCTGCACCAGCGCCGCCAGCACGATGCCACGCCGCTTCATGCCCTCGGCCTGCTCGACTTCCGTCAGCATCCGCTTGACCGTGCTCTCGTAGAGCTCCGCCTGCTCGCTGGTCAGATGGGTGTACTCGCGGCTCTCGACCTTCGGCGGCAGATCGCCGACGACCTTCGGATCGGACTTGAGCCGGCGGAGCACAAACGGCCGCACGAGCGATCGGAGCTGCCGGCCGCGGTTCTCGTCGCGGTACCGCTCGATCGGCACGGCGAACTTCTTGCGGAACGTCGCCGCCGGGCCGAGGTAGCCGGGGTTCAGGAAGTCCATGATCGACCAGAGCTCGCTGAGCCGGTTCTCGACCGGCGTGCCGGTCAGCGCGACGCGTCGGTCCGCCGGGATCGAACGGACGGCCTGCGACTGCTTGGCCGACGGGTTCTTGATGAACTGCGCCTCGTCGAGCACCAGCCGGCCCCACTCGACCGCCGACAGCAGCTCCTGGTCCCGGTTGGCCAGCGCGTAGGTTGTGATGATCAGGTCGTGCGCGGTCGCGCGGGCCACGAACTCGGCGCCCTGCTCGCGCTCCGACCCGTGGTGGATCAGCACTTTCAGCGCCGGCGTGAACCGGTTGGCCTCGTGCATCCAGTTGCCGACCACGGACGTGGGCACGACCAGCAGCGTCGGCTTGACCCTTTCGCCGCGGGCGGCCGCTTGCTCGCGTTCCTGCGCGAACCGAGCGAGGAGCTGGATCGTCTTGCCCAGGCCCATGTCATCGGCCAGGCACGCGCCGAAGCCGAACCGCTCCAGAAACGACAGCCAGCTGTACCCGCGGAGCTGGTAAGGCCGCAGCGTGCCGATGAAGCCCTCGGGCTGCTCGAGCACCGGCAGCGCTTCCGACGAGCCCGAGCCGAACACATCCGCGAGCCACCCGCTGGTCTCGAGCCCGATGACGTTCAGCCCGCTGGTGCGGGCGTCGGTGCCGAAGGCCATGCGGATCGCTTCGCCCACGCTCATCTCGCCGCCCGGGTTCTCGCGGATGAAGCTGACCGCCGCCTCGACATCCTCCGGCCGGATCTCGACCCACTGGCCGTTGATCTGGACCAGCGGGGTCTTCCGCTCCGCGAGCGCCTCGAACTCCTTGAGCGTCAGCGTGGTCTCGCCGACCGCGATCTGCCATTCGTAGCCGACAAGCGCCTCGAGCCCGAGCTGGGCAGGCCCGGCCGCCGTCGACGCGCCGTGCTCCATGTCGAGCGCAGACTCGTCGCCGTCGAGCAGCAGCCTCGCGCCCAGCCGCGACGACGCGCTGCCGAACCACGCCGGCTCCTGCACCCCGAAGCCCTGCTCGCGCAGCAGCGGCCGGATCTCGCGGAGAAACTCGTATGCCTCGTCGGTTGTCAGCGAAAGGTCGATCGGCTCCGACTCGTTGAGCGCACGCTCCAGCGGCTTGTACAGCCGGCTCGCCCGCCCGAGCTCGCCCAGCAGCAGCTCCTGCGGTTTGTCGAGCTGCCGGCCCTCTAGCGTCACCGAATCGCCCGAGAGCAGCCAGACATCGGCCGCGTCGACCAACACATCGTCCACCCCCACCGGCTGGAGATGGAAGCTCAGCGACCACATCGCGTCGGCAGGCTCGACAATGACCGGCCGTTCGGGGTCGTGCGTGTCCGGCGGCGGCGCCATCGAGATCGGCTCGTTCAGACGCAGGCACAGCATCCACTCGGTGCTCGCGCCGCGTTCTTCCAGCCGGCCGATCCACGAGCGGACGCCCTTGATCAGCGAGCGGCGATCGGCGGCCGTGACCTCGTGCGAGTCGCCCAAAAGGCCGACCAGCCAACCCACGTTCAGATCGGACCGATCGCGGTCCTCGAGCACTTCAGGCAGCCCGTCGGCGAGCAACGCTCGGCGAGCAAGCCCATCGAGCAGACGCG